>NZ_CP053382.1:1924684-2245465 GCF_014931605.1 Halomonas sp. MCCC 1A13316 | reverse complement strand
CGGCCGTGCCGCTGTAGTACTGGCTATCCATCGGGAAGACATAGGTAGCCAGGTTGAGCAGCAGCGGATAGGGCTTCTCGGTCTTGAACTCGACGGTGTAATCGTCAAGAGCGGTCACGCTTGCGACGGGTTCGAAGATCGCTTTGAAGTCGGGGCTGCGCTTGAGGCGCTCCACGGTCCAGACCACGTCCTCGGCGGTAAAGTCGTTGCCGCTGTGAAACTTGACGCCCTCTCGCAGGGTCATGCGCATGGTAGTGTCGTCGACCTGTTCCCACTCGGTGGCCAGACGCGGCTCGAAGTCGAGATCATGGGTCCAGCGCACCAGCGGGTCGAAGGTCATGTGGGAGAGCTGCAGTATACCACCGGAGAGCTGCTCGTGGATGTCGAGCGAGACCGGGTCGGCGTCATAGGCCATGCGCAGGGTGTTCTCGGCATTGGCGACAGCCGGCAGCAGCGCCGTACCGGTCATGACGGCACCGATCATTCCGGCCAGCAAGGTCTTTTTGAACGTCATGTGTCGTTCCCTTCTCGGGTTTTTGTTGTGCGCAGCCCTCCGGCCGCGCCTGCGTGGTACGCAGCCAATGTAGTGATCTGCTCGAGAAGAGGACAATCGAAATTCCGACAGGCCCCATGCGCAAGGCGAATAGTGCCAATAGCGCCCGGGAGGGAGGATCAGTCGCCGGACGGTGCCGCCAGGCGATCTATGCGATACAGCGTGGCCACCTGATCGAGTCCCAGAACGCTGCAATCGAGGTCGCGAATACGACCATTGTCTAGTCCGTAGATCCAGCCATGAATGGCCAAGGGCTGGCCGCGCTGCCAAGCGTGCTGGATGGTCTTGTTATGACACAGGTTGTTGACCTGGGCTCTGACGTTCAACTCGCACATGCGGTCCACCTGCTCGTCGAGCGACAGGTCGGCCAGTTCATGACGGTGCTGGTTGTATAGTTCGCGTACCGAGTGCAGCCAGAGATCGACCATACCGTTGTCGCCACCGGAAACCGCGGCCCGCACGCCACCACAGCCGTAGTGGCCGACGACCATGATGTGTCGAACTTCGAGTACGTCGACGGCGTACTGCAGTACCGATAGCGCGTTGAGGTCATTGTGGTGGACAAGATTGGCAACGTTGCGGTGCACGAAGACTTCGCCGGGGGGTAGCGAGATGATCTGATTGGCTGGGACACGGCTGTCGGAGCAGCCGATCCAGAGATAATCGGGGTTCTGCTGGCTGGATAGCCGGGCGAAGAAGTCCGGGTCCTCCTGCTGCATGCGCTCGGCCCAGGCGCGGTTGTTGTCCAATAGGGCCTTGATTTCCTTGTCCATGAGATGAATTCCACCTAGTCAGTCAGGGCCCGCTCCTTGTACCTAGCCCAAGCGTCACGGTCAACTGCGCCGGCGGATCTGCACGCTCGCGTCCGACGCTGGTAGTATCGTGCCATCGATCAGGCCAGCTCGCACAGCTCGGCGAGACAAGGAGAATTGCGTGTCAGACTTCGATTATGACCTCTTCGTTATCGGGGCTGGTTCCGGTGGGGTGCGTGCCGCTCGTACCGCGGCGGCAATCGGCGCCAGGGTGGCTGTTGCCGAGGATCGCTACCTGGGGGGGACCTGCGTCAACGTGGGCTGCGTGCCCAAGAAACTCTACTCCTACGCTGCGCACTTCCACGATGCCTTCCAGGATGCTCGCGGTTTTGGCTGGAATCTGCCCGAAGCCCCCATGTTCGACTGGACCACACTGCGTGACAACAAGGTGCGGGAGATTGCGCGGCTCAACGAGATCTACGGCCGTTTGCTGGACAACGCCGGCGTACGATTGATCAATGGACGCGCACGAGTCACGGATGCGCATCGCGTCGAGATCGCAGGGGAGAGTTTCTCTGCCGCCAAGATCCTGGTGGCCGTCGGCGGCTGGCCCTGGGTGCCCGACTTTCCCGGTCGCGAGTTGACCGTGACTTCCAACGAGGTGTTCGACCTGGAGCGAATGCCGCGACGTTTCCTGGTCCTTGGCGGCGGCTACATTGCGGTGGAATTCGCCAGCATATTCAATGGCCTGGGTAGCGAGTCCCACCTGGTTTATCGCGGTGAGCTGTTCCTGCGCGGCTTCGATCGCGAGGTTCGCGAGTTCACCCGTGAGCAGATGGCGGCCAAGGGCGTCAATCTGCACTTCGAGACCAACATCGAGCGCATCGACAAGGTCGAGGGTGGGTTGCTGGTCACGCTTACCAACGGTGAGTCGCTGGAGGTCGATGCCGTGCTGGCCGCCACCGGGCGTAGACCCAACCTGGAGGGGGTAGGGCTCGATTCACTGGGTACCGAGCTCAATGCCGACGGCACGCTCAAGGTAAATGATCGCTTCGAAACGTCGATACCTTCCATCCTGGCGCTGGGCGACGTGACCGGTGGCCCTGAATTGACACCGGTGGCCTTGGCGGAAGCCATGCATCTGGTCCAGCAGCATTTCGGCGATGCCACATCGGCACCGATGGATTACCGCAACATCGCCACTGCAGTATTCTGCCACCCCAATATCGGTACGGTGGGGCTTTCGGAAGAGCAGGCACGTAAGGAGTATGGTGAGATACGTGTCTACCGCACTGACTTTCGTCCCATGAAGCACACACTCTCGGGTAGCCAGGAGCGCTGCCTGATGAAACTGATCGTCGCTGATGACAGCGATGTTGTCGTCGGCGCCCATATGGTAGGCGAGGAGGCCGGCGAGCTAATTCAAGGCATTGCCATTGCCGTGAGGGCTGGCCTGACCAAGGCGGACTTCGATGCCACGGTCGGCATCCATCCGACAGGGGCCGAAGAATTCGTCACCATGCGCACGCTTTCACGCCGCTGAAACCCTTGTTGCCCGCCTCGGGCCGCCTTTCTGGCGGCCCGATTTCTGTCTGTTGACTGCTTGGCTCTGGACTAGACTTACGAAGTGCCTTTCCTGAGCGGTTTGGCAACCAGCGATAATTTTTTGTTATGCAATAGCGCCCTAGCCATAATGCTAGTTTTGATTTGATCATGGGTCCTGTTATCATTACGGGCAACATCGCTACAGCGAGGCTTTACCATGAGCGGGACAACGCAGCCCTTTACACCTTCTGCCGACCTGGCACGCCCCAGCGTCGCCGATGCAGTAGTCGGCAGCGATGCCTCGCCACTATTCATTCGCAAGCCTAATCCCGACGATGGCTGGGGAATCTACGAACTGGTCAAGTCTTGCCCACCGCTCGATGTCAATTCGGCCTATGCCTATCTATTGCTGGCAACACAGTTTCGCGATACCTGTGCCGTTGCCACCAATGAAGAAGGCGAGATCGTCGGTTTCGTGTCCGGCTACGTGAAGAGCAACGCCCCGGATACCTATTTCCTGTGGCAGGTAGCGGTAGGGGAAAAGGCTCGCGGCACCGGTTTGGCCCGGCGTCTCGTCGCCGCCGTCATGAGCCGTCCCGAACTGGAAGGCGTCCATCACCTGGAAACCACCATCACGCCGGACAACCAGGCGTCCTGGGGGCTTTTCCGTCGCCTCGCCGATCGCTGGCAGGCCCCCCTCAACAGCCGTGAATATTTCTCCACGGACCAGCTCGGCGGTGAACACGACCCCGAGAATCTTGTGCGTATCGGTCCTTTCGACACGCGGCGCATCTGATCCCACCCGAATCATGGGATGGTCGAGGCCTTCGGCCATCCATGCATCCCTACGCTTGATTATTCCGACAGGAGGTCGATATGCAGACCCAGACACTCGAACGTCTCGAATCCAACGTCCGGACTTATTCCCGCTCTTTCCCGGTGGTCTTCACCAAGGCCAGGAATGCTCGGCTGACCGATGAAAGCGGCAGCGAATACATCGACTTCCTGGCCGGCGCAGGCACCCTCAACTACGGTCACAACAATCCGCACCTCAAGCAAGCACTGCTCGACTACCTGGACAGCGACGGCATCGTGCACGGGCTCGACTTCTGGACGGCCGCCAAGCGCGACTACCTGGAAACTCTCGAGGAGGTGATCCTCAAGCCGCGTGGGCTCGAGTACAAAGTTCACCTGCCGGGGCCGACCGGCACCAATGCCGTCGAGGCCGCCATTCGTCTGGCTCGGGTTGCCCAGGGGCGGCACAATATCGTGACGTTCACCAACGGTTTCCATGGCGTGACCATGGGCGCGCTGGCTACAACCGGCAATCGCAAGTTCCGCGAGGCCACCGGCGGTATTCCGCTGCAGGGCAGCGCTTTCATGCCGTATGACGGCTACCTGGGCGAGCATGCCGATAGTCTGGACTACTTCGAGAAGCTGCTGGGCGACAACTCCAGCGGGCTTGACCTGCCGGCAGCAGTCATCGTTGAGACCGTACAGGGCGAGGGTGGCATCAACGTGGCCGGACTCGACTGGCTCAAGCGCCTCGAAACTATCTGCCGCGATAATGGCATCTTGCTGATCGTCGATGACATTCAGGCCGGCTGCGGCCGTACCGGCAAGTTCTTCAGTTTCGAGCACGCCGGCATCAAGCCCGACATCGTAACCAATTCCAAGTCGCTGTCCGGCTTCGGCCTGCCGTTCGCTCATGTACTGATGCGTCCCGATCTCGACAAGTGGAAGCCGGGCCAGTACAACGGCACTTTCCGCGGCTTCAACCTGGCTTTTGCCACGGCCGCTGCCGCCATGCGACAGTATTGGGGTGACGATACCTTCGAGCGCGATGTCCAGCGCAAGGGCAGGGTGGTCGAAGACCGCTTCCAGAAGATCGCCGCCTGGATCAGCGAGCAGGGCGTGCCGGCCACCGAGCGTGGTCGCGGCCTGATGCGCGGGATCGATCTTGGCGACGGAGACCTGGCCGACAAGATCACTGCCAAGGCGTTCGAGAAAGGCCTGGTTATCGAGACCAGCGGTCAGGCGGGAGAAGTGGTCAAGTGCCTGTGCCCGTTGACCATTCCCGATGAGGATCTGCTCGAGGGGCTGGATATTCTCGAGGCAAGTGTCAGGGAAGTCATGGCCTGAACGCCGGTGTCACTGGCTCGATCCGGCACCGAATGGCGTTCATGTAACGGCCGGCTGTAGCGCAGCCGGCCAGTCTATGGATTGAACGGAGAATTTGAAGATGATCGTTCGCAATCTCGAGGAAGCGCGCAAGACGGACCGACTGGTCAAGGCCGAGAGCGGCACCTGGGACAGCACGCGCCTGTTGCTGGCCAACGACGGTGGCGGCTTCTCGTTTCATATCACGCGTATCTATGAAGGCACCGAAACGCACATTCACTACAAGCATCACTACGAGTCGGTGTACTGCATCGAGGGTGAAGGCGAAGTCGAAACCCTGGCCGACGGCAAGATCTGGCCGATCAAGCCAGGCGACATCTACATTCTCGACCAGCATGACGAACATCTGCTGCGTGCACACAAGACCATGCACCTGGCGTGCGTGTTCACGCCGCCGATTACCGGCAAGGAAGTGCACCGCGAGGACGGCTCCTACGCGCCCGCCGACGAGGCATAAGGGCGGGCTGGCCCATCGCGAACCCATGAACCCCGGCCGGCGAGTCGGGGTTCGTCGTGTGGATTGCGGCGACATGTCGGGGCCATTCAGCACGCAACCCATTTCTTCACCCTTGGTTCGCATAATGTATATTATGTTAAATAGCACTCCTGTCGAGATGGACAACGCTACCTCGTTATCCTTATCATCCCCCGTCATGTTTCGCCGCGACGAAACCTGTACCTTTCAAGCCAAGCTCACTGCCGCTGCGCCCAGTTCGTAGCCCGACCGGAGGCTGTCGATTCCAATGCGACCGAGAACGCTATCCGCACCCATCTCCTGGTTGCTGAGTTCATTGTTGATCAGCGGATGCGCCCTCACACCTGACTCAGAGCCTGAGCCTACACTCAGCCCCGCAGCCTTCGAGACGCGCATCGACCAACTCGAACACCAGATCGCGCTGAGCTGCGATCGTCCCGAGGCCAACGCCGCCGACCAGCGCCAGGCCGAGATGCTCGCCGAGCTACGCGATGCCGGTACCACTCTTCGTCACCTGCGTGGCGACATCGAGCGGCTCGAACAGCGTGGCGATGCCCCTAAAGTAGTCCCGGCGGAATGCAACGACGAGCTGAGCGCGACGCTGTCGGCCAAAGAGATGGTAGGTCGCTCCGAATGGATCGGCCTGCCTGAAGTCGGCACCTATATGCGTGCGCGGGTTGACTCGGGGGCTAACACCTCTTCTCTCTCCGCTACCGAGATCACCCGCTTCGAGCGTGACGGCGAAGACTGGGTTCGCTTCAAGCTGGGCCTCAACGAGGACGATGTCGTCGTCGACAGCGTACGCGATGAGTGGATCGAGCGGCCGATCGAGCGCCGGGTGCGTATCTTGCAGGCCGCCGGCAGCGAGTCGCGTCCGGTCGTCAGTTTGCTGATGACGCTGGGGCCGATCCGAGAAACGGTGGAATTCACGCTCAACGACCGAACCCATCTCAACTATCCGGTACTGCTGGGCCGACGCTTCCTCATGGACATCGCCCTGATCGACGTGGCGGAGGACTACATACACCCCCGTCCCGAATTCCCCGGTGGACGACCGGCCTCCGAAGCGGCTGAAGACGAGATCAGTGACGGGGACGAAGAGGAAGGCTGATACCGAGCCTGGATAACTACCTGCAAGGATGATACATGTCGCGACTGACCTTCTATCTCATCGTGGGCCTGCTGATGGTGCTCGGCATCGGCACGAGCCTTCATCGTCATATCCAGATGGAAGTACCGTGGACGCCGGGTGAGCAGCGCCAGGTCTGGGAGGTCGAGGCCGTCGTCGATTTCACCGCCCTGGGCGACTCCGCACGTGCCGAACTGGCTCTACCCTCGCACCAGCGAGGCTATCGGATCCTGACCGAGAATACCGCCTCACCGGGCTACGGCCTGTCATTCCTGCAGGACGAGACCGGGCGTCGAGCGCAGTGGTCGATCCGCAGCGCAACGGGTAGTCAGCAGCTCTACTACTCCGTGCGCCTGCTAGTGACTGATGACAAGCGCAAGCGTCAGATTGCGCGTCCGCCCCTGCGCGACGTCAGTTGGGAGCGTCCTTACGACACGGCGGCGGCTCAGGTGATCGAGCGCGCCTGGATGCGTAGTGCCGATCCTTACACCTTCACGCGGGAGCTGATTCGCGACTTCAGCGAGGATCGCCAGGGGGAGAATGCTCGTTTGCTGCTGACCCAGTTCGAGCGCACCCCCCTACTGGTACGCCTGCTGAACCAGGCCGGCGTGCATGCCCGTGAAGTGAGCGGCCTGATGCTCGAGGACGGGCGTCGGCGTCAGGCGCTGACGCCGTGGATCATGGTCTTCGAGGATGAAGAGAACTGGGCGCTGTTCGATCCACGTACCGCCGAACAAGGCCAGCCGGAAAATCTCCTGCTCTGGGAAACCGGCGGTCGCGCCGTGTTAGAGGTCCAGGGTGGCACCAACTCCCGAGTTACCTTCTCCATGCTGTCGCGCAGCCAGCCGGCCGCGGCCGCTGTGCGCAGCCAGCTGGCTGACGATACCCTGCTCAACTTCTCGATTCATAGCCTGCCGCTCGAGGAGCAGGCATTGTTCCAGACCATCCTGCTGATTCCCATCGGCGCGCTGGTGGTCGTGTTCCTGCGCATCCTCGTCGGCATCAAGACCTCGGGTACCTTCATGCCCGTATTGATTGCGCTGGCTTTCATCCAGACGACCCTGCCCACCGGGCTGATCGGCTTCCTGCTGGTCGTGTCCGTCGGGCTGGTGATACGCAATTATCTCTCGTACCTCAACCTGTTATTGGTGGCGCGAGTCTCGGCGGTGATCATCACGGTCATCGCCATCATTTCGATCTTCACCGTGTTGTCCTATCGTGTAGGACTCAACGCGGGCCTGACGATCACCTTCTTCCCGATGATCATTCTGGCCTGGACCATCGAACGCATGTCGATCCTGTGGGAGGAAGAAGGTCCCAAGGAAGTCTTGATCCAGGGTGGTGGCAGCCTCGTTACGGCTGTGCTGGCCTATCTCGCCATGAACAACCCATGGATACGCCACATCACCTTCAATTTTCTGGGTGTACAGCTCATCATCATGTCGCTGATCCTGCTGCTGGGTAACTACACGGGATATCGGCTGCTCGAGCTGAGACGTTTCAAACCGGTTACCGAGGACTGAACATCATGTGGGCACGGCCGAGCCAGCTTCTGCGTCGCGGTATTATCGGCATGAACCGGCGCAACATTCGCTACATTGGGCGCTACAACAGCCGTCGGCTCTATCCGCTGGTGGACGACAAGCTGAAGACCAAGCTGCTGGCCGAGAAACATGGCATCACGACACCGGCCCTGATCGGTACCGTGACCACCCAGTTCGGCATAAAGGGGCTGAGGGAAATGATTGCCGGTCACTCGGGCTTCGTCATCAAGCCGGCCAAAGGTAGCGGCGGCAAGGGCATCCTGGTCATCGAGCGCGTCGATCAGGATGGCTTCATCAAGCCCAGTGGCGTGCGCCTCGGCCTCGAGGATCTCCACCGTCACGTTTCCAATATTCTGTCCGGTCTTTACTCGCTGGGCGGCGTCCCTGACGTGGCGATGATCGAGGGCCTCATCAACTTCGACGAACAGCTCTCCGAGTACACCTATGAAGGCGTGCCGGACATCCGTGTGATCATCTTTCGCGGCTACCCGGTCATGGCCATGATGCGTCTCTCCACGGCCGCCTCCGACGGCAAGGCGAACCTGCACCAGGGCGCAGTGGGTGTCGGACTCGACATAGCCACGGGTACGGCGGTGCGGGGCGTCCAGTTCGACCGTTCGCGTCGCGACCATCCCGATACCGGGCATGAGCTGGCCAGCTTGCGCATCCCCGACTGGACCAGCCTGCTGGAGCTGGCCGCCGGTTGCTATGAGATGACCGGGCTCGGCTACCTCGGTACCGACATGGTGATTGATCGCGACTGTGGCCCGATGCTGCTAGAGCTCAACGCTCGCCCGGGGCTTGCCATCCAGATGGCAAATGGCGAAGGCCTTCGCCGCCGCCTGGACCTGGTGGAAACTCAGCCCGAGGGGGTGAGCGTCAAAGACCGGGTTGCCTTCTCCCAAGAGCATTTTGCTCGCCGTGGCGAGTTGCGGGCGGCGCCGGCTGAGCCAGAGCTGGCCCAGTCCTGTGCCAGCACGTAGAATGAAGCCTGTTCCAGACACATCGGCTCACTCATGACCGACGCTACCGCCCTGCTCGCGCAGGCCGAAAGACAATGCCAACTCCGCGGGGTGCGCTTCACCCCGATCCGCCGACGTGTACTCGAGATGATTGCCGCGGCCAGCGGTGGCCTCAAGGCCTATGAGCTACTCGATCGACTAGCCGTCGAGCATGCGGCTGCCCGTCCACCCACTATCTATCGCGCTCTCGATTTCCTCATCGAACAGGGCCTGGTGCATCGAATCGAATCGCTCAACGCCTATGTAGCCTGCCCCTGTCCCGAGCATGCCCACGGCTTCCAGCTGCTGATCTGTCGCCACTGCGGGCGTGTCGAGGAGCTGCATCTGGACGATGTCAATGCTCAGCTCAGCGACCAGGCGCGCGACCTCGGTTTTCGTGTCGAACGCCAGACCATCGAGTTGCTGGGCAGCTGTGATCTGTGTCTGAACGCTACGGCGCGGGCTCGAGCCAGTCTTTAACGGATATGCCATGACCGATACTTTCAAGCAACTCGAACGTGCCGAACTCGATAGTCGCCTGCCGCTCGCTCGTGTCATTTCCGCCGTGCGCTTCAACGACGATGGCCTGATCCCTGCTATCGCCCAGCAGCACGACAGTGGCGAAGTGTTGATGATGGCCTGGATGAATCGCGAGGCGTTGGAAGAAACGCTCGCCAGTGGGCGAGTCTGCTACTGGTCGCGCTCGCGGGGCAAGCTGTGGCGCAAGGGGGAAACTTCCGGCCAGCAGCAGCACCTGCGCGGCGCCTGCCTCGATTGCGATGGCGACACCCTGCTGCTGCAGGTCGAGCAGACCGGCCCGGCCTGCCATACCGGGCGGCGCAGCTGCTTCTACGTGGCGATGGAAGATGGCGAGGCGCGTATCGTCAGCGAGCCGTTGATCGATCCCGAAACCCTCTATCGCCAGCCCCCGGAGAGGCGCTGAAGCATGCCCTGCCTGGCAGGCTGGATCGCGAGCCTGGGTCGGCTCCTGCGTCATATGCTGGGCTTGGTGATGATCGGCCTGGTCCGGCTCTATCAGGTGGTGGTGAGCCCCTTGCTGGGGCCGCGCTGTCGTTACTGGCCAAGTTGTTCGCACTACACCGTGGAAGCCATCCAGGTCCACGGCCCACTGCATGGTGGCTGGCTTGCCTTCAAGCGTATCGTTCGCTGCCATCCCGGCAGCGACGGCGGTATCGATCCGGTACCCGGTGGGGCGAGTGAGCGGCTGTGTCTTGACGACCCGGAGCTCGACGAGCACTTCCATTGTCGCCACGGTCGGCATAGCTCGGGACACTGACAACCACGCAGCCCCTCTTCTCTCAGCTTGCCGCTTGCTGCTCGTGTAGTAGCCCGCTACCACCCTCCTCCGGCTTGCCTGTGCCAAACTGATCCGTGGCACATTCACAATAACGAGTCGATGAGGAGAAACGCCATGTCCGCCAAGCGACTGCTCTTGCTGTGCGGCGACTTTGCCGAAGATTACGAAACCATGGTGCCGTTCCAGGCCCTGCAGGCCGTTGGACACCGTGTCGACGCCGTCTGCCCCGACAAGCGGGCCGGCGAGAGCATTGCCACCGCCATTCATGACTTCGAGGGTGACCAGACCTACAGCGAGAAGCCGGGCCATCGCTTCACCCTCAACGCGGATTTCGCCACCGTAAACCCCGAGGAGTATGACGGCCTGGTGATCGCTGGCGGTCGCGCGCCGGAATACCTGCGCCTGAACGAAAAGGTCATCGAGCTGGTGCGTCACTTCTTCAGTGCCGACAAGCCGGTGGCAGCGATCTGTCACGCTGCCCAGCTACTGGCTGCCGCCAGGGTGCTGGAAGGTCGTACCTGCTCGGCTTACCCCGCCTGCCGCCCCGAGGTGGAGCTGGCCGGTGGCCGCTATGCCGACATCGCAGTGGATGATGCTGTGACCGACGGCAAGCTGGTCACCGCCCCCGCCTGGCCCGCCCATCCGGCCTGGCTCGCTCAGTTCCTGGCCGTACTCGAGACGCGCATCGAACTCTAGCAAGGGACTGGCATCGCGCTCCAGTGGCAGATAGCTTTCCATGATTGCCTTGCCCTGGCCCACGCCCGGCGCCATGATAATGGCGCCGGGCGGGCGAGCAAGGGAGGAAAATGGTATGTGCAGGCTTTTCATCGGCGCCGAACCGGGCCTCTGGGAGCCCCAGACACGCTCCATGCGTCTCGAGGGCATCTCGACCAGCGTACGCCTGGAGGGTTTTTTCTGGACGGTGCTCGAGGAGATCGGCAAGCGCGACGACCTCTCGCTCAGCCAGCTGGTGGCGAAGCTCTCACGAGAGTGCGCCGAGGCTGGGCACGATCCCGCCAACTTCGCTTCCTTCCTGCGCGTTTGCTGCGCTCGTTACCAGGTGCTTCAGTTGGCGGGAGAGATACCCGCTGCACGGGACGTTGCCATCTGCAGTCTTGATGCCGAGCAAATTCTCGAGCGCGAGCGCATACGGCATGCCGCCAAGCTACCTGTAGCGCAACGTCAGCTAGCGGGTGCCGCTTCCGCAGCAACTTCGTAGATCTTGCCGAGCATGGCGTGCAGGCCATTGCTGCGTGTGGGGGACAGGTGCTTGTCGAGCCCCAGGTCTCCGAGGAAATGCGGGCTGGTATCGCGAATTTCACCGGCCGGACGGTCATTGTAAATACGCAACAGCACCGCGATCAGGCCGGAGACGATGGCGGCATCCGACACCGCATCGAAGTGCAGCATCTCGCCGTCGCGGCGATGATGCATCCACACGTTCGACTGGCAGCCCTGGATCTTGCGCTCGGGGGTCTTCCACTCCTCCGGAAACGCCGGCAGTTGCTTGCCCATGTCGATGATGTACTGGTAGCGATCCATCCAGTTATCGAACATCTCGAACTCTTCCTGCAGGGCCTGCTGGGCTTGTTCGGCCGTGGCTTCGGTGGTCATGTCGTCTCCCTGGTTGGCTTGACCGCTATTATACCGGCTCCTCCACCCGGGCGGGCAAGACATGGGTGGATTGCTGGCGATGCCACTCCTCGTCTTCGGCATGCAGGTACTGCGCGGTGGTGTCCAGTCGGGAATGACGTGCGGTGCTGGCGAGGTAGCGTAGCTCGACGCCGGCCTGGGCCTGGTGCGTGAGTGCAGTATGGCGCAACCAGTGCGGGGTCGCGTCACGCAGCCGGGCCACTTGCGACATTGCCTTCTCTCCCGCCTCGGCCTCCAGGGCATCGGCCGCCTGGCGAAAGGCATCGCGAATCAGTCGATAGAGCTGGTTGTCGCCCAGGCCGCGCTGGCCATTCAGGCCGCGCAGTACGGCTCCCTCCTCGCCCGGAAGTGGCTCGGGTGCCAGGCCCAGCATTTCTCGCCAGCCGCCCAGCAGGGCCAGCATGTCGTCGGGTACCGGTATTCGCGCCGTCTTGTCGCCCTTGCCCACCACATGCCACCACCATCTCCCTTCGCGCCGGAAGAAGTCACCCATTTCGGCGGCGGCCATCTCGCTGATTCGCGGCGCCAACAAGTAGGCGAAGCCGAAAATAATGATCCGTCGGTGCCGGATGTATCGCTCGCGAACGCTGATGTTCCCCTGCTGCGGTCGTGTCAACCATTGCCATAGCCACTCCCATAACGGGCGTTCCAGATAGCGATCGATGCCGGGCTGGCGATTGTCGAGGCGGCGGCGCTTGTCGCGCATCAGGCGGAACGGATTGTGGCTGACCCACCCTGCCTCCACCAGCCAGGTGAACATACCCTGCAGAATGATCAGGCTCTGTCGGCGGCTGGCCGGGGATAGTGGTCCACGAAACGGACGCCAGTCCGGCGAATGGCGCGGCCGTGATGGGCCTACCCAGAGCTGATGCGGCGAGGGAGCGGCGAGAAAGGCCTCGTAGGCATCGAGGTCGTGCCGGCGCAGCTCGGTCAGGCTGCGCCCTTCCCGCCCGAGCCATAGCAGCAGGCGCTCTGCCTCGCGGCGGTAGGCGCGTAGCGTCTGCGGGCTGGCGCGAAACTCGGCGAGCCATTGCGCTACCGCCTCGGCGTCGCTTCCGGCGGCAATACGTGCTGTCCGGCTTGCCTCGGGCAGCGCCACGTCAAGTGCCGGGGTGGGCATGCTCGCCCCCTGCTGCTGGCCGGGAAGAACGGCGCCGTCGCCCTCCCCGATCGGTACCCTCATCGCGCCTCCTCCCGTTTCTGCTATCGAATGGCTCGAGTCTCGCCTGTAGCGATAATTTATTCAAGATAAGACGGGTAATCTTGAATTTATAACCATTTCATTATGTTTATTACGTAATAAACGTAATGTAATCTTCTTTTCGGATTGGACGAAAGTCGCTATGCTTAGCTATCCAGGGCGCACGGCAACAGCAAGAACAAGCGACGCCCTGCCGCGTGAGCAAGGATCAGCCGCCACACCACCAAGGAGATCGTCATGGCACGCAGCGGTGTGCAGTACGAGGACGTTCAGCAGGCCATCGAGGCCCTGCTGGCCAAAGGGGATGCCCCCAGTGTCCAGAAAATTCGTGACGTGCTGGGAACCGGCAGTTTCACTACGATCAGCGATCACCTGCGCGAGTGGCGGTTCCAGCGCGACGCTAACCGTGACCTGCCCGCCTCTCATGCCATGCCGGAGCCGGTGCTCAGGCTGGCGGAAGGCCTGTGGCAAAAGGCTCAGGAGTCAGCCGGTGAGGTCCTGGCAAGTTACCGCGAGGAGGCCGACCGACGCGTGGCCGAGATCGAGGCTGCCATGCAGGAGGCGCAGCGCCAGGTTGAAGATGCCGAGCAGCGCGAAGCCGCCCTGTCGTCGCACCTGGCGGGAACGGAGCAGCGTCTCGAGCAGCGCAGTGCCGCCTTGGCACGGGTGGAAGCCGAGCGCGACCAGTGGCAGGAGCGCGCCCGCCAATTGGAGGAGCGGCTAGCTCGCTCCTTGCAGCAGCTCGACAAGCTGCAAAAGGAGAACGAGCAGCAGGGTAAGGCCCACCAGCAGGCATTGGCCGACCGCGACGCTCAGCAGTTGGCGCGCCTGAATCAGGAGGAGCAGCGCCACGAGGCGGCCGAGGCGCGTCTTATGAGCCTGCTCGACGAGTCTCGGCAGGAACGGGTGTCGGCCGAGAAGCGGCATGACGCCACCGTCCAGCAGCTGGAGAAACGTCAGGACAACCTGCAGCGACAGCTTCACGAAACGCAGGCAGCACTGGGGCGCGAGGAGAAGCAGCACCGTGAGACGCAGTGGGCCAGGAGCCGCGCCGAGGAGCGCATCGATACCATGCGCCACGAGCAGTCACTGCTGCAGGCGCGCATCGACGATCAGAAGCGTCATATCGACGAGCAGGCGGCACGCCTGCGCACGCTCGATGCCGAGCTGATGCGGCGCATCTGGCAGCCGGGTGAAGATGGCGTGGTGTCGCGCCATTCGGAGGGAGGAGCTGAAGCGCAGGAAGACTCTGACTCTGCAGCGGAGCCCTCCGAGAGCGTTCGATGAAGCCTTCAGGCGTGCCCCTGAGGGGCGCGCCTGAACGGTTTAAGACGGTGTCGGCGAAAGAGGGACCGAAGTGGAGTGATCAGCGATAATAGGCGTTGGTGGTGTCGGTGTGGTCGGTCACGTCGCGGATACCGGCAAGCTCAGGAATGCGCTCCATCAGGGTCTTCTCCACGCCTTCCTTGAGAGTCAGATCGACTGCTGCACAGCCCTGGCAACCTCCACCAAAAGCGAGTACCGCCACCTGATCCGCGGTCAATTCGACCAGCTTGATTTCACCGCCGTGGGCGGCAAGCCCGGGGTTGATCTCGCTGTAGAGGATGTAATTGACGCGATCTTCGATCGGGCTGTCGGCGTTGACCTTAGGCATCTTGGCATTGGGCGCCTTGATGGTCAGCTGGCCGCCCATGCGATCGGCATTGAAGTCGACCACCGCTTCCTCGAGGAAGGCAATGCTGTTCTTGTCGATCAGCGCCGTGATCTTTTCTAGCTCCAGGCGCTCATCGCTGGGCTCCTCCTCGCCAGGCCGGCAATAGGCCAGGCAGGTCTCGGCATAGGGGGTACCCGGCTGGGTGATGAAGATGCGCACCGCAATTCCTTCGACGTTCTGCTTCTCGAGCAGCTCGGCGAGGTAGTCCTGGGCGCTGTCGGTAATCCGGATGATCTCGCTCATGGTGTTCTCGCTGGTCGGGCTGGGCCTCGTCGGGCCGGCCATATGTGACATACCATTATGGTATGCAAAAGCCTGCCGCGAGACAATCCCGACTATTTTGCTCGGTTTTTGACCAGCCCTGCCCTCAAGCGGCTGGTTTTGCTACCATGTCGGGCTGACACGACCGACCCTGCCAGTAGCCAACAAGAATCAGCGGGGCGGCATAGATTCATAGACGTGACTTTCGCTGGAGACCGACCCAACCCATGGCCGCCCTACCCTCTGCACTGACCGCTACCCTCACCGAACGGCTCGGCGAGCGCATCCTCATGCTGGATGGCGGCATGGGTACCATGTTGCAGAATGCCCGGCTCGACGAAGAGGATTTCCGCGGCGAGCGCTTCCGCGACTGGCCCTCCGAACTCAAGGGCAACAACGATCTGTTGGCGCTGACCTGCCCCGAGCTGGTGACGCGCATTCATCGCGACTACCTCGAAGCCGGCGCCGACATCGTCGAGACCAACACCTTCAACAGTACCCGTCTTTCGCAGGCGGACTATGGCATGGAGGAACTGGTACCCGAACTGAATCGTGAATCGGCACGCCTGGCGCGTGCAGTATGCGACGCCGTTGCGGCCGAAACCGGCGTGCCGCGTTACGTGGCCGGGGTGCTGGGGCCGACCTCACGCACCGCCTCGCTGTCGCCCGACGTCAACGACCCGGCCAAGCGCAACGTCACCTTCGACCAGCTGCGCGAGAACTACTACGAAGCCGCCGAGGCGCTGATCGAGGGTGGTGCCGACCTGATCCTGATCGAGACCATCTTCGATACGCTCAACGCCAAGGCGGCCATCTTCGCCTTGGAGACGCTGTTCGACGATCGCGGCGAGCGGTTGCCGGTGATGATCTCCGGCACCATCACCGACGCCTCCGGCCGCACCCTCTCGGGCCAGACTACCGAGGCGTTCTGGAATTCTGTACGTCATGCCCGGCCGCTTTCCATCGGCCTGAACTGTGCGCTGGGTGCCGAGGAGCTGCGCCCCTACCTGGAAGAGCTTTCGACCAAGGCCGACACCTTTGTCTCCGCGCACCCCAATGCCGGCCTGCCCAACGAGTTCGGCGAGTACGACCAGACGCCGGAAGAGATGGCCAACATCGTTGCCGAATTTGCCGAGAGCGGCCTGGTCAACATCATCGGTGGCTGCTGCGGTTCGACCCCTGAACACATCGCCGCGATCCATGCCGCCATTCAAGGCCTGGCACCGCGTCAGGTGCCCGAGCGTCCGCGCGCCTGCCGGCTTTCGGGGCTCGAGCCGTTCAACATCGAGAAGGATTCGCTGTTCGTCAACGTCGGCGAGCGCACCAACGTCACCGGCTCGGCGCGCTTCAAGCGCCTGATCGTCGATGAGGACTACACCACGGCGCTGGAGGTGGCGCTGGAGCAGGTGGAGAACGGTGCACAGGTTATCGACATCAACATGGACGAGGGCATGCTGGAGTCGCAGGAAGCGATGGTGCGCTTCCTCAACCTGATCGCCGGAGAGCCCGACATCGCTCGCGTGCCGATCATGATCGACTCGTCCAAGTGGGAGATCATCGAGGCCGGGCTCAAGTGCGTGCAGGGCAAGGCGGTGGTCAACTCCATCTCGCTCAAGGAGGGCGAAGCGGCTTTCCGCGAGCAGGCGACGCTGTGCCGCCGCTACGGCGCTGCCGTAGTGGTAATGGCGTTCGACGAGGCCGGCCAGGCCGACACCTTCGCGCGCAAGACGGAGATCTGTCAGCGCGCCTATGAGCTGCTGGTGGAAGAGATCGGCTTCCCGCCCGAAGACATCATCTTCGATCCCAATATCTTTGCCATCGCCACCGGCATCGAGGAGCACGACAACTACGCCGTCGACTTCATCGAAGCCACCCGCTGGATCCGCGAACATCTGCCCCATGCCATGGTGTCAGGCGGCGTCTCCAACGTGTCGTTCTCGTTTCGCGGCAACGACCCGGTGCGCGAGGCGATCCATTCGGTGTTCCTTTACCACGCCATCCGCGCCGGCCTGACCATGGGCATCGTCAATGCCGGTCAGTTGGCGGTCTACGACGGCCTGCCGGCCGAGCTGCGCGAAGCGGTCGAGGACGTGGTGCTCAACCGTCGCAGCGACGGTACCGAGCGACTGGTCGACCTGGCCGACAAGTACAAGGGTGACGGTAGCGGCGCGGCCAAGAAGGAGGACCTCGAGTGGCGCAGCTGGCCGGTGGAGAAGCGCATCGAGCACGCTCTGGTCAAGGGCATCACCGTCTTTATAGAAGAAGATACCGAACTTGCCCGTCAGCGCGCCGCGCGCCCCATCGAAGTGATCGAAGGGCCGTTGATGGATGGCATGAACGTGGTCGGCGACCTGTTCGGTGCCGGCAAGATGTTCCTTCCCCAGGTGGTCAAGTCGGCCCGCGTCATGAAGCAGGCGGTGGCCTACCTCATTCCCTACATCGAAGCTGAGAAGAGCGAAGGTACCCAGGCCAAGGGCAAGATCGTCATGGCCACGGTCAAGGGCGATGTGCACGATATCGGCAAGAACATCGTCGGCGTTGTCCTGCAATGCAACAACTACGACGTGGTGGACCTCGGTGTGATGGTGCCGGCCGAGAAGATCCTGCAGACGGCCCGCCAGGAGAATGCCGACATCATTGGCCTCTCCGGCCTGATCACCCCTTCTCTGGACGAAATGGTCCACGTGGCCAAGGAGATGAAGCGTCAGGGGTTCACGCTACCGTTGCTGATCGGTGGTGCGACGACTTCCAAGGCGCATACAGCGGTCAAGGTCGAACCGCAGTACGACGAGCCGGTGATTTACGTGACCGATGCCTCGCGTGCGGTAGGCGTGGCAGGCAAATTGCTTTCACCCATCCTCAAGCCGGCCTATATCGCCGAGATCAAGGCCGAGTACGAGCAGGTGCGCGACCGCAATGCCAAACGGCGACCCAAGGCTGCCGACCTGAGCTATGCCGAAGCCCGCCAGCGCAAGCTGCCCATCGATTGGGACGGCTATACCCCGCCCAAGCCCACCTTCACCGGACTCAAGGTGTTCCACGGCTACGGTATCGAGGAGCTGGTCGAGCGCATCGACTGGACGCCCTTCTTCATGAGCTGGGAACTGACAGGTAAATATCCCAAGATTCTCGACGATGCGGTGGTCGGCGAGGCGGCGCGCAACCTGTTTGCCGACGGGCAGGAAATGCTGCGCAAGCTGATCGACGAGAAGCACGTCGAGGCACGTGGCGTGATCGGCCTGTGGCCTGCCAACAGCGTCGATGATGACGTCATCGAGGTCTATGCCGATGAAACGCGCAGTGAAGTGATCAAACGGTTGCATCACATTCGCCAGCAGACCACCAAGAATCGCGACGGCGTGTGCTACAGCCTGGCCGATTTCGTGGCGCCCAAGGAAAGCGGCAAGCCCGACTGGATCGGCGGCTTTGCCGTGACAACCGGGCACGGCGTCGAGGCCTTGGCCGAGCGCTACAAGGCCGCCGGCGACGACTACAGCGCGATCATGGTCCAGGCGCTCACCGACCGCCTGGCCGAGGCTTTCGCCGAGCGCATGCACGAGCGTGTGCGCAAGGAGTACTGGGGCTATGTGCCCGACGAGACGCTGGACAACGATGCCCTGATCGCCGAGAAATACCAAGGCATCCGACCGGCGCCGGGCTACCCCGCCTGCCCCGATCATACCGAGAAGCGTACCTTGTTCCGCTTGCTCGAGGCCACCGAGAACGCCGGCATCGAGCTGACCGAGAACTTCGCCATGTGGCCGGCCGCGGCGGTATCGGGGTGGTACTTCTCTCATCCGCAGTCGAAGTATTTCTCCACCGGCAAGATCACCCGCGATCAGGTCGAGGCATTGGCCCAGCGCAAGGGTATGTCGCTTGTGGAAATGGAGCGCTGGCTGTCCCCAGTCCTCTCCTATGACCCCGCCTGATACCAGAGCCAAGCGCGCCCGCACCCATGGTGTGGGCGCCTGCCGAAACCAACGATAGACGGATGCTACCCGACTCGATCCGCCGCCGGCGTATTCTGAGCCTCGCCGTGCCGATCATTGCCGCGATGCTGACCCAGAGCCTGATCAACCTGATCGATGCGGCCCTGGTCGGCTCGCTCGGCGATGTGCCCCTGGCCGGCGTGGGTATCGGCGGCTATGGCATGTTCCTTGTTACCGCGGTGGTGTTCGGGCTCTCTTCGGGCGTGCAGGCGCAGACCGCCTGGCGACACGGCGAGCAGGCCTGGCAGCTGCGTGCCCTGCCGCTCAATGCGGGATTGATCATTGCGCTGCTGATATCGCTTCCCGTCACCCTGCTCTGCCTGTGGCAGGCGCCACGGCTGATGGCGCTTCTCAATCCCGATGTGGCAGTGAATGCCGTGGCAGTGGACTACTTTCGCTGGCGGGTGCTGTCGCTCGTTGCCGTGGCGATGATCTTCTGCTTCCGCGGCTACTGGAACGGCATCGAGCAGAGCGGGTTATACCTGCGCATCATGCTGATGATGCACGTCGTAAACGTGGCAGCCAGCATCGGCCTGATCTTCGGCCACCTGGGCCTACCGGCCATGGGGGCGGCTGGTGCCGGCGCGGGAACCACCCTTTCGCTGTTCGTGGGCCTTGGGCTCTGGGTGCTGCTCAGCTTCCGCCGCGCCGTGCCCAATGGGTTTCTCACTAGCCTGTCCCAGCGCCCTGCGCTCTTGGCCACCCTGCGCCTGGCGGCGCCGCACTCCTTTCAGCAGCTCTGGTTCGCCGCTGGTTACGCGGTGCTGTTCTGTATCCTGGGCCGAATCGACACGGCAAGCGTCGCCGTGGGCCATGTACTGGTGAACCTGTCGCTGCTGCTGATCCTGCCTGGCGTGGGGCTGGGCATGGCCGCGATGAGCCTGGTCGGCCAGTCGCTTGGGCAGCAGGACCATAGCGATGCACACCGCTGGGGTTGGGATGTGGTGCGCCTGGCCTGGCTATGCCTGGCCGCCCTGGCGCTGCCCCTGGCGGCGTTTCCCGATCAGGTGCTGGGTATTTTCCTGCATGATCGAGAACTGATTGCCTTGGCTCGCTTTCCGCTGCAGCTCACCGCGGTCATGATCGTGCTGGATGCGGCCGCCTTGGTGTTGGGGCAGGCCCTGCTCGGTGCCGGCGCCAATCGCACCGTGATGACCACCACGCTGACTCTGCAATGGCTGGTCTTCCTGCCGTTGGCCTGGTGGGTCGGCGTGGTCATGGAGGCGGGGTTACTGGGGATCTGGTGGGTACAGCTCGGCTATCGCTGCCTGAACTCTCTCTGGTTCGCGGTGATCTGGCAGCGCCGCCAGTGGCTGCGGCTACAGGTATGACCAGCACGTAGCCGATTTGACGCTTTATATGCTTTTACGTATAAAAAATATAAGTATTTATTCTTTCATAGAATATGTCATGGGCGTTATGGTGCCCCCTGACGCTTCGCCAATCCCCTAGCAGCAGGACCGGCTGAATGTATCGCTACGACACACATGATCAGACTCTGGTCAATGAACGCGTCGCCCAGTTTCGCGACCAGATGAACCGCTATCTGGCCGGCCGGATCAGCGACGAAGAATTTCTGCCGCTGCGCGTGCAGAACGGACTCTATGTCCAGCGTTACGCGCCCATGCTGCGCATCGCCATTCCCTACGGCATGCTGGCTTCCTATCAGCTACGCAAGTTGGGTGATCTGGCGCGTGACTTCGACCGCGGCTACGGGCACTTCACCACCCGTACCAATCTGCAGCTGAACTGGCCGAAGCTGGAAACGGTGCCCGACATGCTGGCCGAGCTTGCCAGCGTGCAGATGCATGCGATCCAGACCAGCGGCAACGACATTCGCAACACTTCTTCCGACCAGTTCGCCGGCATCGCCGAGGACGAAGAGGTCGATCCGCGCCCCTGGTGCGAGCTGATTCGCCAGTGGTCGACCTTCCATCCCGAGTTCACTTACCTGCCGCGCAAATTTAAGATTGCCGTGACGGGCTCCGTGGAGGATCGTGCCGCCATTCAGGTACACGACGTAGGCTTGCGCCTGTGGCGTGACGACCAGGGCGAGGTACGCGTCAAGGTACTGGCCGGCGGCGGACTTGGCCGCACACCGATGATCGGCGAGGTGGTGCGCGAAGACCTGCCATGGCAGCATCTGCTGACTTATCTGGAAGCACTGGTACGCGTCTACAATCAGTTCGGCCGCCGCGACAACAAGTTCAAGGCGCGCATCAAGATTCTGGTCAAGGCGCTGGGCGTCGAGGAGTTCCGCCGCCGGGTCGACGCCGAATGGGCGCACCTCAAGGATGGTCCCCAGACGCTGACCCGCGAAGCGATCGAGGCGATGCACTCGCACTTCGTCGACCCCGAGCGGCGCGTCATCAGCGAGGAGGCGATCGCCGATTTCGAGCGCCTGCGTGGCGAGAACCGTGCCTTCGCCCGTTTCGTAACTAACAACATGCATGGCCACAAGGTGCCGGGCTACAAGGCCGTCACGCTATCCCTCAAGCGCAGCGGTCACTCTCCCGGCGACTTGACCTGGGAGCAGATGCACCAGGTCGCCGACCTGGCCGACGAGTTCAGCTACGGTGAGATCCGCGTCACCCACGAGCAGAATTTGGTGCTGGCCGACGTAGCCGTGGATCGCCTGGAGGCGCTCTGGCAGCGTCTCCAGGAGCTCGGCCTGGCCAACCCGACCGTGGGTACCCTGGCCGACCTGATCTGCTGCCCCGGCGGCGACTACTGCGCTCTGGCCAACGCCAAGTCGATCCCGGTCGCCCAGGCCATCCAGGAGCGCTTCGAGGACATCGATTACCTCTACGATCTGGGGCCGCTGGACCTCAATATCTCGGGCTGCATGAACGCCTGCGGCCACCACCATGTCGGTCACATCGGCATTCTCGGCGTCGACAAGAAGGGCGAGGAGTGGTATCAGATCTCGCTCGGCGGTGCCCAGGGCAACGAATCGTCGCTAGGCAAGATCCTGGGCCCCTCGTTCGATCGCGAGAGCGTGCCCGAGGTCATCGACAAGGTGCTGCAGGTCTACGTCGGCGAGCGTGCCGAGGGCGAGACCTTCATCGAGACGTATCGCCGTGTCGGCCTCAAGCCTTTCAAGGAGCGGGTATATGCCTGATCAGAACGCCTCCGTCCACCCCTTCATCCGGGGCGGCAAGCCGGCCGAGGACCGCTGGGAGCTGGTTCGTGATGAGGAGGCGGCACTGCCCGACTCCCCTGCCATCGTGCCCCTGGCACGCTGGCACGCATCGAAGCGTGGCCATGAGCTGGCACCCTGGCTGTCGAGCGACACCGAGCTGACACCGGAGCTGGCAGAGGAACTGTCCGGCGCGCCGTTGATCGCCATCGACTTCCCCAAGTTCACCGATGGCCGGGGCTATAGCCTGGCGCGGCTGCTGCGCGAACGTTATGGCTATGACGGCGAGATTCGTGCCATCGGCGACGTGCTCGTCGATCAGGTCTTCTTTCTGACCCGCTGTGGGTTCGACGCCCTTTCGCTGCGTGAGGACCAGTGGCTGGAAGATGCACTGCAGGCGCTGAATGCCTTCAGCCGTGCCTATCAGCCGGCCGTCGACGTGGCCGAGCCGCTGTTTCGTCATCGCATGCGTGAAGCCGTAGAACGCGTGGAGCCGGCGCTGGTCTAGCGTTATCGATTCGCATTGCCTTTCACGGAAGCCGGCCTAGCGCCGGCTTCCGGCGTTCCTGATGTCAGCCACGCCGCTTCTGCTGGCGCTCACGGTTGTCCGCCTTCGCCCTTTCGCTCTTGCGCAGCATGACCCATGTTGCCCCCAATCCGCCGTCGGCCTGTTGGGCCGACACGTAGGCCTGTACCTGGTCGAACTGCGCGAGCCACTTGGCCAGGTAGGAGCGCAGCACATTGGCCGGGCTGTCGATCTCCGAACCGCGGCCGTGCACGATCAATACCGAGCGAAGATCGTGCGCATAGGCCTCGTGTATGAAGGGCGGCAGCGCCCGCCGGCACTCGTCCAGCGGTCGGCGCAGCAGGTGCAGGCGCGACTGGGCTGCATATCCGCCGTGGCGCAGGCGGTCGATAACGCCCTGCTGGATGCCGTCACGGCGGAACTCGACAGGGTCGAACGGTGGCAATAGTTCGACGAAGTCGTCCGACAGGAAGCTGTCCTGGCCGAGATCCGCCTGGGCGCTCTCGCGCCGCGCCAACTGGGCCTCGGTGGGGCGCGAGCGGTGTGGGCCAGGATCGGCTCGATTGACGCCGCTGCGCAGCGGCTTCACGTCTCCCATCAATGCCCTGAAGTCCTTATCATCGTGCGCTGACTGAGCCATGGGCATCCTCCACTGTATCGAGCCTTGCTTGGCATCCTACCAGAGCTTCGAGCCGGCGTTGAACCGGACAGCCCTCCCCCTGCCATGGCAGGATAGCTGGCACGAAAACTCAAGGAGTGCGCATGCGTCCTCGACCTCGCTCCCTCTATGTCGTGGTGAGCCTGTTTATCGTCCTGCTGGCCGTGTCGGGCTGGCTCTGGCTCACCATGCTGAGCCCGTTCATCTATGAGCGCCCCGATCACTTGCCTGACATCAAGGAGGGCGAACATGTCGTATTCGTCTATGGCACGTTGCGATTGGCGCCGATCCGCTGGGTAGTGATGAGGCGCGCCGGAGAGACCGAGCCGGCCTTTCTCGAGGGATTTCGTCGCGAGGGGCTGGACCTGACCGAGGCGCCGGGTGAGCGGGTCGAGGGCGAGGTCATCGTGGTCGATGCCGACGAACTGAAGCGTCTGGATCGCTACGAGCGCTTGGGAGTTCGCTACGAACGCGTGCCCATGCGTCTCGACGACGGCCGCATGGCCTGGGTATATCGGCGCATGAGCGAACTGCAGCACCCCTCTAGCGTCAGCACAAACAGCTGATCGACAGGAGCTTGCGGATGGCTGCGGTTGTGGCCGACACGGCGCCCCTTCTACAATATGGGCCAGCCTTCCAAGGATCGAGGAGTCTCGCATGGCCATTACGCTCTATCACAACCCCCGCTGTTCCAAGTCGCGCCAGGCCTTGGCGTTACTGGAGGAGCACGGTGCCGAGGTGGCGGTGCGGCGCTATCTCGACGAACCGCTGAACGAAGAAGAACTTCGCGACCTGATGGGGCGACTCGACGCCGACGGTGAGCGTCTGGTACGTACCCAGGAGCCTGAGTGGCAGGATGTCGAAGATACAAACCTGCAGGATCAGGAGCAGGTGATCGCGGCCATCGTTCGCCATCCCAAGCTGATGGAGCGGCCCATCGCAGACGACGGCAAGCGCGCCGTGATCGGACGCCCTCCCGAGGATGTGCTCGCCCTGCTCCACGCGAATGACTGACCGCCTGTCCCCTTGCGAACTGGAGCCATAATGCGTGACTCTCTGCCCTATGTGCTGATCCTGTATTATTCCCGACACGGCGCCACGCGCAGCATGGCCGAGCAACTGGCGGCCGGTGTCGAGTCCTGTCCCGGCATCGAGGCGCGATTGCGTACCGTGCCGCCGGTGTCACCCACGTGCGAAGCCGTCGACCCGGAGATTCCTGCCGAGGGAGCCATCTACGCCGACCTCGAGGACTTGCGTCACTGTGCCGGCCTGGCATTGGGCAGCCCGACCCGTTTCGGCAACATGGCCGCACCCCTCAAGCACTACATCGATACCACCAGCGCCCTGTGGCTCAACGGGGCGCTGGTGGACAAGCCGGCAACGGCTTTTACCTCGACTTCAAGCCTGCATGGTGGCCAGGAAACCACACTGGTGTCCATGTTGCTGCCGCTACTGCATCACGGCATGGTCTACGCCGGTCTGCCCTACAGTGAAACCGATCTGATGACCACCACCGTCGGCGGCACTCCCTACGGGGCGAGCCATGTGGCGGGGCAGCGAAGCGACCAGCCATTGGCGGATGCCGAACGCCGACTGGTCCGCGCGCAAGGCAAGCGTCTGGGTCGTCTGGCTCTGGCGCTCGAAGGCCTGAGAGATGTGGCCTCATGAGGCGTTGGGTCGAGGAACTCGAGTCGCGTCACGGCCTGGGCCTGCTCACCGAGCGCAGTCGTCAGCTGGTTCTCGTCAGTTACGTGCTGCTGGTGGCTTTGCTGGTCTGGAACGGCCTGGCGATGGAGGCAGGCACCAACCCGTTGACACCGATCGTTATTCGCACCCTGCCGCTCATACTCTTCCTGCCTTCGATCTTGGGGAAGCGAGCCAGGGGGCATGCCTGGCTGTCCTTCGTCAGTCTGCTGTACTTCGTTCAGGGCGTGATGCTGGCCACGCTACCAGGCCAAGGTCTGCTGGGTGTGGCCGAGTCCCTGGCAGCTCTGGCGCTGTTCACCGGCTGCATGTTCTACGCCCGCTTTCGCAGTCGTCAGGTGAGGACGGGGCACGGAGAGTGAAGCGCGAGGACGTGCCGGCCGAGTTCGGATGTCGAAATATGTGATGCTGGTCAAGCCGCGGGTGTTGTGCTGCTGCCCCACAGCGGCGACCATGAAGAAAAAGGACGAGGAGTACGCCATGACACGCAACATTGCCGACATCCGGCGCGATTACGAGGGTGGCAGGCTCGAGGAAGGCATGGTGCCGGTAGAGCCCATGGTGCTGTTCGACGAGTGGCTGACGTTGGCATTGGATGCCGAGGGTGAAGACGGCAACGTGATGACACTGGCCACCGTCGACAGTCAGGGTCTGCCCCATGCGCGGATTGTGCTGTTGAAGGGCTACGACGAGCGTGGCCTGGTGTTCTACACCAACTACCACAGCCACAAGGGCAGTGAACTGACCAATGTGCCATATGCCGCGCTGGTGTTCTGGTGGCCTTCCCTGGGGCGTCAAATCCGAGTCGAGGGCCGCGTGGAGCCGGTAAGCGACGAGGAGTCGGATGCCTACTTCAACAGCCGCCCCCGTGCCAGCCAACTGGGCGCCTGGGTCGCGACTCAGAGCGTGGTGATTCCCGACCGTCACTGGATCGAGGAGCGTCAACACCGCTTCGAGCAAGCCTACGAGGGCCAAGATATCCCGCGGCCCGGGCATTGGGGCGGGTACCGTGTCACTCCCGACATGATCGAGTTCTGGCAGGGGCAGCCGAGCCGACTTCACGACCGCATCCGTTACGAGTTTCGCGACGAAGCCTGGCGCTCCTTCCGCCTGGCGCCCTGACCTGCTGAGGTCCAGCGATGGAAGCCCTGATTCGCATTACGAGCGAAAGCAGGGTTTCCTTTAGTCCGGCAGGCTCTCCAACCGATGCCGCTGCCATTCGCTCTGCGGCTCATTGAGGCGCAGCACCGCATCCACCACTTGCTCCTCCATGTTGTAGCGACAGCGGAAGCCCAAGTGCTTCATCAGCGCCCGCATGGGGTGGTTGTCGACCATTATCTTGCCGATCATCTCCAGCGTACCCACGCTCTTGCAGTAGCCGATCATCTTTCTCATCAACAGGCTGCCGAGCCCCTGCCCTGCCATGTCGTCGCGCACGATGATGGAGAACTCGGTGCGGATGTTATCCGGATCGTTCCACACTCGTACCACGCCGAGCATCTCCTTGCTGCCGTCCTCCTGCTGGTGTTCGGCGATGAAGGCCATCTGTCTGTCATAGTTTATGTGGGACAGGATCGACAGGTCGCGCTGGCTGAGGTCCGATTTGTTGTGAAAATAGCGGAAGCGAATGCTCTCCTCCGACAGTTGGCTGTGAAAATTGGTGATCAGCGGTGCATCCTCGGCACGGATGGGGCGCACCTCGACCAACATGCCGTTGTTCAGCGTCACCCATTCCCGCAGTTCCTCCGGGTACGGCATGATCGCGAAGCGTGCAGGGGGGCCGAGGTCGAGGGCGAAATCTACCGCCAGCATGCCGTCTCGATTGAGCAGCAAGGGGTTCAGCTCCAACCCGCGCAACTCGAGCAGATCCGTGGCCATCTGCGATAGCTTGACCAGTAGCTGGCACAGCCTTTCCAAGTCGCGTTCGGGATCGCTCGAATGCTCGCGAATCAACCGTGCGGCGTGGGTACGACCGACCACATCGGCGGCCAGGGTCATGTTCAGCGGCGGTAGCGCCACTTGGCGGTCGGCCAGGATATTGACCTTGTAGCCGCCGATCCCGAACACGATGAGCGGACCGAATACCGGGTCACGGGTGATGCCGGCGCAGATCTGCATCGACTGCTTGCCGCGCTGCATAGGCTGCAGGCAGTATTCGCGAATCTTCACCGGAGGAAATTTTTCGTGCACCTTGTCGCCGAGCCGGCTGAGCCCTTGTGCCACCTGTCCCGGTTCGTGCAGGTCCTGCAACAGCCCCGCCGAAATGCGGTGAGGATGCTTGCGGTAGCGGAACGGCCGGCAGTTGCCGTCGTGCACTATCTTCAGCGCCCAGGGGCCCTCGAGTTCTACTGCCGCGGCAGCGGCCTCCTCCGGTGTCTGCACATAGCGGCTTGGGGCCACGGGTATGCCGTAGGCCTCGAGTACCCGCGCGGTCTCGGAGTGCGACAAGGTCTCGCGCCCTTCGGTCCTGGCCTGCTCGATGAGCGTATGGCAGCGACTGCGGATGTCCGCGGTGGTACTGAACGGCAAGCTGGGAGGGGTCTCCTGCAGCAGCGCCTGCACGCGCTGGTAGTCGACCATATGCATGAACGCCTTGACCGCTTTTTCTGGTGAGACATAGGTCGGTATACCCGCCATGCTGCATTCGTGGCGCGCATAAAGGGCGCCTTCGAGCCCCATCCAACTGGTCAGCAGGTTGCGTTTGAAGCGCTTGCGGTTGGCAATGAGTGCCTGGGCAGTGCTCTTCGAGGGCGCCAGGCGTGTGGGGGCATGCACTACCAGCACGGCGTCGACGCTGGGGTCCCCCGTCACGATTTCCAGCGCTTCGACGAAGCGCTCAGGCGTAGCGTTCCCGCCCAAGTCCACCGGGTTCTCGCCAGGCTTGCTCATGTCGAACTCACCCTGCCGTAACGCCTGGCGTGTCTCGGCACTGAAGCTTGCCAAGCTTCCCCCGGCGCTGATCAACTTGTCGATGGCCAGCATGGCCGGTCCTAGCCCGTTTGAGACGATGGCCAGGCGGTCGCCCTTGAGCGGTCGCATCTGCGACAGCGTCATCAACGCATCGAATAGTTCGTCGGAATCGTTGACTCGCACCACGCCGGCACGCGAGAAAGCAGCATCGAAAACCACGTCGCGGTTGGCGATGCCCGGGGTCGGTGGCATGTCGGAAAGGTCGGATTGCGGTGTGCGGCCGCTCTTGATCGCCAGCACCAGGCGGTGACGAGAGGCGTCGCGCAAGGCGGTCATGAAGTGCTGGGCGTCCTGGATGCGTTCCAGATGTAGCAGAATGGCCTGAGTCGGGGCGTACTGGTTGATGTAGTCGATCAAGTCGGGAAGCATGACATCGACACTGTCTCCCACCGTAATCAGGTGCGAGAAGCCGATGCCGCGTCCCGCCGCCCAATCGATCATGGCGTTACCGAGCATGCCCGACTGACCCAGGTAGGCGACCTTGCCCGCCTTGACCGGCTGGCTGGAGTAGGAGGCATTGATGCGTCGCCCCGGTACGATCAAGCCCATGCACTCCGGCCCCAGCACGCGGATGCCCGACTCGCGCGCGGACAGCAGCATGCGCTCGCGAATCGAGCCCTTGTCTCCTTCGGCCTCGTCGAGGTGGGCCCCGCCCGACAATACCAATGCCGCCTTGACGCCAATCCGCCCCAGGCGTGAGATCACCTTGGGCAGGGTAGCCGCCGGGGTGCAGACGACGGCGAGATCGGGTGTCTCGGGCAGATCGCTGATCCGTGTGACGCAGACTTGCCCAAAGACCGTCTCGTAGCCTTTGCGGTTGACCGTCCACAGTTGCCCGGGAAAACCGGCTTCCTGGAGGTTGCGAATCACGATGCCGCCGATGGAGTGGGGTTTTTCCGAGGCGCCGATCACGGCGATGGTTCGAGGTTCGAAGAAGTGGCGCAGGAATCGGGTGCTCAAGACGTTACCTCACCAGAGCTGTACATGCCTCCTTGTGTACGACTTATTGACACTGTTGTGCAAGGGCCTGCGCGCATTAAGGTGACTTCAGTCATTCTGGAGTTCCATATGATCACGGCGTTCATCTCGCATCCCGATTGTGACCTTCACCATATGGGCCCGGAGCATCCCGAAAGCCCCCTGCGGCTCGAAGCCATACGCGCCCGCCTGGCCCTGAGTGGTCTGCTGCAGCAGACCATGCAATCGGAAGCCCGACCTGCCAGCGAGGAGGAACTTGGCCGCGTTCATCCCCTGCGCCACCTGCGTGCGCTCGACAAGTGCGTTCCCCAGTCGGGCATCGTGACGCTGGACAGCGACACCATGATGAATCCCGACAGCCTGGATGCCGCCCGCGTGGCGGCGGGCGCAGTGATTCGCGGCGTCGATCAGGTCTACCGCGGCCAGGCCGATAACGTATTCTGCGCCGTGCGCCCGCCCGGGCATCATGCCGAAGCCACCGACGCCATGGGCTTTTGCTTCTACAACAACGTTGCCGTCGGTGCGGCGCATGCACGAGCCCGTTACGGGGCGCGACGTATTGCCATCCTCGACTTCGACGTGCATCAGTGCAACGGCACCATCGATATCTTCAAGGACGATCCGGACATATTGATCTGCTCCAGCTTCCAGTTTCCCTTCTACCCCTGGCGTTATCTGCGCAGCGAGTGGCAGAACGTGGTCAACACACCGCTGGAGGCCGGCACCGACAGCGCCGCCTTCCGCCGCGCGATAGAGGACGACTGGCTACCGGCGCTGCATTCCTTCAAGCCCGAACTGGTGCTGGTCTCGGCCGGCTTCGATGCGCATCGTGAGGATCCTCTGGCCGAGCTATGTCTGGAAGATGAAGACTATTACTGGATAACTCGTCTAGCCTTGGATATTGCCGCCCTGTATGCCGACAATCGCCTGGTCTCGGTGCTTGAGGGCGGCTACGATCTGGACTCCCTGGGGCGTAGCGCCGAGGCGCACGTCAAGGCACTGCTCGGCCTACCCTTCGAAGCTTGAATCGTCACTGAGCAGTGTCGGGAACACGCACAACGGTGGCGCCTCTCGGCCGGTGCACGCAATACTTCTGTGGTACGCTTCGGGAAACTCTGTTTCCTATAGTGAACTTCTCAATGCCCACCAACACCGACCAGCAGGCCGCGTTGCGTATCGCCTCGGGACGCAAACCGTTCGTCGAACCATTGCGTCTCGGTGAACGACTCAAGGAAATCCGCCTGGCCAACCAGTGGACACTGGAGGATGTCAGCCAGCGTACCGGACTGGCTCGATCCACGCTGTCCAAGATCGAGAACGACCAGATTTCGCCGACGTTCACCGCAGTGCAGAAACTGATCAATGGCCTGGACATCGACCTGCCCCAGTTGCTCACACCGCCCAAGGTGCAACCCCGCACCATGGGCCGCCGTGACCTGACCCGCCAGGGCGATGGGCAGCGCCACCCGACGCCGACCTACGAACACGAGCTGCTCAGCTGCGAATTGGCCCAAAAGCGCATGATCCCCTTCAAGACCATCGTACGGGCGCGCAGCTTCGATGAGTTCAGTGAATGGGTACGTCATGATGGCGAAGAGTTCCTGATGGTGCTGGAAGGCGAAATCCATCTCTATACCGAGTTCTACGAGCCGCTGCAGCTATCGCGTGGCGACAGCATCTATTTCGACAGCGACATGGGCCACGCCTTGGTGTCGGTGAGCGATGAAGACGCCGTGGTGCTCTCGGTCTGCACGCGTGGCGATACGGCCTGACCGGTGAGGGCGCCAGGCTCGGCGCCATTTTTGTTATCCTGAAGCAACTCAACCAGGAGCCAACGTCATGCAGCATCTCGACGACGCCACACGCACCCAGCTAGAGGCCGCCGCCTTCCGTCGCCTGCTTCAGCATCTGGATGCCAAGAAGGATGTTCAGAACATCGACCTGATGATTCTTGCCGACTTCTGCCGCAACTGTCTTTCCAAGTGGCTGGTGGCCGCTGCCGACGAGCGAGGGGCCGAACTCGATTACGAAGCCGCGCGCGAATACGTCTATGGCATGCCCTACCCGGAGTGGAAAGAGAAATACCAGCAGGAGGCCACGCCGGCACAGCAGGCCGCCTTCGAGGCGCGGCAGGCAAGCAGGCGGGAGTCGCAATCATGAGCGAAGCGATGATTCCGCTCACCATCGCAGTGCTGACTATTTCCGATACACGAGACTTCAACAGCGACCGTAGCGGTGCCCTGCTCGCCGAGCGTCTCAGCGAGGCGGGGCATCGCCTGGCAGAGCGACGCATCGTCATTGATGATGTCTACCGGATTCGCGCCACAGTTTCCGAATGGATCGCCGACCCTGAAATCCAGGTGATCCTGACTACCGGCGGCACCGGGTTCACCGGCCGGGATTCCACCCCGGAAGCGGTATCGGTGCTGCTGGACAAGCGCATAGAGGGCTTTGGCGAGCAGTTCCGCCAGCTCTCTTGGCAAGAGGTCGGCAGCTCGACCATCCAGAGCCGCTGTCTCGGTGGCCTGGCCAATGCTACCGTCGTGTTTTGCCTCCCCGGCTCGAGTGGCGCCTGCCGCACGGCCTGGGACGGCCTGCTCGCCGAGCAGCTCGACAGCCGGCACAAGCCGTGCAACTTTGCCAATCTGGTCATCCCCGAGCGAGGCCAGCATGTCTGAACTGCAGTCCGTCGAGGCGGCCCTGGCCGCCCTGCTGAAGGATGTCGCCCCGGTGCAAGCGGAAAACCTGTCCTGCGAGATGGCCGGGCAGCGAGTTCTGGCCGACGAGGTCGTCGCGCGGCTCGACGTGCCGCCGTTCGACAACAGCGCAATGGACGGTTATGCACTGCATCATGACGATGCCGGCAAGCGCCTGCCGATCGCTCAGCGTATCGCCGCGGGAACACAAGCGCAGCCCCTCGTCAGAGGTACCTGCGCACGAATCTTCACCGGCGCCCCGCTGCCTCCTGGTGCCGACTGCGTAGTGATGCAGGAGAAAGTCGAAGTCATCGATGCCGAGGCTTCGGTACCGGCGCAGATCCCGGCAAGCAACAACGTACGCCATCGCGGTAGCGACGTGACGGCCGGCGATGTGCTGCTCGAACGTGGGCAACGCCTGGATGCCGCAGCTCTGGGGCACTTGGCGAGTCAGGGTATTGTCGAGGTGTCGGTGTGCCGGCAGCCGCGAGTCGCCCTGCTCACCAGCGGTGATGAAATCGTCGAGCCGGGCCAGCCGCTGGCTGCGGGGCAGATCTACAACAGCAACCGGCCCATGCTGCGAGACCTGTTGGAAAAATTCGGCGCCGAAGTTTCCTTCATCGCCACGATGCCCGACGACGCCGATGGTACTCGGGCCATGCTGGCGCACGCTGCCGAGCAGGTCGACGTGGTGGTAACGACTGGCGGGGTCAGCGTGGGTGAAGAGGACCATGTCAAGGCGGCCATCGAGGCGATCGGTCGACTCGACCTGTGGCGCCTGGCGCTCAAGCCCGGCAAGCCCTTGGCCTTGGGGAGGCTCTCGGCCAGCGACGGGCATGAAGTTCGCTTCGTCGGCCTACCCGGCAATCCTGTTTCAAGCTTCGTTGCCGCCTGGCTCTTCTTGCGCCCGCTGATGGGCGCCCTGCTCGCCTGCCCGAGCCTGGCCAGCCTGCCGACGCTGCCTGCGAGGGCTGCTTTCTCGACACGCACCGGGCCTCGGCGGCACTACATGCGTGTCCGACTGCAAATTGATAGGCATGGCATCACGGCGCACGCCTTTCCGGACCAAGGCTCCGGCGTGCTCTCCTCTTGCGTGAATGCTGACGCCTTGGCGGCAATCCCGGCGGACTCTCGCATCGAAGAGGGAGATCCGATCGACTGTCTCTGGCTCATAAGCGACTGAACGACCGAGTCATGGACCGCCGGAGGGGACTTCGAGTTCGTCGGCAACCGCCGGCCACAAGTGCTGGAAGTCCCGTTCGAGGCCGTCATAGTCCTCTTTCAGCCAAGGTACCAGTGCTGCCAAGCGATTCGGCCTGGATAGGCGCTGCCCCATGCCACGTACTGCATCGCAGGTGAAGCCGAAGTCGGCGTAGCGATGCAGCCAGTCCTGGGCGACCAGCACCGGCACCATGCGCTCCAGGCGGGCCGGGGCGGGATGGCGACCAAGTACCCGGTAGCTGCGCAGTACCAGACGGGATTCGTTCCTGTCGAGTGCGAGCTCACGCGCCACGAAGTGATCCCATACCAGGTCGAGGGCGATGCCGGCGTAGCGACGATACGCTACGGGCGCACGCCTGCGTGCCGCCAGTACCGCAGGATGGGCATCGACATAGGCATCGACCCGGCGATGATGTCGAATGCCGCTGGCGACCTCCTCCGACCACGCCGACAGGTCACTACCCTTCACCCCGTCGGCGATCAGGTTGCCATAGAGGAAATCATCGCTACCGCCACGGGCAAGCCAGGCATGGGCCAGGAAATTCATGTCGCGGCCATCAGAGGCAATTGGCGGGTTTCGGCAACCCGGCAAGGCGAGCCGCCACCTTGGCGGGACTGTCGGGAAAGAGTTTCATCAGATGCAGCGAACGGCCTTTTTCCGGCCCCAGTGCCTGGCCCACTGCCTTGACCAGCGGGCGCATGGTCGGCGACGCTTCGTAGCGCGAGTAGAAGCCGCGGATTACCTCGATTACTTCCCAGTGCTCTGCAGACAGTTCGCGTCCCTCCTCGGCGGCGAGAGCTTCGGCCACGGCTGGCGTCCAGTCCGCGAGGTCGACGAGATAGCCTTCGGGGTCGAGCGCAACACGCTGACTGTCGACGTTCAGGTAACGATCGGTCTCGGTGGAAGCCATCAGAACCAGCTCACTGTTTTGTCGGCCTCTTCGGTCAGGGTGACGAAGCCATCCACATCGACGACCTGCACGCTGGCGTCGCACTGGCCCAGGAGCCCGCGCGCGCTCAGATCTTCGCGCAGGGCGAAAAGACGCCCATCTACCGCCTGGAAATGGCGAATCTGCGCCGTCATGGCACCCAGCACTCCATCCTCGATCAGCAGCAGTCGATCCTCATTTCCCATGGCAGCAAGTGCATCGCGGTAGACCAGGCTCGAACTGGGCGGTCGATTGAGAATATGCAGGATCATGGGTGTCCTCGCAAAGGCGTCGTAGCCATTCAGAATGTCAGGACCAGTCGATGCCCGGCGATCAGTCGTGGAATCGAACCGGCATCGACCCCAGCGGCAGGGAGCTGCAGGTCCTGCTGGGTGAGACCGAATCGCTCGAGCGCCTCCAGATCGAAGTGCAGCGAGTCGATGTCATACATCTCCAGCATGTCCAGGGTGGCCGCGGTGCCCTTCTGTCCCAAGGGACCACTCTGCTGCCCCCTGGCCAGGGCCAGGACACCGTCGCCTTGGAACAGCAGCGTCACCGACTGGCCGAAAGCCGCAGCCACCAACGCGGCATCGAGACCCTCGCGCAGCCAACTGCTGCCATGCGGTGCATGGCGAAGAATGACCAACAGGTCGCCGCTGACAGTTGGGTGTGATCGCATCGCTCGTTCTCCTCAGGGGGCGAAGGTCACCAGGCGGTCGACCGTTCGTCCCAGGTCGATCAACTGACCGAGTCCCGTTAGCTCGAAGGGAGATTCGACGCTATGACCTGCCTTGCCATGGCGGTCGGCTTCCCGTGCATCGAGCAGTCCACGGCGCAGAGCGGCAGCAATGCAGACCTGCAGTTGAGTGCCATGTTCAGCATTGAGCGAGCACCAGGCATCGTACAGGTGGGGTTCGTCCTGAGGCGGCGCGGCAAGGCGTGCCGCATTGTGAACCCCATCATGATAGAAGAAGACACTCTCCAGTCGGTGCCCTTTCGCGATCAGCGCAGCAGCAAAGCGCAAAGCGGAATGGGACGCCTGGCTGCTGTAGGGCGCTCCCTCGACGAGTAGACCATAGCGCATGACGGTTCCTGCCCTCTCAAACACGCAGGCCCCGCATCGGCGGGGCCTGGCGCTACCTGACCTGTTGGTTTCAGTCGCTGCTCATGATACCGAGCAGCGACAGCAGGCTGATGAAGAGGTTGTAGATCGACACATATAGGGTGATGGTGGCGAGGATGTAGTTGGTCTCACCGGCACGGTGTACGATTTCACTGGTCTGGAAGAGGATGGCGGCCGAAGCGAACAGCACGAAACCTGCCGATACCATCAACATCAGGGCGGGGATCTGGAACACCAGACCAGCCACCATGGCCAGGATCAGCACGATGCCACCTGCCATCAGGAAGTTGCCCAGGAAACTGAAATCCTTCTTTGTAATCAGTGCCACGGCGGAGAGACCGATGAAGGTCAGTCCGGTCATGGCGAGCGCATTCATGATCAGCGCAGCGCCGTTGGGTAGAGCAAGGTAGGCGCTGAGGATAGGGCCGAGCGTGAAGCCCATGAAGCCGGTGAAGGCGAAGGTGGCCAGCAGGCCAGCAGCCGAATTGGCGGTTTTGTGGACCAGGAACATCAGGCCGTATGCGCCGATGAAGAACACGAAGATGTTCATCCGCTCGACGCCCATGGCCATGGCGGCACCCGCCGTGACGGCGGAAAACAGCAGTGTCATCGCCAGAAGCGCGTAGGTGTTGCGCAATACCTTGTTGGCACTGACGGCCTGGGACGATTGCTGGGCCACATGTGTATCGTGATAGGCCATTGATCCAGAGCTCCCTGTGATTGATCTTGATTTGATCTCTGCTGTTGACCAAGGATGCCGTTGGTTGGTTCCCGGCGCAAGTCCTTAGTTCTACAAGACTCAACGAACCTTCATCGTCTCGAGGGGTCGGCAAGAAGGTTGGCGGCAATTCGCCTCGCGCTGGCGCAGAGGCTTGGTTCGCTGCTTATCTGAGCGGCATCGAGCCAGTGGACCTGACTGGCATCGTCACCGGCGACCGCGACTCCTTCGACCCAGCGGCAGACTACTACGACTATGACGAAGTGGCTGAGCAAGCGGCCTCGATCGTCATGCTGGAACTGATCGATGGCAGTCATTACTCGCTCTGCGTCGGCAATGATGCCGGTCTCCTCGTGCAGCTCGCGCTGGGCGGCTGACAGCAGCGGCTCGCCGGGTTCCACCCGCCCACCCGGAAGCGCCAGTAAGCCGGCATTGGGCGGGTTGCGCCGCTGTACCATTAGCACTCTCCCTTGGAACACCACGGCTGCGGCCACGGCTGGGGTCGGCTTTACTACAGGATTTGTATGGCACGACATACGAACTCCTTGGCGGTACCTGGCTGCGAGCCCTTGACCTCATGAACATAACTGGTAATATTCGCCCCCGTAAGCCGGAGGGATGGCAGAGCGGTTGAATGCACCGGTCTTGAAAACCGGCGTAGGTGAGAGCCTACCCAGGGTTCGAATCCCTGTCCCTCCGCCACTCTACTTTCTTGAAAACCCTTGCTGCGGCAAGGGTTTTTTATTGACCAAAGTCTAGCCACAGCCCGCCTCATACCCCTTCTGGATAACTGTTGCACCGCAACAGGGCATGGTAAAATTCAGGCGCTTTTTTCACCTCTCCCTGAAAACCTTAACAAACAGGATTACCATCCATGCCAACTGGCTGCTGTTCAAAACCCAGGCTACGGAAAATTCTCCGTTGGCCGAGTGTTCTATTGCTCGTTTTCGGCATCCTGCTCTTCAGCCCCGCCGCTTTGGCGGTGACAGGCAGTATGGATCTGACCAACTCCGCCGTGGGCTACATTGCCGTGGCTATCTTCGTTCTCGCCTATATGCTGGTCATGGGCGAGGAAAAATTGCACATGCGCAAGTCCAAGCCGGTATTGGTGGCCGCTGGTCTGATCTGGTTCATGATCGGCTGGGTCTACGTGCAGTCCGGCATGCCCAACGAAGCCGAACACGCCTTCCGCGAGACGCTGCTCGAATTCGCCGAGCTGATGCTGTTCCTGCTGGTGGCGATGACCTATATCAACGCCATGGACGAGCGACGCGTCTTCGATGCGCTGCGCTCCTGGATGATCCGCAAAGGATTCAGCTACAAGCAGCTGTTCTGGCTGACCGGTGGCCTTGCCTTCGTGATTTCGCCGATCGCCGACAACCTGACGACGGCCATGCTCATGTGCGCCGTGGTCACCAAGGTGGCGGAAGGCGACAAGCGTTTCATCAACCTGGCCTGTATCAATATCGTGGTGGCGGCCAATGCCGGCGGCGCATTCAGCCCCTTCGGCGACATCACCACGCTGATGGTCTGGCAGGCGGGCATCGTGCAGTTCTATGAGTTCTTTACTTTGCTGATACCGTCGCTGGTCAATTTCCTGATCCCGGCGATCCTGATGACTTTCTTCATCAACAACCGCAAGCCGGAGGGCGTCTATGAAGACGTCTGGCTCAAGCGTGGTGCGCGGCGCATCGTCCTGCTGTTCCTGCTCACCATTACTACCGCGGTGGCCTGTCATACCCTGCTGCACCTGCCGCCGGTACTCGGCATGATGACCGGTCTTGGCTATCTGCAGTTCTTCGGTTACTTCCTGCGTATGACATTGCCCCGCTCGCTGGAGAAGAAGCGAATCCGTTACACCCAGCGCGGCGACGAGCGCAAGCTGAGGCAGTTGGGTAGCGTGGTGCCCTTCGATGTCTTCAATCGCGTGGCCCGCTCCGAGTGGGATACCCTGTTGTTCTTCTACGGGGTCGTCGTTGCCGTTGGCGGTCTGGGCTTTTTGGGGTACCTCGGCATGTTGTCCGAGGCGCTCTATGTCGGTTGGGACGCTACCTGGGCCAATATCGCGCTGGGCGTGGTTTCCGCGGTGGTCGACAACATTCCCGTGATGTTCGCCGTACTGACAATGAATCCCGAGATGTCGCACGGACATTGGCTGCTGATCACCCTCACTGCTGGCGTAGGCGGCAGCCTACTGTCGATCGGCTCGGCCGCTGGCGTCGCGCTGATGGGCCAGGCGCGCGGCAATTATACTTTTCTCGGGCATCTGCGCTGGGCGCCAGTCATCGCATTAGGCTATGCCGCCAGCGTTGCCGCTCACCTATGGATTAACGCAGGAAGCTTTGCCGTCTCCGGCTGATGGCTTCGGTCTACATCCACTCTCTACGCCCGGCTTCGGCCGGGCGTATTTTTGCAGGATCAATTGCCCAGCATCACCACGCTGGCGCGAAGAAGATCACATGGCCGGCGGCCATTCCCACGGCCGCGCCCTAGCGAAGGGAAGCCTGGTCTTGCGAAGCAGGAAAAAGCCGTGTTGCCTCGGACCTGGCCATTTCTCAGAAGATGAGCATCAGCAGGCCGATGACAACTGCCAAGCCGATGAGAAAGATGATTCCGACGGTACTTGCCAGAAACTTGAGCATCTAGCCACTCCTCCTTGGTAATGAAGACGCCCCTCCGAACCTCCGTCAAGTCCTGTTGAGCGTGATGGTATCGACGAAGATAGATGGCCTTCATAGGGATGACAAGCGAGGCGACTAGCCACTAGTAAAGACGCAAGCCGACCCGGGTGACACGATTGCCGTCCATTTCACTGACGACCCAATGAATACCGTGCCAGTCAACATCGTCGCCGACTACCGGGTGGCCGCCAACTCGCAGCGAGACGAAATCGGCCAGCGACATTTCGCTCTCGCCAGGGCTGAGCGTGAGCCCATAGACATTGGCAATATCCTTCATCAAGGCATCGCCATCGAAAGTGAAAGTACCAAAGAAGGCGCGCTCGCGCTTGAGCTTGGCATCGCCACTGAATAGCCGATTGAGTGCCGGCACGTCTTCGCTGCGGCCGATGACGCAAAGAACGTCGCCCGGCTTGAGTCGGGTGCTGCCCTTGGGATGCAGCATGGCATGTTCGCGGAAGAGCGCCGAAATCACCGCGCCGGAGGGGAAGCGCAACAGGCGAATAGGGACGTCGTCGAGGTCCTGGTTATCCACGCTGTAGACGAACATCTCGTAGTCGTTCTCGGGCAGAATTCCCAGCGGCCCCCGGTGATTCGGGGTGACTCCCACGGGGATCTCGACCTTCGTCCAGCGTGCCATCAAAGGCAGCGTGCCGCCCTGGATGAGCAAGGACAGCAACACCACGGCAAAGGCGACGTTGAAATAGAGCGCGGCATTCTCCACTCCACCGATGACCGGAAAGATAGCGAGCACGATGGGGACCGCGCCACGCAAACCAACCCAGGAAAGAAAGCCGATCTCGCGCCAACGAAAGCGGAAAAAGGGCTTCACCGTGATCAGCACCGCCAGAGGACGTGCGACGAAGATCAGAACCAGCGCAACCAGTGAGGCTGGCAGTGCAAATTCGAGCAGCCCGGACGGGTTGACCAGCAGGCCCAGTATCAAGAACAGGCCGATCTGACTCAGCCAAGCCAGGCCATCGTGGACGGGAAGGATGAAATTGAGGTGCCTGCCCGGCTGGTTGCCGATCATCAGCCCGGTCAGATAGATCGCCAGGAATCCGCTCCCCCCAAGAAAACTGGTCGTACCGAAGACGCAGAATCCCAGCCCCAGAGCCAGTAGTGAATAGAGCCCGGGAGCCAGATCGAGCCAGCGCAGCAGCTTGGCGCTCAGCCAGCCTCCACCCAGGCCGATCAGAGTAGCGAGACCGAATTGCAGTGCCATGAACATCAGGGTCTCGAACGGGCCGCGGATATCCCCGACCAGCAGCTCGACCAGCAGCAGGGTCAGGAAGATCGCCATGGGGTCGTTGGTACCGGATTCGATCTCGAGCGTGGCGCTGACACGCTCGTTCAGATGTACGCCACGCCCGCTGAGCATCGAGAATACCGCTGCTGCGTCCGTCGAACCGACGATGGCGCCGACCAGCAGGCCCTGTACCAAGGTAAGATCGAAAACCCACATGGCGAACAGCCCCACGACGCCACTGGTGACGAACACCCCCAGGGTGGCCAATGACAGGGCGGGCTTGAAGCCGACGCGAAAGGTCTTGAGCCGAGTCCTCAGGCCGCCATCCAGCAGGATCATGGCCAGCGCAAGATGGCCGATCAAAAAAGCCAGCGAGTAGTCGTCGAACTGGATGCCGAGTATCCCCTCCTCGCCTGCCAGCATTCCCAGGCCCAGGAAGACCAGCAGCAGCGGCAGCCCCACCATCGAAGAGATACGGCTGGCCACGACGCTGAGGGCGATCAAAAAACCGGAAAGCAGGAAAAGGGTATTGATGGTGTCCATGCATGACCTCGAGCTGGAATGGCTCCATTATGCCACGGGAGCCCAGGGACGAGCAGGCAGCGCCGCGGGTAGCCATGGCTGGCACGACAACGATAAACTAACTGCTTACTGAACCTTGCGTTTTTCCCTGGAGATCCCATCCATGGCCAAGCCCTACCGAAGCTGCATGGCTCGCGCCCTGGCTGGAACGATTGCAATCCTGACTCTGCCGTTTTCCCTGCAACTCGGGGCTGAAACCGACAGGGAAAGCGCACCGCTCCCCGCGCCTCCGCTGCAGCTCGATCCTATCGTCAAGGTGCCCTCGTTGATGCTGCGGGACACCGAAACCTTGTCGCCAAGCGAAGCTACGCCGATCATCGAGGTGCCATCTGTGATCGAGGGCTCGGGAGGCGTCGATCATCGGCTGACGAACGAGCCTAACGTCGAGCCACGCCGAGCAGAGCCGGTCCTGGATGTACCCTCGGTGGTCAGTGAACCTGCCGAGCCCATCGTGCCGCCCCCCCTGACCCGCCTGACCGTTACCCTCGAATGGTATCTCAATCCTCAGCATGCCTCCCTGCTGGTGGCTCGCGAGAAAGGCATGTTCTCTCGCCGAGGTCTGGATGTGGCGCTGGCAGTACCTGCAGATCCCAGCGTGCCTGCCAAACTGCTGGCTGCAGGACGCACCGACCTGGCGCTCGGACGCCAGCCTCAGCTCCATTTGCTGGCCGATAAAGGGCTGCCACTGATACGCGTGGCCACTTTGGTTGCGGCTCCCGTTTCAGGCCTGGTGCTGAATGCCAGCCTTGACAATGAATCCCCCGAGCCCCCTATCGAGGGGTTGCGTATTGGTTTTACCGATGTCGACGGCCGCGATGTGCTGCTGGCTGGAATGCTCAAGAAGCAGCTGGGTGTGGCAAACGGTCTGGAACTGGTTGGGCTCGAGGAAGTTGGCTACTCGACTCTCGATGCCATGCGGGAGCAGCGTATCGATGGAATGGTGGTGAACCATCGATATCTGCTCCCCCGACAACTGGCCGATGAGGGAGTGATGACGAGAATGCTGCTGAGCGAGGCAAATGGGCTGCCCGCCCATGATGGATTGATCCTGATGGCCAATCGAGACCGGCTCAATGGCAAGCGTGATGCCGTACGCCGCTTGGTATCGGCCCTGGAAGAGGCCGCGCTGTGGATCGTCAACCATCCGCAGGAGGCCTGGAAGCTGCTGGAGAGGGTCGAGCCTGCACTCGCCGATCAAGCCAGCCAGGACGCCTGGGCTGACATTTTCCCTCGTCTGGCGCTGCAGCCTGCAGCCGTGGACCATGGCCGCTATCTGCGCTTCGAACAGTACCTTTTCGATGCGGGTGTCGTTGAAGCCGTGACGCCGCTTGAGCAACTTGCCATCGACCTCGGCACGGCTGCTCCCTGATGGTCTTCAGTCGGCCAGCGAATCCAGAAAATCGTTGACCGCCGACTGGAACGCTTCGGGCTGCTCGGCGTGCAGCCAATGGCCGGCCTCGTCGAGCGTCACTAGCTGCGAGTGAGGCAGCACCTCACGCAGACCCGACAAGGCAGCATCCGGTACGTAGTGCGATCTGCCTCCCCGCAGTACTAGCACTGGTCCCTCGAAGGCACCCTCCCCGGCCGGTTCCTGCATGATGTCCTGGTAGCCAGCCTCGATCTGGTCGAGGCCGACTCGCAGCACTAGCTCACCACTTTCGGCACGCTCCAGGTTGGTGGCCAGAAACAGCCGGGTGGCGCGCTCGTCGACATGCTCGGCCAACAGTTCATCGGCTTCGCGCCGATTCGTGGGGTTGCCACGCTGGAGATGCCTGAGCCCGGCGAATACGGCGTCATGACCATGCCCGTAGGCTTGTGGTGCGATATCCGCGACTATCAGCGATGCCACGCGATCGGGCGCCAGGCGTGCCAGGCTGATGACGACCTTGCCGCCCATAGAGTGGCCGAGCAGGTGCGCCTTCTCGATGTGCAAGCGATCCATGAGTGCCAGCAGATCTTCGGCCATCTCGTGATAGCTCATACCCTCAGCATGGGGGGAGCGGCCGTGGTTACGCAAGTCGACCGCCACCACGCGCCGCCGATCTTGCCACTGCTTGACGTGCGAACGCCAGTTATCGGCACTGCCCAGCAGGCCGTGGACCACGATTAGGGGCGTGCCCTCTCCGCCGGTGTCCTGATAGTTGAGTTCGACGCTCATCCTTATCTCCCCGTGGTTATTGGCTTGGCGGTGCCAGGATGCTTTTGCTCAGGAGCGCTGAGGCACCAGATCCTGCTGCCCGGTGAATTCCACCAGCCTGCGGCTCAGCCAGGCCAGCAGCACGCCATACAACGGCAGGAAGAACAACAGGCTGATGACGAGCTTGATCACGTAGTCCACCGTAGCGATTTCAACCCAGTTCGCCGCCATGAAGGGGTCGGGACTGCGGTAGAACGCCATGGCGAAGAATGCCGCCGTATCGGCAAGGTTACCCAGCACGGTGGAAACTGCCGGCGCTATCCACCACGACCGCAGGGCGCGCAGGCGATCGAAAACCTGAACGTCGAGCAATTGACCCAGTACATAGGCCGTGAAACTCGCCAGTGCGATACGGGCCACGAACAGGTTCCACTCTCCCAGCGTTTCGAACCCGACGAAACTACCGCGCGGGAAGACGACCGAGACGACATAGGAGATGATCAATGCCGGCAGCATGACCCGCATGATGATGGCTCGTGCCTGCTCCTTGCCGAACAGCCTCACCGTGAGGTCGGTGGCAAGGAAGATGAAGGGAAAGCTGAACGCCCCCCAGGTGGTGTGGAACCCGAACAGAGTAAAAGGCAACTGCACGAGATAGTTGCTGGCGGCGATCACCAGAATATGGAACGACACCAGCAACAGCATGCAGCGGCGCTGCTGCGCTTGCGACAATACGAACATGGGCGAATCCTTTTTGGCGGCCTTGGCGTGGCCATGTCGACTGGCAAGGGGTGAGGGAACCCTCGCCGGTGCCCGACATGATCGGGTACCGAAATGAGGCGGTGATTATACGTGCCACCCGTGGCGCTGGCCAATATGGAACCAGGGGCCTTCAGCAAACGCGCCGCCCGTTGGGCGGCGCGATACAGTTCCTGCTTCGTCTCTGCTCAGACTTGGCGAGCCTCGTGGGCGGAGCCGACGTCGCGCTCCCTCATGGCTTCATGCACGTCCTGGAGGCTGGCCGGATCGTCAATGGTCGAAGGCACACCGTACTCCTTGCCGTCGGCAATATTGCGCAACAGCTTGCGCAGAATCTTGCCGGAGCGAGTCTTGGGCAGCCGGTTGACTACCAGGACCTGCTTGAAGCAGGCAACTGGGCCGATCTTCTCACGCACCAGCGCGATCAGCTCGTTCTCGAGCGTGACCTCGTCGCCGTCGAAGCCGTCCTTGGGTATTACCAGGCCGACCGGTATCTGCCCCTTGAGTGCATCGTGGATGCCGATGACGGCACATTCAGCTACCGCTTTGTGCGCACCGACCACCTCTTCCATTTCTCCAGTCGATAGTCGGTGCCCGGCCACGTTGATGACGTCATCGGTACGCCCCATGATGAACAGATAGCCGTCTTCGTCGAAGTAGCCGCCGTCGCCAGTCAGGTAATAGCCTGGGTAAGCTGCCATGTAGGCGCTGTGAAAGCGTTTCGGGTCGCCCCATATTCCCACCAGGCAACCCGGCGGCAAGGGCTGCTTGATCACTACGCTGCCTTGTGCCATCGGCCCGGACTGTTCGCCCTCGCGATCCAGGATCTGCACGTTGAAGCCGGGTACCGGTACGGTGGCGCTGCCGGCCTTGGTGGGCATCGGCTCCAACCCTTGCAGGTTGGCGGCGATCGGCCAGCCGCTCTCGGTCTGCCACCAGTGGTCGATAACCGGCACCTCGAGCAGGTCGTCGAGCCAATGGAACGTCGGCGGGTCGAGGCGCTCACCGGCCAGATAGAGCGCCTTCAGGCAGGAGATGTCGTACTGCTGCAACAGCTTGCCGTCTGGATCCTCCTTCTTGATCGCACGAAAAGCCGTCGGAGCGGTGAAGAAGCTCTTGACACGATACTGGCTGACGAGCCGCCAGAAGGCACCGGCATCCGGCGTCTTGACCGGCTTGCCCTCGTACACAACGGTGGTACAGCCGCGCAGCAGTGGTGCATAGACGATATAGGAGTGGCCCACTACCCAGCCGACGTCCGAGGCAGAGAAGAACACATCGCCCGGTGCTACGTCGTAGATGGTTTCCATGGAGTAGTGCAGTGCCACCGCGTAGCCCGCCGTGTCGCGAACCACACCCTTGGGCTTGCCCGTGGTGCCGGAGGTATACAGCACATAAAGCGGATCGCTGCCCTTGACCGGTACGCATTCGGCAGGCGTTGCGCGCTGCACCAGCGTCGACCAGTCATGGTCGCGTACACCGAGCTCGGCCCGCTGCTGGTCGCGCTGCAGGAAAATACAGGCATCGGGCTTATGCTCGCTCTGCTCGATAGCCGCATCGATATTCGGCTTGTAGGGTATGACCCGATCGATTTCGATACCGCAGGAGGCTGCGACAACGACCTTCGGCTGTGCATCGTCGATGCGAACGGCAAGCTCGTGCGGGGCGAAGCCACCGAACACCACGGAGTGCACGGCTCCCAGCCGCGCGCAAGCGTACATTGCCACCAGGGCCTCCGGGACCATGGGCATGTAGATGACGACTCGATCGCCCTTTTCTACCCCGAGACCCTTCAAGGCACCGGCGAACAGAGCCACCTCGTCGCGCATTTCACGATAGGTCAGGGTGCGCTTGCCGCCGGTGACCGGCGAGTCCCAATAGACGGCCGGCTGGTCGCCACGTCCCTGCGCGACATGGTGATCCAGCGCGGCATGACAGATGTTCATCTCTCCGTCCGTATACCAGCGAGCGTGGCCTTGCTCGTCGAAGTCGAGGACGGTACTGGGTGGCGTGAACCATGGTATACGGTATGCCTGTTCGGCCCAGAAGGCTTCCGGCTGGTCGATCGAACGTTGGAATTCGGCGTTATAGGTTGTCATGTACGTCCCGTCCGGCATCGCAGAGAACTAAGATTGTTGACACTTTAGAGATTTTCTCCGGAATTTCCTTCATACCATTGGCTAATTTTGGCTGAAAGACTGAGGCAAGGCATATTTTTAGTGACTTATTGTTGACAATTGCGAGCCTAATGCCGATGCGAAGAGTTACTAAGTTGATTCTTCGTTTGACAGCCGCAGTGTCACTATCAATGATGACTAAATCAGCAAGGCATGACCAAACTTGGGCACTGCCCGGATCGCATCGTCTGCGACAGATAATTTGCGCTTTCTGTCGTGAGCCGAGGTAGTCGCCCGAAGCCGCCTGTCGGAGCCAGCTTTTTGCTCGGACAGCAAATACGGGGAGATCATCATGAGCACCTCGAACAGCGCTGCATCTCGCCTTCTCCAGGCCGGCAATCCGGCCATCGACCAGGCCACCGCACTGCTGAAGGCACTGGCAAACGATAACCGGTTGCGCATCCTGTGCTTGCTGGATGGATCCGAGCTGTCGGTCACCGAACTCAATCAACGGCTGGCCTTGAGCCAGTCGGCCTTGTCCCAGCATCTGGCGATCCTGAGGCGGGAGGGTCTGGTCTCGACACGTCGAGCATCACAGACCATTTACTACTCGCTTCAAGGACAGCAGGCGCGGCGGATGATCGAAGCGCTAGTAAAGCTGCAGGAAGCGTGACGAAGCCTGGGGTATCGGTTCAGCGCTTTTCCCAACGACTTGCGTCGAGGCGTTCCAGTAAGCGTTCGACACCCCCTTCCACGCCTTCCTTGACGGCCATGCCGAGCCGCTTTCCCATGGGATGCCGAGCTTCCAGGCGCACGCTGACCACCCGTGCCTCCTCCATCCGCGCTACCAGATAGGCCTCACTGGTACCCAGGGCGTCCACCAGCCCTTTTTCGAGTGCGTCGCGCCCGTACCACACCTCGCCCGTAGCTACCGCCTCGATGTCCAGCGTTGGGCGGCGCTCGGCCACGTGACGCTTGAACAGGTCGTGTATGTGCTCCAGGTCCGATTGGAACTTCTCCCGTCCCTCCTCGGTGTTCTCTCCGAATACGGTAAGGGTTCGCTTGTACTCGCCTGCGGTAAGTAGCTCGAAATCGACGTCATGACGCTTGAGCAGGCGATGGACGTTGGGCAGCTGGGCCACTACACCAATCGAGCCCAGAACGGCAAACGGCGCGGCACGCAGATGGTCCGCGGCGCATGCCATGAGATAGCCACCGCTGGCGGCCACCTTGTCTACGCATATCGTGGTGCTAAGTCCTGCTTCACGCAGTCGGTCTACCTGAGCGGCGGCCAGCCCGTAGCCGTGTACGAGACCTCCCGCCGACTCCAGGCGAATCACGACCTCGTCCCCATCGCTCGCTGCCGCCGCGACAGCAGAGATTTCTTCGGCGAAACGGCCTACTCCGGTGGCCTTGAGATCACCAACAAAGTCCAGTACCCATACCGTACCGCGTGATTCGCCAGCCTGTTTGCGGCCAGCTCGGGTGCGGCTCTTGTCATCGCGCCGGAAGGCCTTGAGCAGGCGTTTGCGTGCGTTCGGCTCGGTAGCGGCCAGGGTCAAGCGCCGGCGCCGGTACTCAAGACGTTCGTTCAACTCATCGACTCGTAGTCGAACGCGCTCACCCGCCTCGCTCTTGATGCGTGCAATCACGATAACCGCAATCACGACCAGCAGGGTCAAGATCGACGTCTGTACGACGAAGCGCCCCATATCCATCAACCATTCATTCACGTCGCCACTCCGTTTTTGCTTTGTGCGCCCAATCGTGACTCCGAGCGGCATCACTGACAATGGGCTTGATTGAAACAATCGTTTGAAATAACCTCTGACAGAGGAGCCCCCTAATCACCGATTACCCGTAAAGGAAACGCCCCATGTCCACTTCGACATTAGACAAGCTGCAAGAGCGCTTCGACCCCCAGGCTGCCGAGGGCATGGACGATGTCTTCCAGTTTCACTTCAGCGACAACGGCAGCCACTATCTGGTAGTGAAGGATGGCACCCTGGCGATCACGGAAGGCGAACATGACGACCCTTCCGTATCGCTCTCCATGAGCAGCGATACGTTGAAGGGCATCATGACCGGAGAAGTCAATGGCATGACGGCTTTCATGACCGGCAAGCTCAAGGCCACCGGTAACGTGATGCTGGCGACCAAGCTGACGAGTCTGTTCCCGAATCGCTGAAAACATGCTGCACAGTCGCTACGGGCCGCCTCAAGGCGGCCCGTTTCATTGCAGTCTGCCCAACTGGCCGATACCGTCGGCCACCTCGGCAAGGTGGGTCTCGATCAGCGCCCGCGAAATGGAATAGGGCGGCGGCAACTGCGGTAGTCGCTTTGGGTGGAACCAGGCAGCGTCGGCGATCTCGATTCCATCGATACGGATGCGCCGGCTGGCCGCTTCGGCAAAGAAGCCCAGCATCAGCGCATGTGGGAAAGGCCAGGCCTGGCTACGGTAATAGCGTGTACGCCCTACCGTGATGCCCACCTCTTCGTATATTTCTCGATGCACCGCTTCCTCGGCCGATTCCCCCGGCTCGATGAAACCCGCCAGGGTGGAGTAGCGCCCGGGTGGAAAGCGCGGGCTACGAGCCAGCAGCATGGCATCGCCATGGGTGACCAGGGTAATGATGCATGGCGAGATACGAGGGTAGTTGCGGTGACCGCACTGGTTGCAGTGCATGGCGAACTCGGCATCGAGCCGGGACGCAGGCGCACCGCAGCGACCACAGAAACGATGATCGCGGAGCCAGGCGGCAACCTGCAGCGCAGTGGAGATCAAGGGAAACCAAGATTCGGGAAGGCGGGTAAGCCAATGGCGAGCATCGGGCCAGTGCTCACCGGCATGCTCCTCCACCGAAAGGCCGATCGGTTCGTCGTGCCAGTACGCCAACGGTTGTATATTCTCGGGCCAAGGCTGCGCCGGTTGGAGAGGGGTATCATCGGGACCTGGGGCAATACGCCCCGAAGCGACCCGGATGAGTCTTCCGCTGCTGGCCGTCAGGGGCAGCTCACGGCGCAGCATCGTCGTTCCCATGAGGCTGGCTCGCCAACATATCCCACTGGCAGCTTCCCGCCGCCAGTCGAATCTTCTCGAGCTTGGCCTGATGCGCCGCGAGCTCAGCCTGGCCAGGCCGCAGCACACGCAGGGCGCCGGCGGCAAGCGACATGCGCCGGATCGATAGACCGCTGGCCATGGCCTGGCTGTCGCCCCGCTCTTCCGCATCCAATGACAGCGCCGTCTGCCCGCCGGTCATAGCCAGGTAGACGTCGGCCAGAATCTCGGCATCGAGCAGTGCCCCGTGCAGCACCCGACGACCGTTGTCGATCTCGTAGCGCTTGCAGAGTGCGTCGAGGCTGTTGCGCTGTCCGGGGTGGCGCGCACGGGCCAGTTGCAAGGTGTCGAGGATGCGACAGTGCTCCGCCACCGGCCCTAGGCGTGGCTCACCGCGTGCACCCAGCAAGAGTGTGAACTCATTATCGATGAAGCCGACGTCGAAAGCGGCGTTGTGGATCACCAGTTCCGCGCCGCGAATGAATTCCCAGAAGGCATCGGCGACCTCGGCGAATAGCGGTTTGTCGACGAGAAACTCATTGGTGATGCCGTGCACACCAATGGCCTCTGCCTCGACTTCACGCTGGGGGTTGATGTACTGATGGTAGGTATTGCCCGTTAGGCGCCGGTTGACGAGTTCCACAGCACCTATCTCGATCAGGCGGTGGCCCTCGCGTGGATCGATGCCGGTGGTTTCGGTATCCAGAACGATCTGACGCATGATCTAGGACTCAGGTTGGGTGGCTTGCGGCTTGCCGCGGGTCCAGTGGGCATCGATGGCGGCATTGGCCAGCGCGTCGGCACGCTCATTACCGGGGTGGCCGCTGTGCCCCTTGACCCAGTGCCACTCGATACGATGGCGATGAGTCTCCTCGAGTAACTCGCGCCACAGTTCGGCGTTCTTGACCGGCTGCTTGCTAGCGGTCTTCCAGTTGCGCTTCATCCAGCCGTGTATCCACTCGGTAATGCCGCGGCGCAAGTATTCGGAATCGGTCCACAGCTCCACTTCGCAGGCCTGCTTGAGCGTTCTCAGCGCCATGATCGCTGCCATCAGCTCCATCCGGTTGTTGGTAGTGGTCGCCTCGAAGCCGTTCAGGGTCTTCTCATGCCGGCCGCTGCAAAGCACGGCCCCCCACCCACCAGGCCCGGGATTGCCACGGCAGGCACCGTCGGTATGAATGATGACTTTGGGCAATGGCTTGTCGGGGTCACTGACACTCAACTTCGGTGGTCCTTCTGCTTGGTTCCGGTGTGGTACTGCCGACACGCGTGGCATGACCCAGCGCACCACCGCCCAAGGAGCCCTGCAGCCTCAAGCGGGGACGCTGGCTCTGAGCGAGTCGGTTTCGGCGGCGGGCGTGAATGATATAGCTGTCACCTAGCGGCACGTTGTGGCGGCGCCCCAGCGTTTCCAGAACGGTATTGCCAGGCGGACTGCCGGGCAGGTGAAATCCGCAGTAGTCTACCCGCTCGACGCGGAAATCGACAAATGCGAGCCACTCACTCAGCTTGGATGGCGTGCGCCAATGCCCACGCCAAGGCAGGCGGCTGCGGCGCCCCGGCGAGAGTCGCGAGAGACCGCCCATGCCCAACGGCATCCAGCCAAGCACGACCAGGCACCCATCGTCAGCGGTAACCCGGGCCGCCTCCTGCAGCAGCCGATGAGGCTCGTCGACAACTTCCAGCAGATGATGAACGACCACGAGGTGAAGGCATTCGTCGGGCAACGCGAGCGCGTCCAGAGGGCACACCAGAGTGGAAGCGGACTCCGACAGCTCGGTCGTTGGTGCCCAGCGTATGTTATGACGGATGGGCGACATGTCGGTAAGAGAAGGCCCGACGCCGAGCTCCAGGCTATGGCCGCCGTGCAGGCTCTCGCAGATCGGCCCCAGGCAGGCTCGCTCGGCACGCCAGTGGGCCTGGCCATCTTCACTGGACCAGTAGCGACGCCCTTCTCGACACAGCCGTGCCAGGGCAAGCGCTTCATGCGGGTTTGACATTACTGATCATTACCTCCATGATCATCGGTTTTGCAGGCCATTTCTGGCTTTTTGCCGTGCTCGGCCCTCATCTCGAGCGAGCATTCGCGGTGGCGCCCTGCTGTGCCGCCAAGGGCGAGGAACGGACCAACGACCGCCACTCACTTCGGTTGACGACGCGACGAAGGACAGACCGCCTATGCTGAGCGTGACACCGATTCCCGCTTTAAGCGACAACTATATCTGGCTCATGCGCCAGGACACGAGCCCCGACGTCTGTGTCGTGGATCCAGGCGACGCAGAGCCGGTCATCCGTGTCCTCGAGCAAGAAGGGCTCACCCTCGGCACTATTCTCGTCACCCATCATCACCCCGATCATACCGGTGGCTTGCCGGAACTCATCGATCGCTACTCGCCGCAGGTAATCGGACCTGACAACCCGGACATCGACGGCCTGACGAAACGTGTTGCGAAAGGCGATACCTGCCGGGTCATGGGACGGCGCTTCGATGTGCATGAAGTGCCGGGGCATACTCTCGATCATATCGCCTTCTTTACCGCCGGCATCCCGCCACTTCTGTTCTGTGGCGACACGCTGTTTTCCGCAGGCTGTGGTCGTCTGTTCGAAGGCACTCCCGAGCAGATGTACCGTTCGCTGCAGACCCTGACCGCATTGCCGGACGACACGCTGGTGTTCGCTGCTCATGAGTATACCTTGGCCAACCTCAAGTTTGCCCAGGCGGCCGACCCGCATAACCGCGACGTTGCCGATGCCATTGTCGAGGCCCAGCGCGCCCGCGATCTCGACCGCCCTACCCTGCCGAGCCATCTGGCCCGGGAGAAGCGCATCAACCCCTTCTTGCGCTGCGATAACCCGGATGTACGCGCCACGGCTGCGCAGCACGGCAATACCGATACCGACCAGGCCACGTTCACCACCCTGCGTGCCTGGAAAGACAGTTTCTAAGAATCGACGCATCCCATGGGCAGCGTGAACCCCACCTGCCCTGAAGGAGAACGCATGACCTACCGAACGACGCGGCAGTGGACCTTGGCCCTTGCCGGTGGTATCGCCTTGATCGGTGCGCTGTCGGCGACCAGCCCGACACTACTGGCGAGCCCGCATCCCGGCGCTGCGCCGACCCAATCGTCCCACCATTTCTGGGACGACCTGAAGCTCGAGTTTCTCCCCGGCGATGCCTGGGAGCGCTTGCGCGACAACCTGGAATGGCACGATCGCCGCCATGATGCCAGGGTGCAGGAGTGGATCGACTACTACCGGGCCAACCCCGGCAATGTCGTCGAGATCATCGAACGCGCCCGCCCGTGGATGGCATGGATCAACGAACAGGTCGAATTGCGGGGCCTGCCGGGCGAGATCGGATTGATCCCCTTCGTGGAGAGCTCCTACGACCCCTTGGCCCGCAGTCACCGCGGTGCCGCCGGGCTGTGGCAGTTCATGCCCGGTACCGCCGATGCTTTGGGCTTGCATCGCCACAATGGCTACGACGCCCGTCTCGACGTCGTCGCCTCGACCCAGGCGGCGCTGGATTATATCGAGCTGCAGGCCGAACAGTGGTACGAGGGGGATATCGAACTCTCGCTGGCGGCGTACAATGCCGGCGCCGGTACGGTGAACCGGGCTCGACACGCCGCCACGTCACGCGGTGCGCCCAGTGATTACTGGCATCTGCAACTGCCCAGCGAGACGATGAACTACCTGCCCAAACTCAATGCCATCGCTGCCATCATCGACAATCCCGAGGCCCATGGCGTTGCGCTACCCGAGATCGACGACGTACCCGCTTTTGCCAAAGTGCCGGTCACCACAACTATCAACCTGGCGCAACTGGCCACCGTGACTGGCGTGGAACATGCCGAACTCGCTGCGCTGAATCCCGGTCTGATCAATGGCACCGCCAGCCCCGCCACGGTCGACGAAGTACTGGTACCTATCGAACAGGAAGAAGCCATACTTGCAGAGCTGCAGGCTCCGACTCAGTCGACCCCCCACGAAGGTGCACAGTACCTCGTCCAGCGTGGTGATAGTCTCTCTGCCATTGCCGGCCGTCATGGCATCAGCGTGGCCGAACTGCGCCGGCACAACGGTCTCAGCGGCGATGTCATTCACGCCGGCCAACAGCTCGAGATCCCACGCCGCAGCCTGGCGGCACGTTGAATCAGGCAACGAGCATCCGTCGCACACCGAGGTTTACAAGCGACGGATGGCCTGACACCTTATGGCGGTAACGCCCGGGATGCCGGGCCAGCCTCCACGAAGGATCTCATTGATGCGGTTCGTCTTGCGTTCCACTCTCGTCTGTTGTCTGTTGCTTGGCTGGGGAGTCCCGTCTTTCGCCGACGAAGCGGACGAGGTGCCGACGGTGCATGGACTGGCCCTTTACGATGAGCCGGCCCTGCCCGCCGACTTCAGTCACTTTTCTTATGTCGACCCGGACGCCCCAAAGGGCGGCAGCATGACCCAAGCCGCGGTGGGCAGCAGCTTCGATTCGACCAATCCCTTCATCATCCGCGGCACGCCGGCGATCGGTATCGGCGAGATCTACGATACCTTGCTGGTACAGAACCTCGACGAGCCATTCAGCGTTTATGGCCTGCTGGCCAAGGGTATACGACTCGATCCGGACCGCTATTGGATCGAATTCGACCTGCGCCCCGAGGCACGCTTTCATGACGGCGAACCGGTCACTGCCGAGGACGTAGTCTATAGCTTCCACCTGCTGCGCGACGAGGGGAATCCCTTCTACCGCGGCTACTACGCCGACGTGGAAAGCGTCGAGGCGCTCGATCGTCACACCGTGCGCTTCGAGTTCGCGACCAACGACTCCCGTGAACTGCCGCTGATCGTTGGACAACTACCGATCCTGCCCAAGCACTATTGGGAGGAGCGCGACTTCTCCAGCCCCACACTGGACCGGCATCCCGGCTCAGGGCCCTATCGCATCGGCGAAGTGGAACCTGGCCGTCGCATCGTCTACGAGCGCGCGGAGGACTACTGGGGCCAAGAATTGCCGGTCAACGTGGGGCGGCACAATATCGATCGCTTGATCTACGACTACTACCGCGACCGAGACATTGCCTGGGAGGCGTTCAAGGCCGGCGTGTTGGACTATCGCATAGATGCTCGTGCCGCGACCTGGGCCATCGGCTACGACTTCCCGGCCTATCACGAGGGGCTGGTCAAGCGAATCACCGTGCCGGATGGCCAGCCGTCGCGGATGCAGGCCTTCGTGTTCAATCTGCGGCGCGACAAGTTTCAGGATCTGCGGGTGCGCGAAGCGCTCAACCTCACTTTCGATTTTCCCTGGCTCAATGCCAACCTCTTCTATGACACCTACCGGCGCACCGAGAGCTACTTCCAGAACTCGGACATGGCGGCCGAGGGGCTACCGAGCGACGCGGAACTCGAATTGCTCGAGCCCTTTCGCGACGAGCTACCGGAGCGGGTCTTCAACGAACCGCTGCCCGTCGATCATCCCGAGAATCTCCGCGAGCGCCTGCGGCTTGCCTACGACCTGCTGATCGAGGCGGGTTACGAGGTACGCGACGGCACCCTGGTCGATGCCGAGAGCGGCCGCCCGCTCACAGTCGAGGTCATGCTTTACGACAGCGGTATGGAGCGCGTAGTGCAGCCAATGCTGCGCAACATGTCGCGGCTGGGTATCGCCGGCAGCCTACGCATCGTGGATATCAACCAGTACCTCAACCGTGTGCGCAGTTTCGATTTCGATATCATCGTCGGTCAATTCCCGCAATCCAACAACCCTGGCAACGAGCAGCGAGAATACTGGACCGGCGAATTCGCCAACAGCCCACAGAGCCGCAACCTGATGGGACTGGAAAACCCTGCTGTCGATGCTCTGGTGGAGCGGCTGATTCGTGCCGGCAGCCGTGAAGAACTGAACACCGTGGCACGTGCGCTGGACCGAGTCCTGCGCTGGAGCTTCATCACCATTCCGCAATACCACTCCGGCGAGACACGGATCGCCGTCTGGGACAAATTCGGTTATCCGCAGCCCTTCCCGAAGTACGGGCTCGATCTCGCCGCTTGGTGGGTCGATGCCGAACGCGAAGCAGAGATCAACCAGCGCCTAGGCCGCCGCTAGGCCGCCGCTCCATGAGGATGACCTGACGTGAGCCGCTACATCCTGCGCCGACTGCTGCTGATGATTCCCACTCTGGTGGGGATCATGTTGCTCAACTTCATCATCGTGCAGGCCGCCCCAGGTGGGCCGATCGACCAGATGCTGGCCCGCTTCGAGGGAGTCGACAGCATGGTCAGCACACGCATGGACGCCGGCGGCGGTGACGTGGTGGTACGCGACGAGTCGCGTGGCGCACGCGGCATCGATCCACGCTTCATCGAGCAACTCGAACAGCAGTTCGGTTTTGACAAGCCGGCTCACGAGCGCTTCCTGGGCATGATGCGCGATTACGCCACCTTCGATTTCGGCAACAGCTTCTTTCGCGATCGCCCTGTCGTCGAGCTGATGATCGAACGGCTGCCGGTATCGATCTCGTTGGGGCTGTGGACCACCCTGCTGGTCTACCTGATCTCGATACCACTGGGCATACGCAAGGCACTGCACCACGGCTCGCGCTTCGACGTCTGGACGTCGGGACTGGTCATCGTCGGCTACGCCATCCCGGGATTCCTGTTCGCCATCCTGTTGATCGTGCTGTTTGCCGGCGGCAGCTACTGGGACCTCTTTCCCCTGCGAGGACTGACCTCGCCGGATTTCGGTGAGCTTTCCACTTGGGGCAAGATCAAGGACTACTTCTGGCATATCACCCTGCCGGTTATTGCCATGACCATTGGCAGCTTTGCCACCTTGACCATGCTGACCAAGAACAGCTTCCTCGACGAGATTCACAAGCAATACGTGCTGACAGCGAGAGCCAAGGGCGCCAGCGACGGCCGTACGCTCTATGGTCATGTGTTTCGCAACGCCATGCTGATCATCATCGCCGGACTCCCGGGTGCGCTGGTCACCATCTTCTTCACCGGTTCGCTGCTGATCGAGGTGATTTTCTCGCTGGAGGGACTCGGGCTGCTCGGCTTCGAGGCGGTGATGCAGCGTGATTACCCGGTAATCTTCGGTACGCTTTTTCTCTATACCCTGATCGGGTTGATCCTCAAGCTGGTTTCCGACCTCACCTACGTGTGGGTGGATCCGCGCATCGATTTCGAGACACGGGAGTCCTGAGCCAATGGCATTTGCGTTCACTTCCAAGCTCTCCCCCATCACGCGCCGTCGCATCGAAGTCTTTCGCAGCAACCGGCGCGCTAGTGTCTCGCTGTGGATCTTCCTTGCCCTGTTCGTGGTGAGTCTGGGGGCTGAGTTGATCGCCAACGACAAGCCCATCGTCATGCACTACGACGGTGAGTGGTACGTGCCGCTACTGGTGGACTATCCCGAGACGGAATTCGGCGGCTTTCTGCCCACGCGCACCGACTATCACGACCCCTTCATTCGAGAGCAGATCGGAAAGGACGCTATGGCCATCTGGCCGTTGATTCCCTTCTCCTACCAGACGCTGGACATGCAAATGATGCGTCCATCCCCCTCGCCTCCTGATTCGCGACACTGGCTGGGAACGGACGACCAGGGACGCGACGTTTTGGCGCGCGTGATATACGGTTTCCGCCTGTCGGTGTTCTTCGCCCTGGTGCTGACCGGGAGCTCACTGGTGATGGGCGTGATCATCGGCGGTATTCAGGGCTACTTCGGCGGCAAGACCGACCTGATAGGTCAGCGCCTGACCGAGATATGGTCCGGGCTGCCAGTGCTGTTCCTGCTGATCATCCTGGCCAGCTTCGTCCAGCCCGGCTTCTGGTGGCTACTGGGGATCATGCTGTTGTTCTCGTGGCTTGGCCTGGTTGACGTGGTACGCGCCGAGTTCCTGCGTGCGCGAAACCTCGAGTACGTGCGTGCCGCCAAGGCCATGGGGCTTTCGTCACGCCTGATCATGTGGCGTCACGTACTGCCCAACGCCATGGTGGCCACCCTCACCTTCATCCCGTTCCTGTTCACCGGAGCCATAACTACGCTGACGGCCCTCGACTTCCTCGGCTTCGGCCTTCCGCCAGGCTCGCCCTCGCTGGGTGAGCTGGTGGCCCAAGGCAAGAATAATCTGCATGCGCCCTGGCTTGGCATTACCGCCTTCGTCAGTCTGTCACTGATGCTCTCGCTGCTGGTCTTTATCGGTGAAGGGCTGCGTGACGCATTCGATCCACGACATATTCAGCACGCATCCAGCGCCACGCCGCTGACCAGGACCCAGCCCAATGCCTGACACACGTTCACAACCCTTGCTACGCCTCGACAAGCTCTCGATTGCCTTCGATGGCAAGCCGGTCGTGCGCGAGTTGACTTTGGAAGTACGGCGCGGCGAAACCTTGGCATTGGTCGGTGAATCCGGCTCCGGCAAGTCAGTCTCGGCTCTCGGCACCATGAACCTGCTACCGGATAATGCTCAAGTCACTGGCGGTCGCTGGCTGGGCGACACCGACCTCACCGCCCTGAAGAAGCGGGAATGGCAGGCACTACGAGGCGGTCGTGTCGGCTTCGTGTTCCAGGAGCCGATGACCTCACTAAACCCGCTGCATACCGTAGCCAAGCAGATCGGAGAGACGCTGCGCCTGCACCAGGGGTTGTCGGGTCGGGCGGCACGTGAACGCACCCGCACGCTGCTCCAACAGGTCCAGCTCCCGCGGCCCGACGAACTGCTCGACGCCTGGCCGCATCAGCTCTCGGGCGGTCAGCGTCAGCGGGTGATGATTGCCATGGCCATTGCCAACGAACCGGAGCTGTTGATTGCCGACGAGCCGACGACGGCACTCGATGTCACGGTACAGCAGGAGATATTGGCACTGCTTGCCGAGCTACGCGATCGCCATGGCATGGGTATGTTGTTCATCACCCACGACCTCAATCTGGTACGCCGCCATGCCGACCGCATCTGCGTACTCTATGACGGGAACGAGCAGGAGACGGGCCCCGTCGGTGAGGTCTTTGCCTCGCCACGCAGTACCTATACGCGGACGTTACTGGATGCCGAGCCGACCGGGCGGCCGACACCTGTCTCCTCAACCCAGGCTCTGCTCGAGGCGCGCGGTGTTGCAGTGAGCTTCCAGCGGCCCAAGCGGCTGTTCGCCAAGCGCCCTCCCGCTTTCGAGGCAGTGAAACCGATCGACTTGCACCTGGCACCGGGTGAAACGCTGGGTATCGTCGGCGAATCCGGCTCCGGCAAGACCACCCTGGCCATGGCACTGCTGAGGCTTGTGGAAAGTCGCGGCGAGATCGAGCTCGACGGAGAGCGGCTCGACCGCCTTACCGGCAATGCCCTGCGCAAGCGTAGGCGCCGCATTCAGGTGGTCTTCCAGGATCCCTACGGCTCGTTGTCACCACGCATGCCGGTTTCCGACATCATCAGCGAAGGCCTGCGCTTCCACTACCCTGAGCTTGCCGACGATGAAGTGGAGAAGCGCGTCCAAGCCGCTATTCAGGAGGTGGGCTTGCCCGCTGACTGTGCCGCACGCTATCCGCATGAGTTTTCCGGCGGCCAGCGACAGCGAATCGCCGTAGCCCGTGCCCTCATTCTGGAACCAGCCCTTGTGGTGCTCGACGAGCCCACGTCGGCGTTGGACCGCACCGTGCAGAAGCAGCTCGTGGAACTGCTGCGTGACCTGCAGGCTCGGCGAGGATTGAGTTTTCTCTTTATCAGTCACGACTTGGCCGTGGTGCGTGCCATGGCCCATCGCGTGTTGGTGTTGAAGGATGGGGAATTGGTGGAACAAGGGGACTGTCAGGCGCTGCTTTCCGCCCCCACCAGTGACTATACTCGTGCCCTAGTCAAAGCAGCAGGCCTCACCCCACTAACTTAATGATGGTCAGAGTTCCACTGCTGTTTTTGGGCAGCAAGAAGATAACGGTATAAAACTATCGCATGACTAAGAATGCCGAACGCGATCTATAGCAGCCTTTGCCTTATACTTGGCACCTCGTGCCCACCATGAAAGTGGTAACGCCTTACATGCGCTGTCTTGTCCTCTTGCTGCGGCTATCCGCGCTACTGGTATTGTTCTCGTTACCTGTCGTGGCGACGGCCTCGCCCGTGGATATCGATACGGGCTGGGAATATCGCTGGGGAGACTCGCCTCGACTCGACGACGGCACACCTGCGTGGCTCGTCGAATCAGGGACGGAGGCTAACTGGCACCCCATCGACTTCCCTTCCAACCCGCCCGACCGCCAAGGGAATCAACATGTGTGGTTTCGCATCACTCTGCCTGAGGGCGATTGGCGCGACCCGATTCTGTATATCTACAGCATCGACCTGATTGCCCAAGCCTATCTGGATACCGAACTGATCTACCAGCATGGCCTTTTCGACGCTCGTGGCGAAGGACCTTTCATCGGCTGGCCCTGGCATGCGATCAGCCTGCCCGAGAACTTCCCCGGTCGCCAACTCACCTTCCGAGTCTACTCCAACTACACCGATATCGGACTGTGGGGTGAAGTCCGCCTGATGGACCGCCCCGAGTTCTTTGCCATGATCATGAATCGCTCGGCAACCGACCTGATGGTCAGTGCCTTCTGCCTGTTGCTCGCACTCTTGGCCGGAGGCTTTGCGGTGGTTCACCAGCGCCGACAGACTTTTTTCGGCATTGGGCTCTTTTCGCTCGCCTCGGGTGTGATGATCCTGGCCGAGACCCAGGCCAGCCAGCTTTTGCTGGCGATACCGCTACTTTGGGACTATCTGGCGGCGGCTAGTTACTATGCACTTCCGGTGGGCATCGGTCTCTTGCTCGAATCCTGGTTCTCGAATCATCATTCGCGCTGGATTCGGCGCCTGTGGCAACTTCATCTTGGCTACCTGTCTCTGGCTCTGGGTCTGGCCCTGAGTGGTGTCATCAACCTTTCCAGCACCTTTCCGCCTTACGATGCTCTGCTGGCCATCAGCTTGCCCGTGCTGTTCGTCCTCATCGCCACACACCTCAAGCAGCTCAACGGAGAGCAGCGGCTGATCATCGCGGCCTATGGCCTGTTCGCCTTGCTGCTGCTGCTCGACATGGCAGTTGCTCACGGCCTGTTACCGTGGCAGCGAATTCCGGTCAGCCTGGGTGCACTGGGCTTCAGTCTTGCCATCGTGGCGATCTCGCTGCGTCATTACGCCCTTACACAACGAGAACTGGTCGAATTGAATCAGCACCTCGAGCAACAGGTTGCCGATCGCACACAAGATCTGCAGCACATGGTCGAGCAGCTACGGGCATTCTCCTATCAAGACTCGTTGACCGGCTTGAAGAATCGCCGACACTTCGATGAGTTTTTCGCTCATGAGGCGGCCATCGCCCGACGCGGTTCTACGCTGAGCCTGGTTATGCTCGATATCGATCATTTCAAGCACTTCAACGACCTGTACGGGCACGAGGCGGGTGACGCAGTACTGGTAGATGCGGCACGGCTGATCGGCGAGCACTTCCGCGAGGCCGACGTGGTCTGCCGCCTGGGTGGCGAGGAGTTCGTCGTGGTAATGCCTGGCGCCACGGCACAGCAGGCCAGCGAAGCGGTCGAGCGATTGCTGGACTCCATGCGCCAGCGACTCTTTCTCCATGGTGGCGAAGTGCTCGGCTGCGTCAGCCTCTCCTGCGGGATCGCCAGCTATCCGACACATGCCGACGACCCGATCGAACTGATTCGCTTGGCCGATCAGGCACTCTATCGGGCCAAGCATCGTGGCCGCGACCGTAGCGAAACCTATGCTCCGTCCACCTGACTCAGGTGAACAGGGCAACCTCATCGTCGCTCAGCTCACGCCACTCCCCCACAGCCAGATCCCCGAGCGACAGCGGTCCCACCGATTCGCGATGTAGCATTGTGACGCGATTGCCGATGGCGCCAAACATGCGCTTGACCTGATGATAACGTCCTTCGTACAGGGTCAGCTCGGCCTCGTGGCTGCTACGCATCACGAGTTCTGCCGGCAGCGTCGGCTTATCCTCCCCCTCGAGCAGCAACCCCTCCGCGAACAGCTGGGTGGCAGCGGCCAATGCCTCGTCTGCGAGCGGCTCGGCCAATGTGGCCTGATAAACCTTGGCGTAGCGCTTACGCGGTGAGCTCACACGGTGCGACCACTGACCATCGTCGGTTAGCAGCACCAACCCGGTGGTATCGACATCGAGCCGCCCTACCGTCTGCAGGCGCTCGGCCTTGGGCAGATCGATGAGTTCGACGGCGCGTGGATAGAGTCCGCGCCGGGCGCTGCATTCGACCTCGGAGGGTTTGTTGAGCATCACGTAGCGCAGGCCGACCAGAGCCAGCGGCTGCCCGTCCCACTCCACTCGGTCGGACACTTCCACTTGGCTGGCTGGCTGTTTGATTACCACGCCGTTGACGCTGACTTCACCGCGATGTAGTGCCTTCTTGGCCAGGCTGCGAGTCAGTTGCGTGGTTTCCGCCAGGAAGCGGTCAAGGCGCATCAGTACCCGACTCCGTCGGCCAGCGTGAAATGGTCGGCGTCGCGCCAGGCGGGAAACTTTTCGCGGAAAGCGTCGAGGTCGGCGCGAGAGAGCGTGCCGGTCTTGATGAAAGCGGTATCGCGCGGCTCGTCGATAATCGCTTCGCCCTTGTAATCCACCAGCATGGAATCGCCGGAGTAGCGCATGCCATTGGCATCCTCGCCGACGCGATTGACGCCGATGACGGGGCACAGGTTCTCGATTGCGCGTGCTTGCAACAGGATTCGCCATGGGTGTCGCCGCGGTGCCGGCCAGTTGGCGACGCACAGCAGCGCATCGTACTCGAAGTGTTCGTCGGGCCCTGGGCTCTGGCGCATCCATACCGGGAATCGCAGGTCGTAGCAGACGCTGAGCAGGATACGGAACCCCTTCAGCGTCACGATTACTCGGTCATGTCCCATGGAGTAGCGTTCATGCTCGCCGGCCATGCGGAACAGGTGCCGCTTGTCGTAGCAGACCCGACTGCCGTCCGGTCTCGCCCAGATCAGGCGGTTGTAGTAGCAGCCATCCTCGACGATCGCCACGCTACCGGTCACGACGCACTTGCGCTTGCATGCCTGTTCGGTCAGCCATGTAGCGGCGCGGCATTGCTCCATGGGCTCGGCCATCTCGCGGGAATTCATGGTAAACCCGGTGGAGAACATTTCGGGCAGCACGATGAGATCGGTCTCGTCACCACCGAGCTCGCCCAGCTGCTCTTCGAGCATGCGACAGTTGGCCTGAGGATCTTCCCAGCGCAGGTCGCACTGGACCAGGGTCGTACGCAAATCGCTCATGGAGTGGTTCCCTTGCGGTTACTCGTTTATCGCATCAGCCTAACTCAGGCTGGCAGAGACGTCAGCCCGCTTCCGCGCCTGGCGAAACGACGCGGGACCATGGAGCCGAGTTCAATAGGCTGCTAAATTGTAGCCTTAATTCTTCAGAGTGACTGGCATGTCCCTGCAGTTCATGAGTGATCGCGAAGCCGCGCGTGGCGTCGGCTTCGGTCTGGCCGCCTACGCCATGTGGGGCTGCTTTCCGCTGTTCTTTGCCTTGTTCGAAGGCATCCCCGCCTACGAAGTGCTGATTCATCGCATCGTCTGGTCGTGCCTGTTCCTGGTCGGATTGGTCACTCTGCTCAAGCGCTGGGCGCCCATCCGCAAGGCATTTACCCAGCCAAGGCGCTTGGGACGTGTGCTTGGCTGCGCCGTGCTGATCGCTATCAACTGGGGGCTCTATATCTACGCCGTCGAGACCCGTCAGGTGTTCCAGGCCAGTCTCGGCTACTTTCTCACCCCGCTGATCAACGTTGCATTGGGCATGCTGGTGCTGCGCGAGGCAATGGCCGGGCTGCAGCGCATTGCCGTCGTGCTGGCCGGCACGGCCATCGCCATCCAGTTGCTATTGCTGGGTGAGCTGCCTTGGATCAGTCTGACGCTGGCGCTGAGCTTCGGCACCTATGGCTTGCTGCGCAAGCAGGTGCCTCTCGACGGGCTGTCAGGTCTGTTCGTGGAAACCCTGCTATTGCTGCCGCTGGGACTACTGGCCCTCGCCTGGCTCAGCGCAAGCGAGCTTTCCCACTTCCTGGATGGGTTTCGCGTTTCGATGCTGCTGGTGGCAAGCGGTGTGATCACTGCCTTGCCGTTGCTGGCCTTCGCCGGAGCGGCACGACGGTTGCGCCTCGCTACGCTGGGGTTCTTGATGTACCTCAACCCCACTATCCAGTTTTTCATTGCACTGCTGGTGTTCCACGAACCGCTCTCGCCTGTGCAGCTAGCCACCTTTGTGCTGATCTGGGCCAGCCTGGCGCTCTACTCCTGGTCAGCCTGGAGCACTCGGACACGCTCGCCGCTGGCGCCGGCCGGCACCGCATCAGCGCCAGAGCAGCGCTGACACGGCGACACCGTGCCAGCGCTCGAAGGTTTACGCAGTCTCTGGCTTGTAGCCGACACGGAACCCGCCCCAGTGCTTGCCACTTACATAAATAGGGACGGACAGGTCGTGCATGATCTCGCCGGTATCTCGCTTGTAGGTCTGCAGTAACAATGTCTGCTCGTGGGTTCCGCAGCGTTGACCGGTGGTGTCTTCGTAGATGCGCCGGTTGCGACAGAACTTCAGGTCGTGCTCGTAGTCGCCGGTAGGCGGCTTGCTGCTTTGCACGTTGTGCGTAGGAATATAGCCGCGACGATCGATACCGATGGCATAAGCCACACCCAATCGCTCCAGAAGTGGCTCCTGAACGACCGGGAAGTGCTCGTCTGTGTAATGCACGAAGCCGGTCTCGTACTGCACCGGGTTGGTCCCGGAGATCGGCGTGTACTGGGCATGAAAGAGAGTTTGCTCGTCCAGCTCGCCCTGCTTGAGCGCGGAATCGAGCATTGCGCCGATCTTGACTGCCGCCTGACGTGCCGCCTCGAACACCTGCTGATGGCGACCTTCGAGGCGCTGCTGGGCGAGAGCTGCATCGACCGCTTCGGCGCCCTCCATCAGTGCACGAGCCTGGCTCGCCAGACCGTGCATGTCGCGATTGCCTTGCTCGGCATCCTCTTCCAGCGAGCCCAGGGTGCCGGCCACGCGCTGGGAGTGCCGATTGGTATCCTCCATCGACTCAGCAATGGAACGAATCTCGCCTTCTACCTGATCGAAATGGCCCGTCATTTCGGTAAGCTGCTCACCGACCTTGCTCATCTCCTTGGCTCGGTCGCCCACGCGCTGCATCAGATGGCCGATGGTATCGACCACGCGGTGGCTGCTGTCGCCGATATCCCCCACCAGCGCTTCGACGTTACGCGTGGCATCGGCGGTACGCCCAGCGAGCTGACGCACCTCTCCGGCCACTACCGCAAAGCCTCGTCCGTGCTCGCCGGCCCGGGCGGCTTCGATCGAAGCATTGAGTGATAGCAGGTTGGTCTGCTCGGCAATCTCTTCGATCAGCGAGGTCACATGGCGAACGCTGTCCGCCTTCTGGCTCAGTACGTTGAGCAGTTCCAGCGCCTCTTCGGAACGCTCGGCCAAGGCTTGCATTTCATCGATCACCTGCCCCAGCGACTCGCGACTGACATGGCTGGCATCACGCGAGCGGCTCGCCAGGGTGGCCACATTGGAAGCGCTGGCCGCTACCTGTTCGATCGCCGAGGTGATTGCCGCCATGCTCGAGGAAGCTTCCCGTACGGTCTGCTCCTGACGTTCCAGCCGCTGGTCCATTCGATCGGCATGATGAGAAACCTCGGCGGAAGCGATGGCCGTGGTACTGGCTTGTCGAATCAGGCCGTGAGCCATGCGCCGTAGCGAGAGGTAGTCGCGGGAAGCGGGTAGCCAGACATGGAAACGGTCGTTAGCCAATGAATCGGCGCTGGCGCGATAGATCGCGGCCAGGCCGCTCAACGCGAGCATGGCGCCCGCGAGCATTGCCAGCCCCACGGAGAGGAGCGCCTGCCACTCGGCGCCGCCGCGGTAGCCGATCAGAAAGCCGGCAGCAAGCGCAACCGCGGCCAGCAGGAGCATCAGTATCCGCATGCGTGTCGTCTCTTTGTTATAGGTGTCTGCGAAGATTAACTTTATGTAAGCGAAGTTCGCATCACCACTTTCGCCTGACAGACGAAAGCGCTACTCAAGTCCTGTCTCGAGTGGCCGATAGTGATTTTTTGGCCGGCGTGCTCTCCTCCGCGACATGATGCAAACGCCGGACGTCTCTCTCTGCGAGACGTCCGGCGGATCTCAGGCCTGGCTGGCAGCCAGGGCCTGCTCCAGATCGGCAATGATGTCGTCGACGTGCTCGATACCGATGGAGAGCCGCACCATATCGGGCGTCACACCGGCAGCGACGAGTTCGTCGTCACTCAGTTGGCGGTGGGTGGTAGAGGCCGGAATCGATGAGCAGGTCTTGGCATCGCCGATGTTCACCAGGCGCAGGATCATGCTCAGGGCATCGTAGAAGCGCGCCCCTGCCTCGCGACCGCCCTGAATGCCGAAGCTGAGGATGCCCGAGGCATGGCCGTTCATGTAGCGCTGGGCCAGGGCATGGTCCTTGTGGTTCGGAAGTCCGGCATACTGCACCCAGGTGACCGCCGGGTGCCCTTCCAGGTATTCGGCCACCCGCTGCGCGTTGTCGCAGATACGCTCGATACGCAGTGCCAGCGTTTCCAGCCCCTGCAGCAGATTCCACGCTGCCTGTGCGGAGAGCGCCGCCCCCATGTTGCGCAGCGGCACCACCCGTGCCCGGGCGATGAAGGCCGCCTCGCCCCACGTCGCGGGTATAGCTCACACCGTGATAGGAGACATCGGGTTCGTTGAGCAGAGGGAAGCGCTGGGGGTGAGCGGCCCAGGGAAACTTGCCGGAGTCGACGATGACGCCGCCGATCGTGGTGCCATGGCCGCCTATGTACTTGGTCGCGGAGTGGATGACGATATCGGCACCGTGCTCGATCGGCCGCCACAGGAACGGCGTGGGCACGGTATTGTCGACGATCACGGGCACACCGTGGCGGTGCGCGACCTCCGCCAGCCTTTCCATGTCGACCACGCTGCCCGAGGGGTTGCCGACGCTCTCGCAGAATACCGCCTTGGTGCGTGCGTCGATCAGCGACTCGATACCGTCGATGTCGTCCTTGTCGGCAAAACGCACCTCGATGCCCTGTCGCGGCAGGGTGTGGGCGAAGAGATTGTAGGTGCCGCCATAGAGTTCGCTGATCGAGACGATGTTATCACCGGCCTCGGCGATGGTCTGGATCGTATAGGTGATCGCGGCCATGCCCGAGGCCACCGCCAGTCCGGCGATCCCGCCCTCCAGCGCAGCGATACGCTGCTCCAGCACGGCACATGTCGGGTTCATGATGCGTGAATAGATGTTTCCCTCGACCTTGAGGTCGAACAGATCGGCGGCATGCTGGGCGCTGTCGAAGGAGAACGAGGTGGTCTGGTGGATCGGTACCGCCACGGCGTGTTGGTCGTTGGGGGTATAGCCGTGGTGGAGGGCAATGGTCTCGGGCTTCATGGCGTGTCCTGTCGAAAGTTGTCGTTGCACCGTGTTATTTCACCTGATGCTAACCAAGACTCAACTCGATCACCAATATCGTTTAGTCTGGTTGTCCCCCTACCCTGCCACACAAGAGACGGGATGCTCAGACGCTACCTACCGATCCTCACCTGGCTGCCTCACTACAACCGCCGCCTCGGCGCTGCCGACCTGTTGGCGGGCTTCATCGTTACCGTGATGGTGATACCACAGTCCCTGGCTTACGCCGTACTCGCCGGTCTGCCGGCCGTCGTCGGGCTTTATGCCAGCCTGCTTCCGGCGCTAGCCTACGCATTACTCGGCACCAGTCGCACCCTGGCCGTCGGGCCGGTCGCCATCATCGCGCTGATGACTGGTGCGGCACTCTCCGGCGTGGCCACTCCGGGCACGAATGATTACCTGCAAGCCGCACTGGTGCTCTCCCTGCTGTCGGGTGCAATCCTGATCATCATGGGGCTACTGCGAATGGGCTTCGTGGCCAATTTCCTCAGTCACCCGGTGATTGGCGGTTTCCTCTCGGCCTCGGGCATCCTCATCGCCGCCAGTCAGATCGGCCATCTGCTCGGCATCGAGCTGGCTGCCCGGGAACTGCTGCCGCGTTTAATGGAGCTGGTTCAGAATCTGCCCCAACTGCACTGGCCAACCCTCGCCATCGGCTTGGGGAGCCTTTGCTTCCTGTTGCTGACGCGCCAGTACGGTCGGACCAGCCTGCGTCGACTCGGTCTGCCCGGACAAATAGCCGACCTGCTGACTCGGGCCGGGCCAGTCTTCGCCGTGCTGATTACCACCCTGACAACCTGGCACTGGGGGCTCGAGCAGCGCGGCGTGACCGTGATCGGAGAAATCCCTCAAGGCCTGCCACCGCTGACCTTGCCCAGCTTCGACGCCGCACTGTGGCAAGCCCTGCTGGTGCCGGCGCTATTGATCAGCATCGTTGGCTTCGTCGAGTCCGTTTCGATGGGCCAGATGCTCGCCGCGCGCCGCCGCGAACGCATCTCGCCCAACCAGGAACTGCTGGCCCTTGGCGGCACCAACCTGGCGGCGGCATTCACGGCCGGCATGCCCGTCAGCGGCGGCCTGACGCGGACGGTAATCAACCATGATGCCGGTGCCCAGACGCCGCTGGCAGGCCTGTTCGCCATGCTCGGCATCGGAGCGATAACGCTGCTCCTCACTCCAGCGCTGCATTACCTGCCCATTGCCACCCTCGCGGCCACCATCACGGTATCGATCATCACCCTGATCGATGTCGCCATGATCCGCCAGACCTGGCGCTATTCGCGCAGCGATTTCTCGGCCATGGCCATAACTATCCTGCTGACCCTGGTCGAGGGCGTCGAAGCCGGCATTCTCGGCGGGGTCACGCTCTCCATCGGGCTATTCCTCTACCGCACCAGCCGCCCGCATAGTGCCCTGGTCGGTCGTATACCCGGTACCGAGCACTTCCGCAACGTGGAGCGCCACGAAACCGAGAGCGTCAGCCACGTAGCACTGCTGCGCATCGACGAGAGCCTCTACTTCGCCAATGCTCGATACTTGGAGGATACCGTCTACGACCTGGTGGCGACGCGGCCCGAACTCGAGCACGTCGTGCTGATCTGTTCGGCGGTAAACTTGATCGATGCCTCGGCGCTCGAGAGCCTGGATGCCATCAATGCCCGTCTCAATGACTCACGCGTCATGCTGCACCTGGCCGAGGTGAAGGGGCCGGTCATGGATCGGCTCAAGCGCAGCGATTTTCTCGACGACATGACCGGACGGGTTTTCCTCAGCAGCTACGCCGCCTGGCGGGAACTCTCTCGCTCTTCGGAATAGTGCGCCAGGCGTAGGAAGGCCGCTCACTCGAGCGGCTCAACCCTATACTTTGGTCGATCATCTCGCGTCAGCGTTCCCTGGGTGACTCGGGCAACCCCTTCTTTTCTCGACATTCTTGTCTCACCGAAAAGTCACGTTCCGCCTAGCGAAAACTCGATGAGGTCTCTTTACCTGGCATGCGTTGACACCGACGCAGCGCCTTCCTAGTATCGATCACAGATTTCGGAATCCAATACCGCACAGCAAAACAATAACCACTTCAACAGCACAGGAGCCTTCTATGCGCCAGCTGTCTCGCTCTAGCGTTCTCGCCGCACTTCCCCTCGCGCTGTTCTCAGTCAGCATGGTCCAAGCCAACGAGGTTGAACTGCCCGGCACCATGGCCTGGACGGCCTACGGCACCAATTCCAGCGGCTATGCCCAAGCCGTCGCCATCGGCAACATGCTGCAGAACCAGTACGGCACCTCGGTTCGCGTTCTTCCCGGCGACAACGACGTGTCGCGCATGACGCCCCTCAAGCAGGGCCGAGTCGACCTGTGTGCCTGCGGTATCGCCAGCTACTACGGTGCCGAGGGTGTACTGATGTTCGCCGATCGCGACTGGGGCCCGCAGCCGATCCGCGTCATCACTACTTCTACCGCCTCGTTCGGCCTGTCATTGGCCGTGGCCGGAGATATCGGCGTGGAAACCCCGGCGGACCTCGCCGGCAAGCGAATCGCGTATATACGCGGCGATGACGCTTTGAACAAGGGAACCGAGGCCTACCTGGCGTTCGGCGGCCTGACCTGGGACGACGTCGAGCGCGTCGACTACCCGGGTTATGCACGCTCTTTCGACGGCATCATCGCTGGCGATGTAGACGCCTCCTTCACCACTTCCGTGACACCGCCCGCCCAGCAACTCGCCAGCAGCCCGCGCGGCATCAGTTGGCCGGTACTGGATCCCGATGACGCCGCGGGGTGGGAGCGCATGCTGGCAGTGGCGCCGTACTTCCAGCCCCACGAAGTCACTGCCGGGGCCGGCGACGTCAGTGCCGACAATCCCGTACCCAGCGCCAGTTACCCCTATCCGATCGTGGTGGCCAACCAGGATCTCGACGACAAGGTCGCCTATGGCCTGATCAAGGCGCTGCAGGAGAACTATGACGACTATAAGGATGCCGCCCCCGGCGCCGTGGGCTATGCCTTCGAACACCAGGATCTCACCTGGGTCCTGCCCTTCCATGACGCCGTGGTCGAGTATTACAAGGAAATCGACGAATGGACTGAGGAGATGCAGGCTCACCAGGACAAGTTGATCGCGCGCCAGGACCTGTTGCTCGAGACATGGGACGATTTTCTCACCGACGCCCCTGACGACGAGGAGGAGTTCAGCAAGGCCTGGATGGATGCGCGCGGGAAAGCGCTCAGCGATGCCGGCTTCGATCCCGTATTTGAATGAACAGCCGATAAAAGCCTGATCCCGGGGCGGCTTCGCCGCCCCTCTCCCGATTCACGGACGCCGCCATGACCACCGCATCATCCCCCCCCGAGTCGCCCCGCCAGCTCAAGGAAAAGGTCACTCACGTTCGCCCGTTGCCTACCGCCCTGCGCTGGATCCCAGGCGCCGTGACGGTGGTGCTGATGCTGATGACCCTGGATTATCTGTTCAACCTGGGGTGGCTTCGCTTCGTTACCGGGCTGGAAACCCAGTTTTATTACGCCGTAGTGGCCCTGCTGCTGCCTCTGGTCTACCTGTTGTGGCCCATCAAGTCGTCGCTTCAGTATCGTCCGGTACCTTGGTACGACTATGCGTTGAGCCTCGTAACGCTGATCGTCGGTGGTTATTTCGTCTACAATGCCGAGTCGATCCTTGAGCGTGGCTGGGCTTTCGCCGCACCCGATACTGCGATCATCGCCAGCTATGCCTGGTGGTTGCTGATCATCGAAGCCGCTCGTCGCGCCGGAGGCTGGCCCATCGCCGTGATCGCCGCGACTTTCTCGCTCTACCCCCTGGTCGCGGATATCGTGCCGGGGCCAATACAGGCGTTCCCCTCCACCCTGGAGGAGACCGCCATGTATCACACCATGAGTACCGAAAGCATCATGGGGGTACCGCTGCAGGCCTTTGCCGGCCTGGTCATCGGTTTCCTTGTCTTTGGCGTGGTGCTGCAGAAAAGCGGGGGCGGAAAATTCTTCATCGACCTGGCCTTCGCCCTGCTGGGACACGTACGTGGCGGCCCCGCCAAGGTTTCCATCTTCTCAAGCGGCCTGATGGGCTCGATGAGCGGCAGTGTGATCAGCAACGTGCTGACCACCGGTGTGTTGTCGATTCCCGCCATGCGTCGCATCGGGATGGGGCGATCCTTTTCCGGCGGCGTGGAAGCCTGCGCTTCCACCGGTGGCGTATTGATGCCGCCGGTAATGGGAGCAACTGCTTTCGTCATGGCGATGTTCCTCGACGTACCCTACGCCGCTGTGGCATTGGCTGCCGTCATCCCCTCGATACTGTATTTCCTCGGCCTGTTCATCCAGATCGACGCCTATGCTGCACGCCATGACATCAAGGGTCTGCCCGCTGAGGAGCTGCCTTCGATTTGGCAGACCCTCAAGCAGGGCTGGTACTTTATCTTTGTCTTCGCGCTGCTGGTGTGGATGCTGCTGATCATGCAGCGCGAAGCCGTGGCGCCGTTCTACGCTACTGCACTGCTGCTGGTGCTCAATCAGTTCTCGCGGCGCAACCGCTGGGGGCTGCGCGAGCTGGGTGAGTCGCTCTCCTCGGCGGCCAAGCTGTTCGCCGAGCTGATCGCCATCCTCGCCGGCGTAGGCATGCTGGTCGGCGCGCTGTCGATGACCGGGCTATCCGGCACCATCGCCAACGACTTCATTCACATCGCCGGGGGCAGCGTGCCGCTGTTGCTGATCATGGGGGCGCTGACCAGCTTCGTGCTGGGTATCGGCATGACCGTCACCGCCGCCTACATTTTCCTTGCCGTGGCGCTGGCACCCGCCCTGATCCAAGGCGGCGGGCTCGATCCCATGGCGGTGCACATGTTCATCCTCTACTGGGGCATGCTCAGTTTCATCACGCCCCCCGTCGCTCTCGGCGCCTTCGCCGCCGCTACCGTGGCCGGGGCTCGCCCCATGGCCACCGGCCTGCAGGCCATGCGCCTGGGCAGCGTGATCTATTTCATACCGTTTTTGTTCGTGCTCAACCCGGCCTTGATCATGCAGGGCGATGCGCTGCAGATCGGTCTGGTCTTCGTCCAGGCGGTAGTGGGCATCGTGTTGTTCGCCTCCGCCATGCAGGGCTACCTGATCGGCGTGGGCCGCCTCGGCATCGGCATGGTCTCGGAGTGCGTGGCTCGGCCGTTGGTGTTGCTGGCCGGCCTCATGCTCGCACTGCCCGGCGGCGGCATGGTGCCGCTGAGCCAGCTCGAACTGTTCACCTTCGCGCTCGCCGCGCTGGTCCCGGCCGTCGTCATTTCACGCTGGAGCCAGCGACAGGCAGGGCAGCGAGAGACGCGCCTGACGCCCCCCATCGATTCATGAGGTATTGCATGACCAGCCCCGTGACCTATCAATGCCAGGATGGCATCGGTGTCATTTCCATCGACAACCCACCGGTCAATGCCCTCGGTCAGGCCGTTCGCCAAGGCCTGATGGATGCCGTCGTCCAGGGCAACGGTGACCCCGACGCCCTGGTGCTGGTGCTGGTTGCCCGCGGCCGCACCTTCATCGCCGGTGCCGATATCCGTGAGTTCGGCAAGCCACCCCAGGCGCCGATCCTGCCCGAGGTGATTGCTTGCCTCGAGTCCAGCGCTAAGCCCATTGTCGCCTCGCTGCACGGAACGGCACTCGGAGGTGGGCTCGAAGTGGCGCTGGGATGCCAGTTGCGCGTGGCATTGCCAGGCACAAAGGTCGGTCTGCCCGAGGTCAAGCTTGGCCTGTTGCCCGGTGCCGGGGGGACCCAGCGCTTGCCGCGCCTTGCTGGTATCGAGGCGGCGCTGGACCTGATCACCAGCGGTCGCTTCGCATCGGCCGAGGAAGCACTCGAGCTCGGCATCGTCGACGCCGTGCTGGAGTTCGGTAGCCCGCTCGAGGCCGGGCTAGCAGCGGCACGCGACGTGATCGACGGCAGGCGAACGCCGCGAGTCACCGGCGAACTTCCGCCACCCACGGCTAATCACGCGGCCGTCGAACGCTACCGTGCGAAGCTCACAGCCGAGGTGCCGGAGCTCTTCTCACCCTTCCGTTGTGTCGATGCCATCGCCGCCAGCAGCGAAGGCAGCCTGGCCGAGGGGCTGAGCCGCGAGCGCGCACTGTTTGTCGCGTGCATGGATTCTCCCCAGCGTGCCGGGCTGATCCACGCCTTCTTCGCCGCTCGCGCGCCTCACAAGGTCCCCGACGCCGGCGAGGCACCCGCGGTGACTCGCATGGCCCTGCTCGGCGAGCATCCACTCTTCAAGCGTTTAAAAGCCAAGGCCGAGCGCGCCGGCATCGAACTGAGTGACAGTCCCGATGCCGACACGCAAGCCTGCCTCCTCGCCCCCGGTGCCGATACGGCGTGCCCCGCACACTGCCTGCGCATTGCTCTGCTATCGCCCAGCGAAGCTGAGGATCTCGACACTATCGGCAGCGCCATGGCACTGATCGTGCCTAGCGAGGGAGGCATGGCGGAGTTGGTCGCTCTGAGCGCCGGTCCCGACCAGCAGCAGGCCGTCGCCAATGCGCTGAAGGCGCTGCGCCAAGGGGTCGTGGTGAGCCGTCGGGGTAGCCTGCTGGCGGCACTGGACAAGGCGATCCGCGACAATCGGCCCAACCCGCATGCGGCAATGGACGCCGCCAGCCTGATGCTGGCAAGCCGCGGCTGGGCCTACCGCGACAGCGATATCGACCTGCTTGCCATCGAGGCGTTCGACTACCCGCGCCACCTGGGTGGCCCTCACCGCCAGGCCACTCTTGGAGGACACGCCTCGTGAATCTTGATTTCTCCCCCGATGAGAAAAGGTTTCGCCAGCAAGTCCGGGATTTCCTGGCTTCCGATCTCCCCCTAGACATCCGGGAACGCGTGAGACTCGGCCGACGGCTCTCCGCCGACGATCACATCCGTTGGCAGGACCTCCTGAGTCAGCGTGGCTGGCTCGGTGCCAACTGGCCGGAGGAGCATGGCGGCCCGGGCTGGGGCCCGGTGGAACGACACATCTTCGATGAGGAGTGCGCCGCGGCTCACGCGCCGACAATCGTGCCCTTCGGTGTCAGCATGGTCGCGCCGGTGATAATGAAGTTTGGCAACCAGAACCAGCAGCGCCACTATCTGCCGCGCATCCTCGCCAACCACGACTGGTGGTGCCAGGGCTACTCCGAGCCCGGTGCCGGCTCCGACCTGGCCAGCCTGCGCACCCGGGCCGTGCGCGATGGGGATGACTACGTGGTCAGTGGACAAAAGACGTGGACCACCCTGGGCCAGCACGCCAACATGATGTTCTGCCTGGTGCGTACCGACCCCGAGGCAAAGAAGCAGGCCGGCATCAGCTTCCTGTTGATCGACATGCAAAGCCCGGGGCTCAGCGTTCGGCCCATCATCACGCTTGACGGGGCTCACGAGGTCAACGAGGTGTTTCTCGACGAGGTGCGCGTACCGGTCGCCAACCGCGTCGGCGAGGAGGGTCAGGGTTGGACCTGCGCCAAGTTCCTGCTTACCCACGAACGCACCGGCATCGCCGGACTGGGCCACGCAAAGCAGGCGCTGCGTCATCTCAAGTCGGTGGCTAGTCGTGCTCGACATCGCGGCCGGCCACTGCTCGAGCTGCCCAGCTTCCGTCACCGCGTGGTCAAGGCGGAGCTCGAGCTGATGGCGCTGGAAGTCACGCACTTACGGGTACTCGCTGCCGCACGCGACGGCGGCGCCCCCGGCGCCGAGAGCTCTCTGCTCAAGGTGCGAGGGTCCGAGCTGCGCCAGGAGCTCAGCGAGCTGACCCGCCGCGCGCTGGGCCCGGCGGCGCTGCCGTTCTTCCCGGAGTTTCTCTTCGGCGACGCGCAGCTCGACGCCGAGCAGGCCGAAAATGCCGCCGCCGGCGCCCAGTATCTCAATCGGCGCAAGCTTTCGATCTACGGCGGCAGCAACGAGATTCAGAAAAGCATCGTCGCCAAGACTCTACTCGGCATGTAAGGAGCCCACATGGATTTTTCCTACAGCGACGAGCAGCGTATGCTCGCCGACATCCTGGAGCGCCTGATTGCCGACCAGGAAGGATTGCCCCGCGTCGATCAGCACGCTAGGAATGCCGCTTCCAGTGCGCCATCTCCCCTGTGGCGCACTTTCGCTGAGCTGGGCCTGCTGCAGCTGCCGTTCCAGGAAGCGGTTGGCGGCTTGGGCGGCGGCGGCATCGATGCCATGATCGTAATGCAGTCGCTGGGCAAGGGCTTGATCAGCGAACCCTACCTGGACGCCTTGCTCCTGCCGGGCACGCTGCTGGCGAGTCTGGCCAACGACGAGCAACGGACACGCTGGCTAACCCCCTTGCTGTCCGGCGAGTGCCGCTTGGCGCTGGCCTGGCAGGAAACCGAGGCCCGCTATGACGCCCATGACATCGCCACCCGCGCCGAGCGTCGGGCCGAAGGCTGGGTACTCGAGGGCACCAAGCAGGTAGTGCTGGCGGCTGCCTCGGCCGAGGCGCTGCTGATCACCGCTCGCCTCGCCACAGGTAGGCTCGGTATCTTCCTGGTGCCCGTCGATAGCGACGCTCTCACGCGTCGCGATTATCAAACGCTCGACGGCCGTGCAGCGTGCGACATCGAATTCAGCGGCATCATGCTGCCACTGGACGCCTGCCTGTCCGAAGACGCCGGCGAAGCCCTCGACGCTGCTCTGGCTCTGGGCCGCTCAGCGCTCTGTGCCGAGGCGGTGGGGAGCATGCAAATCGCCTGCGAGCAGACCCTGGCGTTTCTCAAGGAGCGTCGCCAGTTCGGCCAGCCTCTGGCAAGTTTCCAGGTGCTGCAGCATCGCATGGTGGATATGCACTTGAACCTGGAGCAGGCCCGCTCCATGGCCATCCTCGCCGCCACCAGTCTCGAGCGCCCTGCCGGCGAACGCGACTACCGCATTGCCGCGGCCAAGGCCTACTGCGGCGAGGCCGCGCGCTTTATCGCCGAGCAGGCCATTCAGCTCCACGGCGCCATGGGTATGACCGATGAATGCAGTATTTCCCACTATGCCAAGCGACTGATGATGTTCGACCATTACCTGGGCGACGTGGACCATCACCTCGAATTCGTCAGCGAACGGCTTACCGCCGCCTGACACGTTCGTGGTCAGCTTGTCGACATGCAAAAGGCCCCTCGCGGGGCCTTTTGCTTGAAAGCCGGCCTCACGGCCGGCTTCATTAAACGAAATGAGGCTTACAACTTGCTTTCCAGCTCCGGCAGGATCTCGAACAGATCGCCGACCAGGCCGTAATCGGCCACCTGGAAGATCGGCGCCTCCTCGTCCTTGTTGATGGCGACGATCACCTTGGAGTCCTTCATGCCGGCCAGGTGCTGGATGGCGCCGGAAATGCCCACCGCAATATAGAGCTCCGGCGCGACGATCTTGCCGGTCTGCCCCACCTGCATGTCGTTGGGCACGAAGCCGGCGTCCACCGCGGCGCGCGAGGCGCCGATGGCGGCACCCAGCTTGTCGGCGATGCCGTCGAGCAGCTTGAAGTTCTCGCCGCTGCCCATGCCGCGCCCACCGGAGATGACCACCTTGGCCGCGGCCAGCTCGGGGCGATCGCTCTGGGCCAGTTCCTGCTTGATGAAGGTGGACTGGCTGTTGTCGACCACCGTGTCGACGCTCTCGATGGCGGCGTTACCGCTTTCACCTACCGCATCGAAGCCGGTGCTGCGCACGGTGATCACCTTGAGGCTGTCGGCGCTCTTGACCGTGGCGATGGCGTTGCCGGCGTAGATCGGGCGCTTGAAGGTGTCGGCGTCGACCACCTCGACGATCTCGGAGAGCTGGCTAACGTCCTTCAGCGCGGCGACCCGCGGCAGCACGTTCTTGCCGGTGGTGGAGGCGGCGGCGAGGATATGGGAATAGTCGCCGGCGAGCTCGACCAGCAGCGCAGACAGCGGTTCGGCCAGCTGATGGGCGTAGACGGCGTTGTCGGCCACGCGGACCTTGTTCACGCCGTCGAGCTTGGCCGCGGCATCGGCCACGGCGCCGACGTTCTCGCCCGCGACCAGCACGTCGATGTCACCACCGATGGCCTGGGCGGCGGCAACCACGTGGGCGGTAGCGCCAACCAGGACGCCGTCGTGATGTTCGGCTAAAACCAGGATGCTCATGAAATCGGCTCCCTTCAAAGCACTTTGGCTTCGTTCTTGAGTTTGTCCACGAGCTCGTCGACGGAGCCCACCTTGATGCCGCCCTTGCGCTCGGCCGGCGATTCGACCTTGAGCAGCGTGAGCTTGCTGGCCACCTCGATGCCGTAATCGGCCGGGGTCTTGACGTCGAGCGGCTTCTTCTTGGCCTTCATGATGTCGGGCAGCTTGGCGTAGCGCGGCTCGTTGAGGCGCAGGTCGGTGGTGACGATGGCCGGCAGGGTCAGCTCGACGGTCTGCAGGCCGCCGTCGATCTCGCGGGTGACCTGGACCTTGTCCCCGTCCACCTGCACTTCGGAAGCGAAGGTGCCCTGGGGCAGGCCGGCGAGCGCGGCGAGCATCTGGCCGGTCTGGTTGTTATCGGTGTCGATGGCCTGCTTGCCGAGGATGACCAGCCCGGGCTGCTCCTCTTCCACCACCTTGGCCAGCAGCTTGGCTGCCGCCAGCGACTCGACGCGCTCTTCGGTCTCGACATGCACGGCACGATCGGCACCCAGCGCCAGCGCGGTGCGCAGCTGCTCCTGGGCGGCCTTGGGGCCGATGGTCACCGCGACGATCTCGGTGGCCACGCCTTTCTCCTTCAGCCGCACGGCCTCTTCCACGGCGATCTCGCAGAAGGGGTTCATGGCCATCTTGACGTTGGTGAGGTCGACGTCGGAGTGATCCGCCTTGACGCGGATCTTGACGTTGTAGTCGATGACGCGTTTGACCGCGACGAGGATTTTCATAGGCTCTCTCCCGATTCATGTCCATCGGCCTGGCGGAGCAGGCCGAGATGAATTTCCGCAAAGCGGAGTACCACAATTGTGAGGCCAAGCCTCGGGCGCCCTACCAGGGCGCGAAAAGGAACCAACCGGACAGCAGCGGAATGCAGGCCAACAAGAAACGTGCATTCCAACGATAGCCGATGTGGGTCGAGGCGACACCGCTGAAGCGCGACAGTATCAGCATCGACGCCGTCATCGGCGAGGACATCAGCGCCAGCGCCCAGCCCACCATCAGCGACGCGCCCAGCAGCGCCGGCGACAGGCCTGTGATATCGAGTTCCGGCAACAGACCGACCAGCAGGGTGACAGTTATGATGGGGTTGACCCCGACCTGAGCCAGGCCCATCACCAACAGCATTGCCAGCACGGCACTGGCCGCCCCAAAGGGGGCCATGAAATTCATGAGCGGACCGAGGCTTGTTACCGGCACCAGCGTGACGCACAGATGCCCGAGATAGCCTGCGGCACCGAGCACGACAATCTCATTAGCACTCGGCGCCAGCAGCCAGGGCAACTGACGTCGCAGCGTGGCGAGCGCCGCCGGCACCCCCAGCAGGCCTAGACGGCGGCGCTGCCACGCAAGCCAGGCATAAGCTCCTAATGGCGCCCCCAGCAGGGCGGCAATCGGCAAGCGCACGTCCAGAACCCAAGCGAGCAGGAAGACCAGCGAGACAATGCCCAGCAGCAGCAGGCAGAACTGTCCCAGCGGGGCCAACGAAGGAGCCGGCAGTGCCGATGGCTGCGTAACGGGATGCGGGCCGGTGACATGGTCCATACCCCAGCCGACCAGGAAGATGACCAATGCGGCACCGATCACATAGGGGGCCAAGTCGAGCCAGCTCAGCTCGGGTAGATTGGAGAGCACGACTGCCACCCCGATCCCCATGGGCGAAATCAGCGGCGCCAGCGAGAAGCCGCGCAGCAAGGCCAGCAACATCCGCCGTTGGCGAGCCCGACGGACCCAGCCGCGGCCCTGGGCCGCGGCAAGGGTATTACTCTTTTCTATCATGCCGGCAAACAGGTTGAGTACGCCAATGTTCAGGATGATGCCGAACAGCGCCGAGCCGGTCGAGAGGAACGGATAGCGGCGGCCTGGAGGCTGCAATAGCATCGCCCCACCGCAGCGGCGAACCAGCCGCGAGCGATAGGCCGGCAGGCGCAGCAGGCTCAATGCCACCACGAAGGTGGCAAAGAAGGCAAAGCGCCCCGCCGCCTCGTACAGCAGCCGGCCCGGCGTCTCGGTGCGCCATAGCACGACCAGGGTCAACAAGCCGGCGACCAGCAGCAGCCCGTACGCCATGGAGGAGAAGTCTCCCCTCAGGGTTACCAGGTAGCCCACCAGGGCGAACACGCCAAGCGCTTGCAACGGCGGGCTGCCGATGACCAGATGACACAGTGTGGTCAGCGTGACCACCACCAGCAGGCCGGTACGCCACCGTACCAATATCACTCGGCCACTCCCTCCGGCGACTCGCTGCCACTGCGGCGACGAAAGGCGCCTTCGCCCATGGCAAGCAGAAGACCTTCGGCGTCGGTCACCTCACCGCAGGCCATGTAGACCTTGCGTCCGCCGCCGCGCACCCGACCGGTGGCCCGCAGCACGCCGGCTCCAGCCGGCCCGACAAAGGTGGTAGTCAGCGACAGCGTCATGCCGCGGCGCACGCGCCCCGGCAGCGGGCAGTGGAGCCCGGCGAGGCTCAGGGCACTATCCAGCATCGAGGTGAGCACGCCACCATGCACGATCCCGCTGCGGTTGAGGTGGCGTGGGTCCGCCACCAGCTCGACCACGGCAATCCCCTCAGACCACTCCACGACCTGCATGCCGAGTAACTCATGGTATCCCATCAGTGCCGCTTGGCGGGTTTCGCTCATGCGTTGCCCTCGCGGCTGGCCAGGCTGCGCAAACGGCCTTTGAGAATCTTGCCGCTGGCCGTGGCCGGCAGTACGTCCATCAGTACCAGCTGTGTCGGGCGCTTGTACGGGGCGAGCCGCTCAGCGATGAATTCGCGCAACGCCGCCTCGCTGACAGTCGAAGCGGGTTCGCACTGGATAAAGGCCACGACTTCCTCGTTTCCCTCCACCTGGCGTCCCACCACTGCCGACAGGGTGACGTCAGGGTGCTCATTGATCACCGCTTCGACGTCGGGCGGATAGATGTTGAAACCGGAGCGGATAATCAGCTCCTTGCTGCGCCCCACGATATAGAGCTGGTCGTTCGCGTCGAAGCGGGCGATGTCACCGGTATTCAACCAGCCGTCCTCGTTGAGACAGGCGCGGGTGGCAGCCGGCTGGCGGAAGTAGCCTTTCATTATGTTGGGGCCACGCACCCAGAGTTCGCCGGCACCTTCATGGCTCGGTTCATCCTCCCCGGCATCACCCAGCGCTTCGAGGCGATACTCCAGCAGCGGCAGTACGCGTCCCACGGTATTGTTGTCGAAGCAGTCGTCGATTCGGGTCTGGCTGATGGTCGGGCTCGCTTCGGTGAGACCATAACCATTGTGCAGGGTGAGCCCGAACAATGCCTGCACGCGACGCTTGAGGTCGCCATCTAGCGGTGAGCCGCCAGCGGAGATATAGCGCAATTCGGGCGCCACGAGCGGGCGCCGTTCACGTCGTAGGAATTCCAATGTGCGCGCGAACATGGCCGGCACGCCCTGCAGCACGGTGATGCGCTCCTGTTGCAGCGCCACGAGCATGGCAGAGGCATCGAAGCGTGGCACGGTATAGAGGCAGGCCCCGTTGTAGAGCGACCCCATGCACACCGACGACAGGCCGAACACATGGGACATCGGCAGCACGCCATAGACTCTTTCACCGGGCCCCAAGTGGCGCATGCCGCCCGAGAGCGAGGCAATATATAGAATGCCACGGTGGGTCAGCATTACGCCCTTGGGTGTTCCGGTGGTACCCGAGGTATAAATCATCGCCGCGACTTGATCGGCCCCACTGCAAGCCACCGGTTCAGGCGCCACCTCGGCAGGCTCCGACAGCCTCAGCCGACCCAGCGAGGGGTGGTCGTATACCTCGGCATCATGCCGCAGGCCGTGAGCATCGGCGTCCGGTGATGCCTCGCTGGTATAAAACACCCGACGCGGCTGGCAATTGTCGCGGATCGCATCGATCTCGAGGGCCGAAAGACGCGAATTGACGATGGCCACCCAGACATCGCTTTCGCTGGCCGCCAGCAGCAGCGCGACCAGCGCCCGGCCGTTTTCGCTCACGGTCATGATGCGATCCCCGGGACGTACGCCCAAGGCGTCGAGCCACTCGGCTGCGGCACGGATCTCGCGACCCAGTTCGGCATAGCTCCAACACACCTCACCATCGACCAGCGCTGGCAGGCCCGCCAAGCGGTCTGCGTTGTGCAGCACCCGGGAACTCAGCCGCTCGGGTAACTCGGCCACCAGTTCGCTTGCCAGACGGCCGAAGATCTCCTCATCCGGTGCCCGGCGCGTCAGCGAAAGTGCCATCAGCTCACCTCCCGCACCATGTTGCGGGCGATCACCAGTTGCTGGATCTGAGTGGTGCCCTCGTAAATGCGGAACAGCCGCACGTCGCGATAGAAGCGCTCCACCGCGTATTCCGCGATGTAGCCGGCGCCACCGTGCACCTGTACCGCACGGTCTGCGACGCGCCCTACCATTTCGGCGCAGAACAGCTTGCAGCAGGAAGCCAGCGTAGAGACGTTCTCGCCGGCATCCTTGCGCCGAGCGGCGTCGAGCACCATGCTGTGGCCGGCATAGGCCTCGGTCTTGCTGTCGGCGAGCATGGCCTGGATCAACTGATGATCGGCCAGCGGCATGCCGAACTGCTTACGCTCTATGGCGTAGTTCAGTGATTCCTCGACCAGGCGCTCGGCTACGCCCACGCAGACCGCCGAGATATGCAATCTGCCACGGTCGAGGACCTTCATCGCGGTCTTGAAGCCCTGCCCTTCACGGCCGCCGATAATGTTCTCGGCCGGGACCCGGCAGTCCTCGAAGATGATGTCGCAGGTGTGGGCCCCCTTCTGCCCCATTTTCTTGTCGGCAGGACCGCGCTTGAGTCCCGGGGTGTCGCCCTCGACGATGAACGCCGTGATTCCACCAGCACCCTTGTTGCTCGGGTCGGTTCTCGCCATAACGGTGAAGACATCGGCCTCGGGGCCATTGGTGATGAAACGCTTGGTGCCGTTGAGCACGTAGTGGTCGCCATCTCGTACCGCCGTGGTGCGCAAGCTGGCGGCATCGGAACCGGAGTCGGGCTCGGTGAGGCAGAAGGAACTGAGCAGCTCTCCAGTGGCAAGGCGTGGCACGTATCGCGCTTTCTGTTCAGGCGTGCCGTCGATCAAGATGCCCTGGGCGCCGATGCCGTTGTTGGTACCGAACACCGAACGGAAGGCCGGCGAGGTCTTGCCGATTTCCATCGCGACCAGCGCCTCCTCCTCCATGGTCAGCCCCAGGCCACCGAACTCCTCGGGTATCGACAGACCGAACAGGCCCATCTCCTTCATTTCCTCCAGCAGCTCGGGCGGCACGGCATCCTCTTCTGCAAGGCGTGCCTCGTTGGGTATCAAGCGCTCGCGCACGAAGCGGGAAATGGTGTCGATGAGCTGATCGAGCAGTTCAGGATCGCGAATCATGGTATGTCCTCACGAAATAACGGGGCTGATCTGGCCGAGAGGCCTTGAAATGTCAGGCTTCATCTGCCCATATTTCGCATAGCAGAATGAAAGACCGCTTTTCATTGCCATGCACTGTTGCATAGCCTAGGATGGCAGTCAATAAAACGGAACCATGTTTTACTATGCGGAATAGTAAACACCACCAGAGAGGACGTCACCATGTCGCACGGCACCTCGCCGCCCCGCACTAGCTTCAACACACTCGGCATAGTCGGCACCGGCGCCATGGGGCGCGGCATCGCTCAGATTGCCGCCCAGGCAGGCTTGACCGTCTACCTTCACGATCTGCGTGCAGGTGCCGTCGACGAGGCGCGCGATTTCATCGCCGGCATGTGGCATCGCGGCGTGCAGAAGCAACGACTCAGCGAAGCCGATGCCGAGCGCTATCGGGCCAGCCTGAAGGAGGCTGCCTCGCTCGCCGACCTGGCCGAGTGCGACATTGTCGTCGAAGCCATCGTCGAGAAGCTCGAGGCCAAGCAATCCCTATTCACCGAACTCGAAGAAATACTCGACGAGAGAGCAGTACTTGCCACCAATACCTCGTCACTCTCGGTGACCGCCATCGCATCGGCCTGTCGCCACCCCGAGCGTGTAATCGGTTTCCACTTCTTCAATCCCGTGCCGCTGATGAAGATAGTCGAGGTCATTCCCGGGCTGCGCACCTCCGGTCACGTTACCGATGATGTCGAGGCGCTCGGCCGTGCCATGGGCCATTTCACCGCGCGTACCACCGATACTCCGGGGTTCCTGGTCAATCACGCAGGGCGCGCCTACGGCACCGAGGCGCTACGCATCCTCGGCGAAAGTGTGGCCGACCCCGCAACCATCGACCGCGTCATGGTCGACCAGGGCGGGTTTCGGATGGGGCCGTTCGCGCTGCTCGATCTTACCGGGCTCGACGTATCCCACGCGGTGATGGAGTCGATTTATCACCAGTATTACGAGGAGCCGCGCTTTCGCCCGTCACCGATTACCCGCCAGCGACTGATTGCCGGCCTGCTGGGACGCAAGAGCGGCGAAGGTTTCTACCGTTACGTCGATGACAAGCCGCAGGTACCCGAACAGCCGTCCCTGCCCTCGGCGCCGCCGCGCCCGGTATGGATCGCGGCCCAAGACGCGGAAGCTCACCAGGCGCTCGCCTCGCTGGTGAACAGTGCCGGCTGGCCGTTGGAAAGTGGCGTATCGCCCTCTTCCGAGGCCCTCTGTCTGGTTGCACCACTTGGGGAGGATGCCACCGCCTGCGCACTGCGCCTCGGTGTGCCGGCCGAACGCTGCGTGGCCGTGGATCTCTTGGCAGGCCTCGACAAGCGTCGTTCACTGATGACCACACCCGCCACTCGTGGCGAATACCGTGATGCCGCCATGACCCTGCTCGGTCACGACGGCACGCCGGTCAATGCTTTGCATGACAGCAATGGCTTCGTGCTGCAGCGGGTAGTGGCCTGCATCGTCAACGTCGGCAGCGAGATCGCCCAGCAGGGTGTAGCCGCCCCCCAAACCATCGACCGTGCCGTGGAACTGGGGCTGGGCTATCCCCATGGGCCGCTGGCCATGGGTGACCATTACGGCAGCCGACGAATACTCACCATTCTCGACAATATGCTGGCGGCCACCGGCGATCCGCGCTATCGCGCCAGTCCCTGGCTGCGTCGACGCGCTACTCTCGGCCTGCCATTGACCAACGCCTGAGCCTACCGCTCAACAGGAGATCTTCATGCAAGACGCCTATATCTATGATGGGTTGCGCACGCCCTTCGGCCGCCATGGCGGAAGCCTGGCCGCGGTCCGCCCAGACGACCTGCTCGGTTACGTACTCAAGGCAATTGTGGAACGCAACGGCTTCGCGCACGAGGCTTACGAAGAAGTCCTAGCCGGGTGCACCAACCAGGCCGGCGAGGATTCACGCAATGTGGCCCGCCATGCCGGACTGCTGGCCGGCCTGCCGGTCGACGTGGCTGCACAGACAGTCAACCGGTTATGCGGCAGCGGACTGGCCACTGTGATGGACGCCGCCCGTGCCACGCGTCTGGGCGAAGGCGAACTTTTCCTGGCCGGCGGCGTGGAGTCGATGTCTCGGGCGCCGTATGTGCTGGGCAAGGCCGAGTCCCCTTTCGCACGCAATCAACCCATGTACGACACCGTTATCGGCTCGCGCTTCCCGCATCCCTGGATCGCCCGCGAATACGGTAGCCACAGCATGCCGGAGACCGCCGACAACGTGGCCCACGAGCTCGATATCGGCCGCGACGCCAGCGATGCCTTCGCTGCCCGCTCCCAGGCACGCTACGCAGTGGCCCAGGCGCGTGGATTCTATGATGATGAGCTGCTCGCCATCGAGGTGCCCCAAGGGCGCAAGCAGCCACCACTGAACGTGGCTCGCGACGAGCATCCCCGCCCGGGCAGCGATGTCGATAAGCTGGCCCGTCTCAACCCGCTGTTCGAAGGCGGGGTGGTGACCGCCGGCAATGCTTCCGGACTCAACGACGGCGCTGCGGCATTGATCGTCGGCAGCCTGGCGGCCGGTGAACGTGCCGGCATTGCCCCCAGGGGGCGCATCGTCGCCAGCGCCGTAGCCGGTGTTCCGCCCCGTGTAATGGGCCTGGGCCCGGTCCCGGCCAGCCGCAAGGCGCTGGAGCGAGCCGGACTCACCCTCGATCAGATGGACGTTATCGAGATCAACGAAGCCTTCGCTGTGCAAGTGTTGGGCTGTATCAAGCAGTTGGGCATTGCCGTCGAGGACGAGCGACTCAACGCCAACGGCGGCGCCATCGCCATCGGCCATCCATTGGGTGCCTCCGGCGCCCGCCTGGCCCTGACAGCGCTGCGTCAACTTGAGGCGAGCGGAGGACGCTATGCCCTGGTCACCATGTGCATCGGTGTCGGGCAGGGCATCGCTTGCATACTCGAGCGCCTGGACGGCTAGCCGGCCTCGTGCCTCGGGCCGTTGTCGCCAGCGGACCCGGCCCGGGGCGATATGCGATACTCCGCCCTACGATCTCGCGACAGGGAAACCCATGAACAAACCAGCCCCAGTGGAAGACGAGCAGACCGCGCCGACCAAGGACCGCAATTTCGTTACTGCCCTGGCCCGTGGCCTGGAGTTGCTTCGCGCCTTCGGCACCGGCGAGGAGTATCTTGGCAATGCGGAGCTGTCCGGCCGTACCGGCATTCCACGCCCGACGGTCTCGCGCCTGACCTACACCCTGACCCAGCTCGGTTACCTGCGCCATAACACCCGGCTGGAGAAGTACCGGCTGGGGCCGGGAATCCTGGCGCTGGGCTATCGCTTCCTGGCAAGCCAGGGGATCCGTGAGATCGCCCGGCCCTTCATGCAGCAGTTTGCCGAAGCCACCGACTGCAACGTCAGTCTGGGGGCGGCCGACAAGAATGACATGGTGTACGTCGAGAGCTGTCATGGCAGCGGCCCGCTGATCGTGCGGCTTGACGTGGGTTCTCGCTTGCCCATGGCAACCACGGCCATCGGTCGTGCCTGGCTATGCGGTCTACCCGAGGCGCGTCGTGAAGCGGTCATGGCCGAGCTGGCCAAGGCTCACGGAAGCGAATGGCAGGCCTTGGAGAAGGGCATCAGGCGCAGCCAGGAAGAGTTTGAGCGCTATGGCTTCTGTCTTTCGGAAGGCGACTGGCAATCCCAGATCAGCGCCGTAGCCGCCCCCCTTATCCTAGAAGACGGGGCGGAAGTCATGGCAATCAACTGCGGCGGCGCCGCGCATCGCCTCAGCCACTCGACCATGGTCGATAACCTGGGTCCGAGACTCAAGGAAGTAGCAAGGCGCATCCTCACCGAATTGCAGCACGGCACTGGTCAGTAGCATGAGCAGCGGCTAGCGCCCGCTGTTGCCTAACGGCGTATGTCGATATAGTGATGATGAGATGCCCTAGGGCACCATTTTCACGTAGACGGACGACTCGCCATGCCTGACACCGCGTCGCGTCCCGGCATGCTGGAGCAGGATGCCTATCGTCTGAGCGCCGTTGGCGACTGGACACTGCCTCACTATGCCAGGCTGCGGGATGCCGTGGCCAAGGTCCACGAAGTCGAATCGGTCGACCTGCAGCGACTCGGCGAGCTGGACACCTCCGGCGCCGCCCTGCTTGTCGACCTGCTGGGTCCCGCCAACGTGCACGAGATCGCCCAGTGGGCGCCGAACCTGCCCACCGAACGCCAGGCCTTGCTCAAGGCCGTCGCCGATGCCAATCGTCGCCCTCTGTTTGCACCGCCAACGCAACGCGGCAACCCTCTCACGGTACTGGCAGGGCTCGGGCAGGTCGTCGAACTGCTCGCAAGACAGCAGCTCCAGCTCGTTGCCTTCATCGGGCTGACGCTGAGCACGTTCATGATCACGTTATTCAAGCCCTGGCGCTGGCGAGTCACCTCGCTGTCGGCACACGTGCAGCAGACCGGACTCAATGCCATTCCCATCGTCGCTCTGCTCACCTTTCTGGTCGGTGCGGTGGTGGCTTTCCTCGGCGCCACCGTGCTGCGTAGTTTCGGCGCAACCATCTACACCGTCGATCTCGTGACCTACGCCTTTCTGCGCGAGTTCGGCGTCCTGCTGGCGGCAATACTGCTGGCCGGACGCACCGCCAGTGCTTTCACCGCGCAGATCGGCTCGATGAAAGCCAACGAAGAGCTCGACGCGCTGCGCGCTCAAGGGCTCGACCCCATGGAAATGCTGGTACTCCCCAGGGTATTGGCGATGATGGTCAGTTTGCCGATTCTGGCCCTGATCGGCATGCTTAGCGGCATGCTGGGAGGGGCGCTGGTATGTACCATGGCGCTAGACATCTCTCTCACGCAGTTCCTCATCATCCTTCAGCGTGACATTCCGCTGGGGCACTTCCTGGTTGGCATCGCCAAGGCACCGCTGTTTGCCTTCGTCATCGCCGTGATCGGCTGCCTGGAAGGCTTCAAGGCCGGTGCCAGCGCTCAATCGGTAGGAGCGCACACCACCTCCAGCGTGGTGCAGTCGATCTTCATGGTGATCCTGCTCGATGCCCTAGCGGCGCTGTTCTTCATGGAGATGGGCTGGTGAAGCAGACGGGAGAAGCCATCGTCGTGATCCGCGGCCTGGTCAACCGCTTCGGCTCTCATGTGGTTCACGAAGGGCTCGACCTGGACATTCGGCGCGGTGAGATTCTTGGCGTGGTGGGCGGCTCCGGCACCGGCAAGTCGGTACTGTTGCGCAGCATCGTCGGGCTCAAGCGGCCTGACGGTGGCAACATCCGCGTCTTCGGCGAAGACTTGCAGCGCTTGTCTCCCGCCCGGCGAGCCCGGATCGAGCGCCGTTTCGGCGTGCTGTTCCAGCGCGGCGCCCTATTCTCCTCGCTCAACTTGCAGGAGAACGTGGCCCTGCCGTTGATCGAGCATGCCGGCTTGTCGCGTACCGACGCCGAATGCCTGGCGCGGGTCAAGCTGGCGCTCGCAGGGCTGCCGCCCGATTTTGCCCGACTCAACCCCGCGGAGCTTTCCGGCGGCATGATCAAGCGTGCCGCGCTCGCTCGTGCCCTGGCCCTCGACCCCGAGGTACTCTTCCTCGACGAGCCCACCGCTGGCCTCGACCCCATCGGCGCCGCCGCCTTCGACCGGTTGCTGATGACGCTACGCGATGCGCTGGGCTTCAGCGTCTTTCTGGTCACGCACGATCTCGATACGCTGTACTCGAGCTGCGACCGGGTTGCCGTGATCGCCGACAAACGAGTCCTGGTGGCCGATTCGTTGCCCATGGTAGAAGCCACCGACGACCCTTGGATACGCGACTATTTTCACGGTCCCAGGGGGCGGGCCGCCAGCCAGGCGGCACAACGCGAATCGTCACCACAGGGAGAGAAACGCTGATGGAGACACGTGCACACCACGTCGTAATCGGCCTGTTCGTCGTGATGGCGGTCGTCGGTGGTACGCTGTTCGCCCTGTGGCTCAACCAGAGCACCCGCGACCAGGGCTACACCCAGTATGAGGTTCTCTTCAATCATGGTGTCAGCGGCCTGTCGGAGGGCAACGCCGTGGAGTACAGCGGCGTTCGGGTCGGCGAGGTCGCCGGCCTGCGCCTCGATCCCGACGATCCTCGCAACGTCCTGGCGTTGATTCGCGTCGAGAGCCAGGTGCCGATCCGTCAGGACACCCGCGCGCGCCTGGCCCTGACCAGCATCACCGGCAGCATGTCCATCCAGTTGCAGGGAGGCGCCCCGGACAGCCCTCTGCTGGTTACCCGAGGCGACGACCAGCCTCCACGCATCATCGCCGACCAGTCGCCGCTGAGTGCCATGCTCAGCAACAGCGAGGAGCTGCTGGGCAGCGTCAATCGCGTGCTCTCGCGGCTGGAGGCGGTGCTGTCGGAGGAAAACGTGCACAACATCGAACGAATACTGGCCAATCTGGAGCTCACCACGGCCCAGCTAGCCAGCCTCGGAGACGCACCTGGCCACCTGGCCGGACGCCTCAACGAACTGTCCCAGGAGGCTGCCCGAGCACTTGCCGAAATCCGTGCGCTGGCCAACCGAACCGGCGGCATGTTGCAGGGCCATGCGGAAGGCATGCTGGTGGACGTCCGCCAGGTCACTACCAGCCTGGCACGCACCGCCCAGAGTCTGGAGTCACTGCTGGAAGATAACCAGGGAGCACTGGAGAGCGGCCTGCGTGGCGTGCAGGGCCTGGGGCCGGCGACCCTGGAACTGCGCAACACGCTCTCATCGCTGAACCGTCTGATGCGGCGTCTGGAGGATAACCCGCGCGACTTCCTGCTGGGACGCGATCGTGTCGAGGAGTTCAGCCCATGAGGCATCGGCTGCCCCTGACTGCAGTCGTGGTAATCGTCCTGTCGCTGGTCGGCTGTAGTCTGGTGCCGGAACGCACCCCGGTCGTCCTGTATGAACTGCCCGCTCGCAGCCTCGATCCCGCACCTCGACCGGGCGAGCGAATCGAAGCGACACTGCGCCTGGCAACACCACGCGCCAGCGGCCTGCTCGATGGCTCGCGAATCCTCGTCGTGCCGTTGCCCAACCAGCCACGAGCCTACGAAGGCGTGCGTTGGGCTGACGGCATGCCGCAGCTCGTTCGCAACCGCCTGTTCGATGCCTTTCAGGACGATGGACGTATTGCGCACCTGGTGCATGACGACAGTGCCGTGTCAGCCGACATGGAGCTGCTCAGCGACCTGCGCAGCTTCCACAGCGAATACCAAGACGGCCTCCCCGTGGCAACGCTACGTCTCGACGTCAGGCTGATCGACACCCGCTCGCAGCGAGTCCTGGCCAACCAACGCTTCGTCCAACGACAGCGCGCGGAGAGCGAGGCCATCCCCGACGTGATCGACGCCTTCGGCACGGCGGCGGACAGGCTGGCACGTGAACTGGTCGACTGGACCACGGCGCAAATGAAGCAGCGCTGATTTCTCTCTGACAAATGGTCTGCACGAACATTGGTACTTGGCATGAAGTCGAGCAGTTACCCGCAGCGGTAGCGATTGGTTATCATGCTCGGCAAATTCAAGGGAACAACGACGATGACGATGGATACGCCACGCCAGAATCTTGGTATCAGCGCCTACAGCTGGCTCAAGCACGACATCATTCGCGGCGTGTTCCAGCCCGGCGAAAAGCTGTTGATGAGCCGGCTCAAGGAGCGCTATGGGCTAGGCATCGGCCCACTGCGCGAAGCCCTTTCCCAACTCGTTGCCGAGCGCCTGGTGGTGGCCATCAGCCAGCGTGGCTACCGGGTAGCCCCGATGTCGTTGGCCGAACTCAGCGATCTCTACGATGCACGCGCCCATCTCGAAGGGCTGTTGCTCAAGCTTGCCATCGAACGCGGCGACGACAGCTGGGAGGCCAGCATCCTGGCCAAGGCGCACACCCTGTCGAAGGTCATGGAAGTGAATTCTCCCGACGAACTGCTGGATGTCTGGGATGCACGGCACAAGGCCTTCCATACGGCGATCGTGAGCGGCTGCCGCTCACCTCATCTGCTACAGGTGCGCGACAGCCTGTTCGATCAGGTTGAGCGCTACCGACACCTGTGGCTGCACGAGACGGTATTCTCCGACGAGGCGCTGGAGCGCAAGCGTCAGGAGCATGCCGCCCTGGTCGAGGTGATACTCGAACGGCAGGCCGCACGCGCCGCCGACATGATGCGTGAGCACCTGATGACGCCGGTTCCGATCATCACCGAAGTGATGACCCGCCGCGGCCTGGCATGACACGCCCCCCCCTTTCAGCCGCTCCTCTGCGTCACCATCCTGTCATACGCTGTCGCCAGAATGGGAGGTGACAGGCCGAACGCAACGGCTTATGTTGAAAGCAAACCAGAAGAACCGGCCTGATTGACGCAGGGCCAAGGGAGGGAGACATGCCACACCTACTGCGTTTTTCCCGCGACATCGAATCCCGCCTCGAGAGGCTCGCCCAGCGCACCGGCAAGAGCAAGGGCGAATTGATCGAGAGCTGCCTCGCGATGGGCATGCGTGACCTGGAAGCTCAGTTTCTGCTGGAGGAAGCCGTCAACGCCCCGCTACCCAGCCATCGCCCTGCCCTCGACCAGCTGCTTCGCGAGAGCGGCTTGGGCGCCTGATCATCCGTCTCGGCGGAACTCATTCAGGCAGCTTCGATGCATCGCCAGCGCTTGCTCGTGGGACGTGGCTATCAGTCTCACTTCTTCTCCAGGCAGACACTGTGCCAGGCGCGCTGTGGATAATGGAGTCAGCGCCCCCAAGCGGGGGTAACCGCCTATGGTCTGGCGATCGTTGAGCAACACGATGGGCTGTCCGTCCGGTGGCACCTGCACTGCCCCGAGAGGAATCCCCTCGGAGATCAAGCTACCCAACCGGCAGTGAAGCTCGGGCCCACGCAGCCTGATCCCCATGCGGTCGGCACGGTCGTCAATGCGCCACGGTGCGTTGAAGGCACGATAGAGACTCACCCCGGTGAAATGACCGATCTGCGACCCGGGTACCAGCGCCAATTGCTGCCCCACCAGCGTAATACCCTTGGCCGGGTCGAACGGCAGACGACGCTCCGGCGCCTGCTGCCCGCTCCATTCGAGCCGGTTGCCGTTTTTCAATGCGCTGCCGTCACCCAGGTGTCCGCCCAGTTGTTCCCTCGGTGTGGCACTGCGGCTACCCAGCACCTCCGGTGCATCGAACCCGCCTGGCACGGCCAGATAGGCTCGCAGGCCTTGACGCGGCTGGCGAAAGGTCAGGCGCTGCCCCGCAGCGATACGAAAGGTCGAACCGGGTGTGAGTGGACGGTCGTCCAGGCGGGCCTCCAGATCCGCCCCCGCCAAGGCCAGGGTCGCATCCTGCTCCGCCTCCAGCGTCAAGCCACCGCCAATCACGATCTCCAGCGCTGCGGCGTTCGGAACATTGCCCAGTAACCAGTTGGCCCAGGAGAAGGAGACCCAGTCGGCGGCGCCGCCCTGGGTAACCCCCAGGTGACGCACACCGAAGCGCCCGCTATCCACGACAAGCGCCAGGGGGCCCTCCTGCACGACGCGCAGGGTATGCGACACGACACGATTCATGAAGCGCTCTCCAGCGGTGTGGTGTCGCCGCCCTGCCGCTCGAACTCGTCACGAGAAATCGCCATGAAGCACACCCGGTCACCCGGGAGTAGCAGTGGCTCGCCGCGGCGAGCATGCTCGAACAGCGGTACGGCGGTGCGCCCCAGGATGTTCCACCCACCCGGCGACTGCAGCGGATAGATGGCGGTCTGGCGTTCGGCGATGGCGACGCTGCCGGCGGGTACCCGCCGCCGCGGCGTATTCAGGCGCGGCGTAGCCAGTGCCTCTTCCACCAGTCCCATGAAGCCGTAACCGGGCGCGAAGCCGAGCGCAAAGACGTAATAGTCGCGAGCACAATGACGCCGGATAACCTCGTCGACCGCCAGCCCCGCCCGTTCAGCCACGCGTGCCAGTTCCGGGCCGACGCTGGGGTCATACCAGACCGGGATTTCGTGGTACGTCCCATGCTCGGCAGCGGCCGGCTCAAGCCGATCAAGCACACGCCCGATGTGCTGCAGTGCCTCCGCGTGCGTCAGGCTCAGGCAATCGTAGTGCAGCAGCAGCGTGGTGTAGGAAGGCACGAGGTCGATCAACCATTGCCCGAAGGCCTCGCGAAGCGCCCGATCGGCAGCGAGAATCCAGGGCATGTTCTTTTCGTCGATAGTGTCGAACAGGCGCACCATGAGAGAGTCCATGGCGGCCGTTTCGATGCGCGGTCGAATCGTCACGTCGTCTTCAGCGCCTCGAAGGCCTCGCGGATGGCCCGTACCGCCGCCACCGACTCGGGATTGTCGCCGTGTACGCAAAGAGTGTCGCAGGGCAGCTCGAGCTCGGTGCCATCCGCTGAACGAAGCGGCTCGCCCTTTGCCAGGCGCACCGCCTGTTCGACGATGATCGCCTGGTCGTGATGCACCGCTCCCGGCAAGCGACGTGAGACGAGATGACCATTGGCATCGTAGGCCCGGTCGGCAAAGGTTTCGAACCAGATGGTAACATCCATTGCTCGAGCCAACTGGCGGCTCGGCACGGGATCGGCCGTGGCCATCAGCATCAGCGGCAGGCCTGGATCGAAGCTGCGTACCGCCCGCATGACGGCACGCAGCAGCTCGGGGTCGCGGGCCATGTCGTTATACAGCGCGCCATGCGGCTTGACGTAGCGAATGGCGGTCCCTTCCGCCTGGCAAATACCGGCCAGCGCACCTATCTGGTAGAGCATCATGTCCTCGACTTCCGCGGGAGAACAGGCCATGGAGCGGCGTCCGAACCCCACCAGGTCGGGATAAGCAGGATGCGCCCCCACCCTCACCCCATGCTTCACCGCAAGCCGTACCGTGCGGCGCATCACGTGCGGGTCCGAGGCGTGATAGCCGCAGGCAATGTTGGCGCAATCGACATGAGGCATGACCTCACTGTCGAGCCCCAGCGAATAGTTGCCGAAGCTTTCGCCCATGTCGCAGTTGAGCAGGGGAACGGCCATGACGACTCCTGTGTCAAGCGGTGTCAAACGTCTATTCTTGTAGCGTATCTCACTATATGAAGCGGCTTTTTTCTTGGCCAATCGTTTTTCACGATACTTCGTATCGTCGTCGCCTATCATCTTGTTATTTAGTGGAAAAATGGTTGACCTCGCTCCTTTCGGGGATTATCAATGAAAGGAATCGAGGCCCTATAACGTCAACAAAAGGAGTTCACCCTCATGGCGGTCAAAGATCCTTTCCACCTGGCCATTCAGGTTCACGACATCGAAGAGGCACGCCGCTTCTACGGCGACTTCCTCGGCTGCCCCGAAGGGCGCTCATCGGACAGCTGGGTGGACTTCAATCTGTTCGGACATCAATTCGTCTGCCATCTCAACCCAGCCCTGAAGGACAACCCGGTTGCCAGCCACAAGAATCCCGTCGATGGCCATGGGGTGCCGGTGCCGCATTTCGGTGTAGTGCTGGAAATGCAGGCGTGGGAAAGCCTGGCCCAAAAGCTGAGGGATCACGGCGTGAAGTTCGTGATCGAGCCCTATATCCGCTTCAAGGGCGAAGCCGGTGAGCAGGCCACCATGTTCTTCTACGATCCTTCCGGTAACGCTCTGGAGTTCAAGGCCTTCAAGAACCGTGAAGAACAGCTGTTCAAGAAGGCCTGACCGGCTCCGTCATGCTTGATTTCAAAGAGCTGGAGGCTTTCGTCTGGGCGGTCAGGCTGGGTTCCTTCCGCAAGGCGGCGGAACGCCTGCACCTGACGCAGCCCTCTATCTCGGAGCGCATCTCGCGCCTGGAGGGCAGCGTCGGAGAGGTGCTGCTGGAGCGCTCCGCCAGGCCCATCCAGCCGACCATGCGCGGTCGCGAGTTCTTTGTGCATGCGGAGCGGCTGCTGCAGCAGCGCGACGAAGCACTGAGACTCTTCGATGACGAAGAGAACTACTCCGCTCCTCTGCGCCTGGGCGCCATCGAAACCATCGCCCATAGCTGGCTGCCCGATTTCATGCGCGCCCTGACGCAGCGTTATCCGCGGCTCACCATCGAGCTGAGCGTCGACTATTCTCCGGCGCTCAACCAGCGGCTGGCCGGCAACGACCTCGATATCCTGCTTGCCATGAACGGTTATCTCGATCCTGAGCGCATCGACCAGGTATCGCTCAGCCCTTACGAGATGGGCATGTTCGTCTCACCGGATCATGTCGAGATGTTGACTGCCCGTCCCGATAGCTGGCTGGTCGGGTTGCCGTTCATCTCCTTCGGCAAGAAGGCGCGACCTTATGAGGAACTGATCGATTACCTGGCACGGCAGGGGCTGGAGCACCCACGCATTCACAGCGTGAGTACCCTGATGACCATCGTGCGAATGACCATGGAGGGCCTTGGCATCGGTGCCTTGCCCGTCGCCACCGTGCTTGACGAGTGGCGCAGCGGCAAGCTGTACCGCCTGGAACTGCCATGTGCCCTACCCGACATGCACTACGACGTGATATGGCGTCCGGCCAGCCATCCGCGTTTCTGTCGTAGCGTTGGGCTGCTGGCCCAGGAATGTGCCGAACGCTACGCAAGATCGCGCCGCGACGACATGGCTCACAGCGATTTTCCCGGCCGTTGGGTGCGGCCAGAACGTCCCACGACACACCCACTGGCAACATGACCACAATCCTTGGAAATCCAACAAGAGAGAAGACAATGAACAATATCCTGTCCCGTTCTCTGCTGCTGGCGACCGCCTGCGGCCTTTCCGCTGCGGCCACCGCCGCCGAATGGACCATGGCGACCCCCTATGGCGATGCCAGTTTCCATACCCAGAATGTGAAGCAGTTTGCCGAGGATGTGGCCGAGGCCACCGACGGAGAGCTGACCATCAACGTCCACAGCGGCGGTTCGCTAGTAGCCCATGGAGAAATCAAGTCATCGGTGCGGCGTGGCACCATCGAGGCCGGTGAGGTCTTCCTCTCGACTCTGTCCAACGAGGATCCGATCTTCGAGGTCGACACCCTGCCAGGGGTTGCCGGCAGCTACGACGAAGCCTACCAACTGTGGGAAACCACAAAGCCTGTGATCGAGGAGCTGTTCGCCAACCAGGGTTTGAAACCGCTGTATGCCGTGGCCTGGCCGGCCCAAGGTATTTATACCGACTTCGAACTGACCGATCCGGGACAGTTCGAGGGACTTCGCGTCCGCGCACCGAATATCAATACCCAGCGCTTCGTCGACTACCTGGGCGGTAGCCCCACCGAGACCGAGGAAGCCGACATTCCTACTGCCTTCAGCACCGGCCGGGTGGATGCCATGATCACCTCGAGCTCCACCGGAAATTCGATGACGGCATGGGATTATGTCTCCCACTACACCGACGCCAACCTGTGGCTGCCCAAGAACATCGTCTTCATCAACCAGCGTGCCTTCGATCGCCTCGATGAGCCGACCCAGGAGGCACTGCTGGAAGCGGCTGCACGAGCCGAGGAGCGCGGCTGGCAGATGAGCCGTGACGACAACCAGGCCAGCCTCGAGGCGTTGCAAGAGAATGGCATTACCGTCTCCGAGCCCAACGAGGAAGTGGCCGCCGCCCTGCAGGAGGCAGGCGATCAGCTGTTCTCCTCATGGCAGGAGCGTGCCAGCGAGCAATCCATGCAGGTGCTCGAGGAGTACCAGCAGCAGCGCGACAACTGATCCCGCAAGAGACAAGGCGTGGTGGGCTGCCGCCACGCCTCTCCCAGTTCGCCTCGAGGCACAGCCATGACTTTCAAGTTCAACGCACTTTATCGCCTGGGTGCCTGGGGCGCGGCCGCCTGCATGGTGGCGATCTGTACCCTGGTTGCCCTGCAGGTCACCTTCCGCCTGGTCGATGCCCTGCTTGTGCTGGTTGGCCTGAGCCGCCTTGGCTTCGGCATCACCGGCCTCTCCGAGATCGCTGCCTACCTGCTGGTCGGCGCCACCTTCCTGGGTCTCGCCTACACCTTCGTTCACCACGCGCATATCCGCGTGACCCTATTGATCGGTCGCTTGCCCTCGGCGCTGCGCGCCTGGTTCGAGGTTTTCTGTCTTTCGGTTGCCCTCGTCCTCAGTGTGCTACTGAGCTACGGACTCGTCGAGATCATTCGCGAGAGCCTGGAATTCAACGACGTCTCCTCCGGCTTCCTGTCGATCCCGCTCTGGATTCCCCAGACTGCCCTGCTCGTTGGCGTCGTCCTGCTCTGCCTGGCACTGACGGAGGCGCTGGTGCAGACGCTACGGATCGCTATTCGCGAACCGGGTAGCTTTCGTGAAGCGACTGCTTCTGACGACAGCGAAACTCACTGAGTCGCGGCTCAACAAAACGGAGTAACGTCTCGTGCTGACACTCAGCCTGGCCACTATTCTCACGCTGGCTCTCCTGCTGGGCAGCGGGGTGTGGATCGCCTTCGCCCTGATCGGTACCGCCTGGATCGCGCTGGCCTTCTTCAGCTCCTTTGAGCCGGGCCCAATACTCGCCTCCGACTTCTGGGGCGCCAGTTACGGCTGGGACCTGACCGCCTTGCCGATGTTCATCTGGATGGGCGAGATACTGTTCCGCTCGGGACTCGCCGACAATATGTTCCGCGGCCTGTCGCCATGGCTCAACCGCGTGCCGGGACGCCTGCTGCACACCAACATCATCGGCAGCGGCATGTTCGCTGCCGTGTGCGGTTCGTCGGCGGCCACCTGCGCCACCGTGGGCAAGATGACCCTGCCGGAGCTGGAGCGCCGTGGCTACGACAGCAACATGGCCATCGGCACCCTGGCCAGCGCCTCCACGCTGGGCCTATTGATTCCCCCCTCGATCGTGCTGATCGTCTATGGCGTGGTCACCGAGCAGTCGATCTCGCGGCTGTTCATGGCCGGCATCGGCCCGGGGCTGATGATACTGGCGCTATTCATGAGCTATCTGGTGGTCTGGTCGTTGTTCCGCGGCAACCGCCTTGGCCTCACGGGCCAGGACGAGTCCGGACTGCCGCTGGCCAAGAAGCTGCATCAGACCCTGGAACTGGTGCCGATTCTGCTGCTGATCGGCGGCATCATCGTCTCGATCTACGGCGGGCTAGCCTCGCCCACCGAGGCGGCTGCGGTCGGCGTCGTGCTATCGATGCTGATCGCACGCTGGAACGGCAGCTTCGATGCAGCCATCTTCAGGGATTCGCTGTTCGCCGCCGTCCGTACCGCCTGCATGATTGCCTTCATCATCGCCGCGGCCTCGTTCCTGACTTCGGCCATGGGCTTTACCCAGGTACCGATGCAACTGGCACGCGCCATCGGCGAGATGGGCCTATCGCCGACCATGCTGCTGATCGCGCTGACCCTGCTGCTGCTGGTGATGGGTTGCTTCCTCGACGGCATCTCGCTGATCCTGCTGGTCACTGCCATTATCATGCCGCTGGTCAACGCCGCCGGCTTCGACCTGATCTGGTTCGGCATCTATCTCGTCATCGTGGTCGAGATGTCGCAGATCACGCCGCCGGTGGGCTTCAATCTGTTCGTGATCCAGGGTCTGACGGGCAAGGACATACTGACCATCACCAGGGCCACGCTGCCCTTCTTCCTGCTGATGCTGGTCGCGATCGCGCTGATGCACCTGTTCCCTGGGATTGCCCTCTACCTACCCCAGACCATGACCCGCTGAACGCCACGGCGCCCGAGCCTAGCCTCGGGCGCCGTCATGACGGATCTCTTCGCGTGGATTACGCGGGTAGTAGCGCTCGGGCAGGCGTTCGACATGAGCGAAGAAGCGCGTGTCCTTGTAGGGCATCTTCATGAAGCCCGAGACGCCGAGCCCTTCGATCAAGCCCACCGCCGCCAGGATGGCCTCGAGACGATCGCGAAACTCCGCCTCGCGGGAGGGGTCGAGCAGGCGGTAGTAACTGTGAATCTTGAGATGTTGGGGCAACGCCTCGAAGATGATCATACCGGTGTGATGGATCTCGTTGAGTGCTTCCAGCGAGGTGATGATCGTCTCCGGCAGGACCAGGAATTCCTCGGGATCGGGCCCGTCCTCGAAATAGCTGTGCAGGCGGCTGCGATCCTCCAGTTCGGGTACCGCGCTGACCTCATAGCGCAGTTGCATGCCGGGCTCGACGACGAAGGGGTGCGCCGGGCTTTCCCGATCCAGGTGCAGGGTATCGCGGGCGTTGAAAAGGCAGCTCTTGAAGATGCCCTGGCGATAGATGGCGCGGGCCAGATTGACCATGTTATTGACGGCGGCGACGAAGGCTGTCTTGAGACTGGTATCGTGCAGATTCAACGAGGTGTCGATATAGACCCCATCGGCTTCCCAACGCACGGCGAGTCCGCCTACCACCGGATACTTGCCCAGGCGGCTCACCGCTGCGAGAAAAGCCTTCTCGGTCTCGCCCATGCCCTGCATGAAGTTCTTGTAGTAGCGGTCGAGCTGTACGTCATTGACGTCGTTGAGCGTCTCGCGTCCACCCTCCTCGCGCAGGAATGCCCTGCGCGAGCTGTACACCACGGTGTCGATCTCACGCGTCGAGGGCCGTACCCAAGTCGGCACCAGTGGCGCCTCCGCGGTTTCCGGCAGGTCGATCATCACCACCCGTGCCAGCCGCGGCATCTCACGGATGAAGTGGTCCCCGGCGCGTATGCGCACGCGCGGATCGGGATCGAGCATGCCGTCGAGCATGCGGGCGAACTCCAGGGGCAGACCCAGGGAGGTGGCGGGAATGGCGCGATGACCGAAGCGGCACGACTGTGCCGAGGCCAGCGCATAGAGCGTGCCGGCAGTGCCCTGTTCGTCGAAGCGCGGCGACGACAGTGCACCGTTCAGTTGCTCCTCACCGATGAAGTAGACGTCGCCAAGACGCGCATTGGTCTGCTGCAGGTTATCTGACATCAGCTCCATCACGTTGGCCGACACGAACTGCTGGTTGGCATCGAGCTGGGCGAACACCGACGAGCCCCAGTCGATCAGCGCCACCGCCTCGCGACCGGCGTCGTAAACCAGGTTCGACGGCTTGATGTCGCCATGCACGATAGGCCGGCCCGCCGGCCCCACTTCGCGTCGCAGGCTGCGAAGGATATCGGCGAGTTGATCGGCGATGCGCACCACGAGCCGCGGCGAGAGACGTCCTTCCCGCAGCGAGACCTCTTCCAGGTTGATGCCCGGGGCACGCTGCATCACCAGGATCGACTGGTTACGCACGCGCTGGAAGGCGATCAAGCGCGGCACCCGGGGGTGTTCCACCTGCTCCAGCATGAACGCCTCCTCCTCGAGGCGGTCCTGCAACTGCTGGGGCAGGTTGACCCGGGTGAACTTGAACACATACTTCTCGTCGTAGGCGGTGATCCCGGCGAAGACGAAGCCATAAGCGCCCTTGCCGATCAGTTCGATATCCCGATAGCCCAACTGTTCGAGCTGAGCCTGACACAGCGCCACCCACTCCTTGAGCTTACGCGCATCGTCGTGGCTGAGCAGGTAGATCGACTGCTCTTCCGGGATGTAGAACTGCTGCAGCGGCGCCTGGGACATGAACCGGCCTCAGCCTAGGTGAAGTAGCATGGTCTCCGGCGCTTCGAGGTAGCCCTTCCAAGCGTTGCAGAAGCGGGCGATGGTGCCGCCGTCGATCACCCGATGGTCGCCTGCCCAGGTCACCGTCATGATCGCCCGCCTCGTCACCTCGCCGCGCTCGTCGAAGCGCGGCAACCACTGGCTCTTGCCGATGGCGACGATAGCCAGCTCCGGGGCATTGATGATCGGTGCCGCATAGGTACCGCCAAGCGCCCCGATGTTGGAGACGCTGATGGTACCGCCCTTGAGGTCTTCCTGTGCCACCCTGCCGTCGCGGGCATCCGCCGTGAGACGCTGGATCTCTCGGGACACGTCGAGCACGCTACGCTGCTCGACATGTTTGACGTTGGGCACGATCAGCCCTGTTCGGCTGTCCACCGCCATGCCCACGTTGACCGAAGGCAGGTAGTGGATCTCGGTCACCTCGGCGTTTAGCCGTGCATTGAGGATCGGCTCCTCACGAACCGCCAAGGCCAGTGCTTTCATGAAGAACGGCATCAGCGTCAGACGAACCTGCTGAGCCTCGGCCACCGGTTTCAGTCGCTCACGCAGTGTCAGAAGCTCGGTGACATCGATCTCCTCGCCATACTGGAAATGGGGGATGGTACTGGCCGATTCCACCATACGCCGCGCCATGACGGCACGCACACCGCGAATCGGCTCGACTCGTACTTCGCCGTCCTCACGGCCCGGCAGCTTGGCCGCATCGCTGGGTCGTGACCGGCTCGCAGGCCGATCCTGCTCGTGCTTGTCGTCTTCGCGTGGGCCGCTTTCCAGAAAACGCAGCACGTCTTCCTTGAGGACACGGCCGTCCTTGCCCGAGCCGGCAATCGCATCGAGCGACAGGCCGTGCTCGCGCACCAGGCGGCGCACCGCGGGGCTCGCCGGGATACGCCCGTAAGGCCCGCGGCCACCGCTGGCCACCGAGGAGACGGAAGGTGCTTCCGCCCGGCTTTCCTGGCGAGATGCCTCGCTGCCGGCCGCCGGGCTTGCACTCGGCTCTGCATGGCTGGGCGTATAGGCGAACAGCGGCGCATGTACCTTGGCAATCTCGCCCTTGGGTACGTAAAGCTTGCTGACGATGCCCGCCTCGGGAGCGGTGATCTCGACCATAGCCTTGTCGGTCATCACATCGACCAATGGCTGGTCCTCTTCGATGTGCTCACCCTCGGCCACGCGCCACTCAACCACCTCGCACTCGACGATGCCTTCGCCGATATCGGGCAGAATGAAATCCTTCGTCCTGCCTGCAGCTGCCGGGGTAGACTCAGCACTCGGAGCGCCGGGGGGAGGCGCTTCGGCCGCGGGGCTCGCCACTTCGTCCTCTTCCCGTGCAGCAGGACGAGGTGGTGTCTCGAAGCCTTCCTCGCCCGTCGCCTCGTAGGCAAACAGAGGTGCATGCACCTTGGCGACCTCGCCCTTCTCCACATACAACCTGGTGACGCGCCCAGCCTCCGGGGCGGTGATCTCGACCAGCGCCTTGTCGGTCATTACCTCGACCACAGGCTGGTCTTCGGCGATCTCGTCACCTTCGTTGATGCGCCACTCGACCACTTCGCACTCCACGATACCTTCACCGATATCGGGCAGCATGAAATCGCTCATTGTCTTCTCCTGTCCTGATATCGGGCGTCAAAACGCCACGGATGCCTTGATCGCTTCGAAGATTTTCAAGTGATCGGGCAGATACTCCTTCTCCAGGGTTAGCGGGAAAGGCGTATCCAGCCCGGTCACCCGCTCGATGGGCGATTCCAGGTACAGGAAGCAGCGCTCCTGGATGGTAGCGGCAATCTCGCCAGCGAAACCGCCGGTACGCGGCGCTTCGTGAGTGATCAACAGCCGTCCCGTCTTGAGCACCGATTCGACCACGGTGTCCTCGTCCCAAGGCAGGATGCTGCGAAGATCGATCACCTCGCAGGAGATGCCGGCCTTCTCGGCCAATTCCACAGCCTTGTCGATCACTTCCATCTGTGCGCCCCAACCGAGCACGGTGATATCGCTACCCTCCTTGGTAACTTCAGCCTCGCCGATGGGCAGTTGGTAGTCCTCTTCCGGCACTTCGCCGACTGAGGCGCGATAGAGACGCTTGGGTTCGAAGAACACCACCGGATCGGGATCGCGGATCGCCGACAGCAGCAGCCCCTTTGCCTGGTAGGGGTTGCGCGGCACCACGACCTTAAGGCCCGGCGTGTGCGCGAAGTAAGCCTCGGGCGACTGGGAGTGATAGAGCCCGCCGGAAATGCCGCCGCCGTACGGCGTGCGTATGGTCAGCCCACCGACATTGAACAGATCGCCCGAGCGGAAGCGGAACTTGGCGGTCTCGTTGACGATCTGGTCGAAGGCCGGAAAGATGTAGTCGGCGAACTGGATCTCGGCCACCGGTACCGAACCCTGGGCCGCCAGGCCGTTGGCGAAACCGATGATGCCCTGCTCCACCAGCGGCGTGTTGAAGCAGCGGTCGCGACCGTACTTCTCCTGTAGATGACTGGTGGCGCGAAACACGCCGCCGAACACACCGACGTCCTCGCCGAAGCAGAGTACTTTCTCGTCCTCGGCCATGGCGATGTCCAGCGCATTGTTGATCGCCTGAAGCATGTTCATCTTGGGCATGTTCAGGCTCCTCCCTGTTCATCGCTGGACTTGTGGTCGCTGCCCGGCGCCTGGACGTCGGGATCGAGGGAGCTCGCCCCCTTCGGGTAGGCATCGGGGTGCTTGCGAATATGCGTCTTGAGGTCGTCGAGTTGCCGCTGCAGCGCCGGTGTCACGTCGGCATAGACGTCCGTGACCAGGCTCTCGAGGGGCGGCGGCGGACGCTTCTCGGCACGCTTCATGGTTTCGAGCACCTCGCGGCGCAGGCTTTCCTGCAGCTCCTTCTCCTGCTCTTCGCTCCACCAGCCAAGATCGATCAGCCAGCGCTGCATGCGCAGAATCGGATCCTTTTCGCGCCAGGCTTCCTCCTCCTTGCGCGAGCGATAGCCGGAAGGGTCGTCGGAAGAGGAGTGAGCCGCCAGCCGATAAGTCATGGCCTCGATCAGCACCGGTTGGTTCATCTCCACGGCGATCTTGCGTGCATCCTGTGTGGCGCGGTACACCGCCAGCACGTCGTTGCCGTCGACACGGATCACGTGCATGCGATAGCCGAAGGCGCGCGGAGCAATACCGTCGGCGGCGAACTGCTCACTGGCCGGCGTCGAGATCGCATAGCCGTTGTTACGGCAGAAGAAAATCACCGGCACCTTGTGTACCGAGGCCATGTTGAGCGCGGCGTGAAAATCCCCCTCGGAAGCCGCACCCTCGCCGAAGAAGGTAATGGTGCAATGCCCCTCGCCGGCCAGCTTCTGACCATAGGCGTAGCCGGTGGCCTGGGGAATCTGGGTCGCCAGCGGCGAGGAGATGGTCATGTAGTGCAGCTTGCGCGAACCATAGTGGATCGGCATCTGCCTGCCCTTGCCGTAGTCGAGTTCGTTGCCGAACAACTGATTCATGAACTCGTCGTAGCTGAAGCCGCGATAGACCAGCGCTCCCTGCTCGCGATACTGCGCCATGATCATGTCGGCATCGTCCAGCGCCGCGGTGGCACCGATGACAGCCGCCTCCTCGCCAGTGCATTGCATGTAGAACGACAGCCGGCCCTGGCGCTGCGCCGCCATCATGCGCTCGTCGAGCACGCGGGTGACGAGCATGGCGCGATAGATCTTCAACGCCTTGTCTTCATCCAGCTCGGGCGCCTCGGCGCCCTCGAACAGGGAGCCGTTCTGCTGCAGCAGGCGGAAGGTGGGAATGTGGAATTCATCGCCGGTCATGAAGCTCGGCGTGTGGACGTCGTGTGTTGTTATCATCTTCCTGGTCCTTGGGTAATGGCAGGAGGAGAACCGCCCCTCGTGAGGGCAGTGTTGACTCTAATGTAGCCGTCTGCCAGAGGGTCCCTCCAGCAAATCGCCAACGCTGGATAGGCTGACGTTAACGTAAGATGAATCTTTTTACATCATATTTACTGCCAAACAGGACAAACGTATAAATTATCGACTGGCTAATCACTTGTCAGCGATATTATTTCGCCAAGCCGGACCTCAACGCCATGGAGCGGTCGACGCCGATGCAACATGGTGGCGTTCGCCCCCTGAGTAGAAACCCTATGCCTTTCCCTTGCTGCGCCCCGTTTTCCCTACTAGAAAGGGAGGGGCGTAACGTAGCAGGCAACTCCATCCTCACGCGCTCCTGCGCCTGACAATGCACTGGCTCACCGCGAGTAGCGGATTCTGCTCGTGGACAGTCGACAGGGAGTAATCGCATGACTCGCCACTTCATCATAGCCTCGTCAAACGCCCTCGAGGCCCATCACACTGTCGCAGAGCAGGCTGCCCAGGCCGCTCCGCTTCGTCCCGCCCCTTCGCTCATCCCCGCTCTTCGCACGGAACATGATGATCTCCTGACACGGCAAAAGGAGGACTATGCCAGCCTGAACCGCATGCCGCAGGCGCCCGCCCTGCTCGATGAACTGCGTGATCTGCCACTAGGACAGCAGCTCGAAACCGCCCTCGCTGCGCTTCGAGAAAGCCCAGCGGATCAGCTGATGCGGCGCTTCGACGAGGCAATACCCCCCACTGACCCGCCACCCGCAGGCGAGGAAGACGGCGACGACGAGCACTACGTGGAATCCGTCACACTGGGCGATAGCGATGAGGACGTCACGCTCGTCGGCATGGGCGACGCCGCACTGGAACTGGAGCTGAGTGCCGATGAAAGAGGGGAGGAGTACCACGGCGTCTTCCGCTTCGACGGCAGCGGCCCTGCAGTGATCGACACCTTCTTGTCGGACGATCCTAACCCCGACTACGAATCGCCCAGCGGCACCTACCACCTTACCAATAGCGACTCGGTGAGCCTGCAGGTGGCCGAGGGCACAGGGTTCCGCGGTACTATCCATGCCGATGCGGCGCATTCGCTGGAAGTGGACGCCTCCGGCTGGCTCAACAATGTCACTCTGCATGGCGCAGACCTGAGCGAAGCCACGTTCAACCTGAGCAAGATGAGCCGGTTCGAGGATGACGAAAGCCATGGAGGCACCTACCACTCGATGGATATCGATGCCGCCAACCTGGAACGGCTGTCGGTTAGCGGCGATGCTCGCTTCCACCTCACCTCCATCGCCGAGACTGAGGCCCTGCGGCACGTGAGTGCTGACACCGATGGCGAATTCCTGCTTTCGGGCTTCGAACTCGCGCATCTCGAAGAGGCCAACCTCAGCGGTGGCGGACGGGTCGTCTTATATGCAGACGACGCTGGCACGCAGGCCGAATCGATCCGCATCGACGCGGCAGAACTAAGCGGCGATGTCTTTCCCCTTCCTCCCGGTGAAGATACCTTGAACGCCAGCATCGGCGCCTTTGACGGCCCGGGGCGCGGCACTGCCGATATCATCGGCTCGGGGAAGGGACAGAACAATATATCGGTCAGCGGGCGTGACCTGGCCTACACCGGGGGCGAAGGAAGCGATTCCCTGAGCTACAGGAGCGCAGGGGAGCTGGACGATATGGCCAGCTTCCATATCGAGGCCCCTAGCATTTCCGCTTCCCTGACCGATGTAGTGGGCCGTGGCGAATTAGCGCTGGAGGATGGGTCGTTCACCATTGCGGGCGATAGCCTGGTGCAGACCGAGGATTTCTACGTCGTGAGCGGCAGAATGCTGCATCCGGAAAGTACCAACGGGGCTGTCCGAATCCAGTCGGACGGCGAGGTGAGACTCTATACTGGCGCTCACTCCTTCACGGACTCGGCGGAGTACAATGACGCCTACTTCGAGCGGGATACCGGCGATAGTCACTGGTCGGTCGACGAGGAGGGTCGCTTCGACGGCGCCTTCGACTTCGAAGGGAACGTGTCCAACGACGATGACGACACCCTGGATGGCCTGTTGTTCGAGGACGATAGCGGCGATCTGTTCTACGTACTGGATACCGATACCGACCCCGGCATCGAAGCGGGAGCGGATGCCTTTCGCATCGGCGCGGTGGATGCCGGCTGGGCCGATGGCGGCAGCGTACAGAGCGCTGCCGAGGTGGACGCCTTCATCGACGACAATGCACTTCAGCTGTTGGGCGTGGGGGAAACGACACTGACGGAGCACGGCGAACTGGCGTAACGCTACCTTAGCTTCTTCGCTGGAGACGCTCGAAAACACTATCCACGGTGATCGCCAGTAGCCCGATCAGTAGCGCCCCTTGAAGAATGTAGGCTGTATTGCCGTTGACGATGCCGGAGATGATCGGATCGCCAAGGTTGCTCGCCCCCACGGTCGCTCCCAATGCCGCAGTGGCAATGTTGATGGTTACCGAGGTGCGTATGCCGGCAAGGATGACGGGGGCCGCCAGCGGCAGCTCGACCTGGCGTAAAACCTGCCCAGTGGTCATGCCCATGCCCCGGGCCGCCTCGTGCACGTTGGGATCGATGCTGCCAATGCCGGCCAGGGTATTGCGCACGATCGGCAGTAACCCATACAGCACCAACGCCACGATGATAGGTAGCGTGCCAAAACCCAGCGCCGGGACGGCCAGTGCCAGCACGGCAACGGGAGGGAAAGTCTGACCGATAGAGGCGAGCTGCGACACCAGGGGCAGGAAGTCTCGACCGCCGGGCCGGGTGACGGCTATCGCCGCTCCCACACCCAGCACGACCGCCAGCAGCGAGGCAACCCCTACCACCAGGATGTGCTGGCCCAACAGGGAAAAGAACCCGGCTCGCTGGTAGATCACTTGGCGTACATCCGGCTCAACCAGGCGAAACAGCCATTCGAGCTGCCCCATGCCGGCTACCAGCAACAACAATAGGGCCAGCCAGACCGATGGTGCCAGCCACTGGCGCCAGCGAGCCAGGGCGGTGGGGAGTTTGCCGGTGAGCGATTCTGGCCTCATGACGCCTTGGCCCCAAGCAGGCGACGCAGTGACAGCTCGCCAATGGGAATGTCCTCCTCGTCGACTACCGTCAGTCGGTCGACCTGATGCCACAGCATGACCGACAGGGCCTGGCTCAGCGATGCGCCGTAGGCAATCCGCTCGCTGGCCAGCAGGCGCGGCCCCAGCGGCAGCATGCGTTCACTGACTCGGATCAGCGCCGCCTCCTTGAGGCCGCGGTCCATGCCGCCCAGCAGAGATTCGACGAAAGGGTTGACCGGGTCGTGCAGCAGCTCGATCGGCCTGCCCTGCTGCACGACCCGGCCCTGGTGCATCACGACCAGCCGGTCGGCCAATGCCAGCGCCTCGTCCATGTCATGAGTGACAAAGACGATGGTCTTGTGCAGCCGCGCCTGCAGCTCACGCATTTCATGCTGCAAGGTCTCACGGGTAATGGGATCCAGCGCGCCGAACGGCTCATCCATCAGCAGGATATCGGGGTCTGCGGCCAGCGCCCGAGCCACACCCACACGTTGCGCCTGGCCGCCGGAGAGTTGGCGCGGATACTTGTCGGCGAATTCCGCCACCGGCAAGCCCAATAGTTGCATCAGCTCCTCGACCCGCTCACGCACTCTCCCCTTGGGCCACTTGAGCAGGCGCGGCACCAGACCGATGTTGCGAGCCACCGTCCAGTGCGGAAACAGCCCGGTACTCTGGATGACGTAGCCGATGCGTCGGCGAAGCGTCACCTCGTCAAAGTTGCGAACCGGCTGGCCGTCCAGGTGGATTTCACCGCCATCGTGCTCGATCAGCCGATTGATCATGCGCAGGGTGGTCGACTTGCCACAGCCCGAGGTGCCGACCAGTGCGCACAGCTCGCCCTTCTCGATGCGCAGCGAGATGCCGTCGACGGCGGTCTCATTGCCGAAGCGCTTGGTCACGTCGAACAATTCGATCATGCGGCCCCTCCGGGACGAAGACGTTCACTCAGGGAGCCGATCAGCGCGTCGGCCACCAGTGCCAGGCCTATGATCGGCAAGGCGCCGAGCAAGACCATGTCCATGGCCGCCTGACCCAGCCCCTGAAAGATGAAGGTACCAAGCCCGCCCGCACCGATCAGTGCCGCCACCGCCGTGAGACCGATAGCCTGGACAGTAGTGATGCGTATGCCTTCGAGCACCACCGGCAAGGCCAGCGGGAGTCGCACCTGCAGAAACACCTGGCGTCGGTTCATGCCCATGCCGCGGGCCGACTCGATCACGGCGGGGTCCACTTCTTCAAGCGCTACGTGAATGTTGCGCACCATCGGCAGCAAGCTGTAGCCGAGTAGCGCCAGAAAAGCCGGCGCCCAGCCGATGCCGCTCACACCGATGGCCGATAGCCAGTCGATGCGCGAGCCTAGCCAGGCGAGCGGTGCCAGCAGCAGACCGAACAATGCCAGGCTGGGGATGGTCTGAAGGAAGTTGAGCACGCCGAAGCCGATTCGCCTGACCCCGGCATGCCGACGCATGGCCAAGGCCAGCAACGAGGCCAGCACCAGGCTGGCGGCCACCGCGGCGCCCACCAGCACCAGATGCATGGCCAGGGCACTGATGAACTGGTCACTGCGGGCCTGGTACTCGCGTAGCAGTGCCAGCGGCTCCAGCCATAGTGCGAGTGCCAGCCACCAACCCGCCCCCATCGGCACCAACAGCAGCCACCCCTTGGGCCGCGACAGCCGCAGCCGTGCGCGCAGCTCGAGCAGCATCAGCAGCAGCAGGAACAGCAACAGCCACAGAGCAGAGCCGATGCCGACACGCGCGCGGGGCATATCGGACTCCACCAGGACCGCCGTCGCCGCCGAAAGCCACAGCGGCAGCAGTGTCAACAGCGCCACCACGGCGCCCAGCGACAACTGCAGCCTCTTGGGGTCCGACCGCCAGGCCAGCACCACCACGGCGACCATCGGCAGGACCAACAGCAAGGCCGGCCAGCCGTTCATGACTTCCAGTGCCGAATAGCCGGAGCCGGACACGATCCGATTGGGCGCCACGCTCACCGCGTCGAGCGTGAGCCACGCAGCCACGGCGGAGAGCATCAGACTCAGCAGAACCCAGTTGGGAGGTTGTCTACCCTCACCCACGCGTCAGTCCTGCAGGCCGGCCAGATACTCTTCGGCGACCCGACTCGGATCGAGGCCCTCCACCGCCACCAGACCATTGAGCTCCTGCAGCGTCTCGAGGTCGAGCGACTGGAACAACGGCTCGAGCAGCTCGGCGATCTCCGGGTGTGCGTCGAGCACCTCCTGTCGCACCACAGGGGCCGGCTGGTAGACCGGCTGCACGCCGAGCGTGTCCTCCAGCACCACCAGGTCGAGCGCCTTGAGGCCGCCATCGGTGCCGTAGGTCATGGCGCCATTCACGCCGCTGGTCTGCTGGGCGGCTGCACGCATGGTGGCGGCGGTATTGCCACCGGACAACACCAGCAACTGATCCTGCGAGAGCTCGAAGCCATAGGCCTGCTGGAAGGCCGGCAGCGCCTGCTCCGATTCGACGAACTCGGCACTGGCGGCGAACTTGAATTCACCGCCGTCATCGAGATACTCGGCCAGGTCTTCGAGGGTTTCGAGGCCATGCTCGCGGGCAAGATCACCGCGCACACTCATGGCCCAGGTGTTATTGGCCTGTGCCGGCGTCAGCCATACCAGATCGTTCTCGGCATCGCGCTCGCGTACCGTATCAAAGGCACGCTCGGCATCGTGCCAGACGTCGCTGTCGGCCATGTCGAAGAAGAAGGCACCATTTCCGGTGTATTCGGGATAGAGGTCGATCTCACCGTTCACCAATGCCTGGCGAACGATGTTCGTGGCACCGAGCTGCAGCCTGTCTTCTGTTTCGATACCGCCCTGCTGCAGTCGTTGAATGATCAATTGACCCAATACCGAGCCCTCGGTATCGATCTTGGAGGCGACCGTAACCGGATCGTTGGCCTGCACACCGCTAGCGAGCAGCAGGGAACCGGCAGCCAGCGCCGCCAGGCCGGACAAGGAGCGTTTCATATCACCACCATCCGTTGTGAATGTCAGTAGAGTATAAGGCGTGTACAGTTTGACTGTCAGACCCGGATCTCAACGCGGAGTCACATCCCCACCATGTCCGAGGCCGATGCCGCCCTGCTCGCCCGTTGCCATCATCCGCTGGTGCGCGATCTGGCCTGGATCGTACTGGCCCCCGACCTGATCGCCACGCCCTGGCCAGGGCGCCCAACATGCGCGACCCTGGGCCTGACGGAGCATCGGCTGCATGCCTATTTCGACGAACTCGAAGCCACTCCTCAGGCGCTGGAGCGCCGCGTGGGCGATACCGTCGATGGCCGCATGGGGCATTACCATGAGCGCCTGTGGCAGTATCTGCTCGATACTGCCCCAGATACCCGCCTGCTGGCCAATAACCTGCGTATACATCAAGGCAAGCGCACGCTAGGCGAACTCGACCTACTCTATCGGCGACTCGACGACCCGACGCCCGTGCACCTCGAAGTGGCCATCAAATTCTACCTGGGGCTGACAGAAGGCCCCGGTGCCGTCAGTGACCAAGCACGCTGGATCGGCCCCGGCGGCGCCGATAGCCTGGCCACCAAGCGCGAGCACCTGGATCGTCATCAACTGCGCTTGACCGAGCGTGCCGAGACCCGAATGACTATACGGCAGCATACCCAACCTCGCGACATCGGCCCGGCTCCCGAGGCCACCATCCGGCCCCAGCTGGCGATTCCGGGCGTGCTCTTCTATCCTTGGCGGTCGCCTCTTCCTTCGCCACACGAGGCGGCGCCCGAGCATCTGCGTGGCCATTGGCTGTATTGGCGCGACTGGCGGCGGCTGCGCGATGGCCTGGTACGCCAAACTCGCGCCGCCTGGCTGGTAAAACCCCATTGGCTGGCACTGCCGCGGGACGAGGCATTCCTGCCACTGCGCGACATCGAAGCCCGCCTGGCGCAGCATTTTTCGCGCCCCGCCTCTCCGGTTCAGATCGCGCTGCTCGCCCCTGGCGGCCCAACCAACCCGCATCGTCGTCTGTTCGTCGTGGATGACAGCTGGCCGCTACAGATACCGCTGCCTCCCCGTCCACGCCCCGTCACCTGAGCAAGAACGAAAAACGCCCGGCCGAGGTCGGGCGAATGACGATACGAGCGAACTCACTGTCTGGGTGATTCGAAGATCCAGCTCGTGCCCTCGGGAGTATCCTTGAGCACGATGCCGAGTGCGGCGAGTTCGTCGCGAATGGCATCGGCCTTGGCAAAGTCCCTGGCCTGCTTGGCTGCGGTCCGCTGGGCGATGCGCGCTTCGATCTCGGCTTCGGCCAGCGGCAGCGCCGCCTGGTCGCCCTTGAGAAAGGCCAGCGGGTCCTGGCCGAACAGCCCCAGCACGCCACCCAGACGGCGCAGTTCAAGTGCCAGACCTGACGCGAGGCCGGGTGTTTCCTTCTTGGCCCGGTTCAGTTCACGTGCCAGCTCGAACAGCACCGAGAGCGCCTCGGCCGTATTGAAATCATCATCCATGGCAGCAGTGAAGCGCTCTGCGAAGCGGCCGTCGACCTCACCTTGGCCAGGCTGCTCTCCACTCTCCTGGTCCAGCCCTGCGAGAGCGGTATAGAACCGCTCCAGCGACTTGCGCGCCTCGGCCAGCGAATCAGGGGCGTAGTTGATCGGGCTGCGATAGTGACTTGCCACCAGCAGGTAGCGCACCACTTCGGGGTCGTGAACCTCGAGCACCTCGCGGATGGTGAAGAAATTGCCCAAGGACTTGGACATCTTCTCCTGGTCAACGCGCACCGCACCGGCATGCATCCAGGTATTCACGTAGGGCTTGCCGGTGGCTGCCTCGGACTGGGCGATTTCGTTCTCGTGGTGCGGGAAGGTCAGGTCCGGCCCACCGCCATGAATGTCGAAGGTATCGCCCAGGCAACAGGTCGACATCGCCGAACACTCGATGTGCCAACCGGGGCGTCCCTCGCCCCATGGCGAGGGCCAGCTCGCCTCCCCCGGCTTGGCCGCCTTCCACAGCACGAAGTCGAGCGGGTCCTCCTTGTGCTCGTCGACCCCCACCCGCGCGCCCGCGCGCATTTCGTCAAGGTTGCGATTGTTGAGCTTGCCGTAGCCCTCGAACTTGCGTACCCGATAGTAGACGTCGCCGTTGACGGCCGGGTAGGCGTACCCCTTGTTGATCAAGGACTTGACCATGGCGATGATCTCGGGCACGTGCCCGGTGGCGCGCGGTTCCTGATCCGGGCGCAGCACCGACAGACGCGCCTCGTCCTCGTGCATGGCATCGATCATGCGCTCGGTCAACGCAGCGATGCTCTCGCCGTTCTCATCGGCGCGCTTGAGGATCTTGTCGTCGATGTCGGTGATGTTGCGCACGTAGGTGACGTCATAATCACGCCAGCGCAGGTAGCGGGTCACCACGTCGAACGCCACCATCACCCGGGCATGGCCCAGATGGCAGTAGTCGTAGACGGTCATGCCGCAAACGTACATTCGCACCTTTCCCGGCTCGATCGGTGTGAATGTCTCCTTGCGCCGCGTCAGCGTATTGTAGATCTGCATGTCAGCCCTTCTTCTGTATCTTTGCCCAACTGTCCTTGAGTCCAACGGTGCGGTTGAATACCCGCTTGCCGTCGCGACAAGCGTGGCGGTCGGCACAGAAGTAGCCTACACGCTCGAACTGGAAGCGCGATTCAGGAGCCGCATCGGCCAGGCTCGGCTCGCCCATGGCCTGGCAGACCTGCAGCGATTCGGGGTTGAGATGCTCGAGGAAGTCGGCATCCTTATCCTTGTCCGGTTGCTCGACCAGGAACAGGTTGTCGTAGAGGCGCACCTCCATGGGTACCGCATGGGCTGCGCTGACCCAGTGGATCACGCCCTTGACCTTGCGCCCTTCGGGGTTCTTGCCGAGGGTATCGAAATCTACCGAGCAGCGCAGCTCGGCGATCTCGCCGGCGCTGTTCTTGACCACCTCGTCGCAGCGAATCACGTAGGAGTTGCGCAGGCGCACCTCCTGCCCCGGGGCCAGGCGGAAGAACTTCTTCGGCGGCTCCTCCATGAAGTCGTCCTGGTCGATGTAGAGTTCGCGCGTGAACGGCACCCGGCGTACCGGCATGTCGTCGCGCGCCGGATGCCCCGGCACCTCGTAGACCTCCTCGAAGTCCTCGGCGACATTGGTCAGCACCACCTTGAGAGGCTTCAGCACGCACATGGCCCGCGGCGCGTTGTCCTCGAGGTCGGAACGGATGGCGTGATACAGCATGGCGATGTCGACCAGGCCGCCGTCGGCACGGGTCACGCCGATCATCTCGCAGAACTTGCGAATGGAAGCCGGCGTGTAGCCGCGCCGGCGCATGCCGGAGATGGTCGGCATGCGCGGGTCGTCCCAGCCATCGACGATGCCCTCGTCCACCAGCAGCTTGAGCTTCCGCTTGGAGGTGAGGGTGTAGTTCATGTTGAGCCGCGCGAACTCGATCTGACGTGGCTTGGCCGGCACCGGCAGGTTGTCGAGAAACCACTCGTAGAGCGGACGATGATCCTCGAACTCCAGCGTGCAGATCGAGTGGGTCACGCCCTCGATGGCATCCGACTGACCGTGAGTGAAGTCGTAGGAGGGGTAGATCTTCCACTTGTCGCCGGTCTGGTGATGATGGGCGTGGCGAATACGGTAGAGGATCGGGTCGCGCAGGTTGATGTTGGGCGACGCCATGTCGATTCTGGCCCGCAGAACGCGCTCACCTTCGTTGAACTCACCGGCGCGCATGCGTTCGAGCAGGTCGAGACTCTCCTCGGCGCTGCGATCGCGATACGGACTCGGCCTGCCGGGCTCGGTCAGGGTGCCGCGGTATTCGCGGATCTCATCGGGAGAGAGGTCGTCGACGTAGGCCTTGCCCTCGCGAATCAGGTGCTGCGCCCAGGCGTAGAGCTGATCGAAGTAATCGGAGGCATAGCGCACCGAACCGGCCCACTCGAAGCCGAGCCAACTGACGTCCGCCTTGATGGCATCGATATAGGCCTGCTCTTCCTTGGCCGGATTGGTATCGTCGAAGCGCAGGTGACAATCCCCACCAAACTGCTCGGCCAGTCCGAAGTTCAGACAGATCGACTTGGCGTGCCCCACATGCAGGAAACCGTTGGGCTCCGGCGGGAAGCGAGTGACGACCTTGCCGGCACGACCGGCCTCGATCTCGTCATGGATCTGGTTACGAATGAAATTCGGCGCACTGGCGTTTTCGGTGCTCATGTCGTTGCGGCAAACCTCTGGTTGGATCGCGATTCTGGAAAGGGCCTCGGATATCGATAGCCCGACGCTTCGCGCATCGATGCAAAACCGCTATTATAACGCCACGCCCATGCACGGCGCCAAGGCGCGCTCCTTTTGGACAGGAAAACTTCGATGATTATTCTCGAGACCAGCTTCGGCGATATCGCCATTGCCCTCAACCACGACCAGGCGCCCAAGACCGCAGCCAACTTCGAGCAGTATGTGCGCGACGGACATTTCGACGGCACGCTCTTTCATCGCGTCATCCCGGGCTTCATGATCCAGGGAGGCGGCTTCGACCAGGACTTCAACCAGAAGCCCACACGCGACCCGATCGAAAACGAAGCCGACAATGGACTCAAGAACCTGACCGGCACCCTGGCCATGGCCCGCACCCAGGATCCCCACTCCGCGACCGCGCAGTTCTTCATCAACGTGGCCGATAACGACTTCCTCAACCACAGCGGCAAGTCGATCCAGGGCTGGGGCTACTGTGTGTTCGGCGAAGTAGTCGAGGGCATGGACGTGGTCGAGCGAATCACGGCAGTGGAAACCACGCGCCGCGGCATGCACGCCGACGTGCCCGCAGAGGATGTGATCATCAAGAGTGCGTATATCAAGGACGAGTCCAGCGACAGCTGACCCCCTGCCCTTAGCACGCCCGTGCACGGGCGTGCAGCCGCGAGGCTCCGCAAGCCCTTTCGTTCGACCCGAGCCAGTGAGACACGGCCATGACCACCACCCTGCTGATCTCCGACCTGCATCTGCACCCCAGCGCTCACGACGTCACCGAGGGTTTCCTCCACTGGCTCGACAGTCGCGCCCATGGCGCCGATGCGCTCTACATCCTGGGAGACTTCTTCGAAGCCTGGATCGGTGACGACCTGCTCGATCATGTCGACCATGACCCCAGCGGCTACGCTGCGCTGGCCATACGCGTGGCAGCTGCACTGCGCAAGCGGGCTGATGCCGGCACGGCCATCTACCTGATGCACGGCAACCGTGACTTCCTGCTCGGGCATCGCTTCGCCGCAGCGGCTGGAGCCAAGCTCGTCACCGATCCGGCGATACTGCGTTTCGCCGATGAGCCGGTCCTGGTCATGCACGGCGACAGTCTGTGCACCCGCGACGAAGCCTACATGGCCTTTCGCAGCCAGGCACGCAACCCGGCCTGGCAGGAGCAGATACTCGCCATGCCGCTGAACGACCGTATCAAGCTGGCCGCCAACTTACGCCAGCAGTCGGGGGAAGCGACGTCCAACAAGGCCGAGGACATCATGGACGTAACGCCCGAAGAGGTCTTGCGTACCATGCGCGATCATGGCGTCACGACGTTGATTCACGGCCACACTCACCGCCCCGCCGTACACGAGATCGAGCTCGATGAGCAGCCCGCACGCCGCATCGTGCTGGGCGACTGGCAGCCAGGCAAGGGCTGGGAAGTCGAGATCGGCCCCGACGGCGACCCGGTACTGCGCCAGTTCGCGCTGTAGTCTCGTCGATTTACTGCTGCACCTTGCCTTTCCGCCTCTGCAGATGGCACGCCTGAAGTGCTTCAAGAGTCTCTTCGGTTGGCGGCATATGTTCCGCTTCTGCGATCAGCTCCAGGCGTGAGTCCTTGCGCCAGGCACTGGTGGTCAGGCTCGCCGCCCCATCGCCGCGGTTGTACAGCTTCCAGCCCGTATCGGTATGCAGCACTCCCTTCACCCGCAGCCGGGATGGCAGGCGATCCAGCACCCGAGTCAAGCCGTCGAGATCGAATACGTCCTCGGCGCTCCAACGCCAGCTCAGGGTACGATAGCCAAGCGCCATGCCGCTCTGCTGGAGCGGTTTTCCAGGTTGCGGCATGGCTTCGTCGATGCCATCAAGTAGCACCACCTGCCGAGCCGCATCGCGAAGAGCGTCGTGTCCACTCACGTTGCGTGGCCCCTCCGCCCGGTGACGACCACTCTTCAACAGCAGGGAAATCGGCAGCGCGCCGTTGGAAACCTCGGCCACCCATTTCTTGACTGGCCACAATGCTTCGACGTGATGTCGAGCTGCCTTCAACTGTGCAGGTGTTGCCCGATCGCTCATGGTCAACGCTACGGCATCGGCCATGGCTAGCTGGTCGTTGAACGTCACGTGTTCGCGGACGCGAGGTTCGTCGAGCCGGGCGGGATCGAGCAGCACGACGACATCGCGTAGCTCGAGGACATTGGTAAAGGCCTCTCCACGCAGCATATCGAGCAGACCGGCAGGATGACCGAGCCCGGACGGCTCGATGATGAGCCGGTCGGGCCGGTGGCGGTGCAGCAAATTGACTAGCGTCGCCTGCATCACGAAAGCCAGTTGGCAGCACAGACACCCCCCGGGCAACCCCTTCACGATGACATCATCGCGCGCCTCGAACATGGTTTGGTCAATGCCGATCTGGCCAAACTCATTGACCAAGACCGCCCAGCGCTCCTCCTTCGGCTTTTGCTCGATCAAGTGGCGAATCAGAGTGGTCTTGCCGCTGCCAAGAAAGCCGGTAATGAGGTAGACAGGAATCTCTGCGAGAGGTGCTGTGCTCATGATGGCTCCTGCGTTGGAAATTGTTATAGCATAACATGCATAACAGTTGTCTCCAGCCTGAGCAATCGCTGTCATGCTTAACATGATAACGGTATAAACTTTCACCCAAGGAAAAGGGGCCAATGCCCCTTTTCCTCTCGGTTACCAGAGCGGGATCAATACCGCTCGATCTCGGCCGTCTCTCGCAGGTGGTTTCTCAAGCCCTGAATGGCAGCCTGAGCGCGCAACTGCTCCGCCATGCGCGCCACGAAAGCTTCCGTCTGTTCGTCCGCTTCACCAGGCTCTACGCTATCCAGTGCGATTACGGTGACTCGCTCCTGGTTGGCGGTTTTGCCGAAGATAGTCTCATTCCCTTCTGGCTGGGGAAGCCTGAAGGCCGCCTGCACAATAGCCTGCGGCACGTCACCCTGCTGCCGGGTCGCCCGCTCGACCTGCTGCCAGTCAAGTTCGAGCTCCTCGCCAGCGCGCAGACGCTCGACCTGCTGTCGAGCCAGGTCAACCAAAGCGTCGCGCTGCTTGCGCTGCTCTACGGAAGCCTCCACTTGATCCCGAACCTCATCGAGCGGAAGCACCGTGGCCTCTCGATGCTCGGCCACGCGCAGCACCATGCGGCGATCCTCGTCGAGCTCGATGACCTCACTGTTGAAACCTTCGATCAACACGTCCTCACTGAAGGCCTCGCTCATGACGCCGGGTTCGGAAAGCACACCGTCGCCGCCTTCTCGTGACACCCACTCACTCTCCTGCAGCTCGAGCTCCTGGCTCTCGGCTACACTGGCCAGGTCGTCAGCCGCGAAACTCTCGTCGATGAGCGCCTGGACCCGGCGGTTGAATTCATCGGTCACCTGGTCGAGGGCCAGCTCACGTGCAATATCGTCGCGCACCTCCTCCAACGGTGCCTGATCCAGCTCAGTCACCTTGATCAGGTGCAGACCATTATCGGTCTCGATGATACTCGACACTTGGCCGGGCGCGAGCGCGAAGGCAGCTTCGTCGAAGGCATCACCGAAGAAACCGCGGCTGATCACTCCCAGATCCCCACCCTGCTCGGCCGTGGAGGGGTCATCAGAATATTCGAGAGCCAGTTCCTCGAACGATTCACCTTCAGCCAAGCGGTCACGCACCTCTTCGAGGCGTGCCATCGCTTCATCGCGGCTGCGCTCACCATCGAAAGTGACCATGATATGTGACACACGGCGGTCGGCATCCTCACCGCGCTCTTCCCATGCCTGGCGTATTGCCTCTTCCTCAACCTCGACCTGCTCGGCCATCTCCTGCCGGTCGGCAATGACGTACTCGAGTCGAACCTGCTCGGGGCGCTGATAACGCTCGCGGTTTTCCTCGTAATAACCCTCGATATCGACTTCGCTGACCTGAACGGGCTCAGCGAGATCCTCCGCAGAAAGGGTGTGATAGCGGAAACTGCGTACCTGACGCTGCAGCGATGCCAAAGCCTCGCGCTCGCTTTCGAGAACGAAGTCGCTGACAGCGAGCCCTTGCTGAAGCTGCTGGCGCTTCAGGTCGACACGTAGCGCAGCCCGGAACGAAGTCGGCGTGAAGCCGGCACTGGCCAGGCGGTTACGAAACAGGTCGGTATCGAAACGGCCGCTCTGATCCTGGAACTCGGGTAACGTCACGATCACCTGATCGAGCTGATCGTCAGAGAGATATAGCCCCCCGTCCTCGGCGAAGTCGAGCAGCAGGCGTTCACCGATCATCTCGTCGAGTACCTGGCCACGCAGCGCCCGCTCCTGCTCAGGGGGTACCTGACCGGAACGGATCGCACGCTGCACTTCCATTTCCAGCTCCTGGCGGGTGATGGACTGCCCGTTGACCTTGGCGACCTCGTCCCCACTATTGCCGAACAGACCCACCAGGGACTCGACACCGAACAGCGCCATGGTTATCACCACGGCCGCCACGATGATCTTGGCGCCCCAGCTTCTGGAGCGGTCACGAATACTTTGCAGCATGCAGGCCTCGATTGCTGATTATTGGCTGGCTGTGGCGCCGTATTATACGGCGACGAGCCGCCGCGGGCCATCACGACAGCCTTGCTCGTCCAGGTATAGACGGCGTTGCCGAGACGAAAAAAGAAGGCGCACCGCCGAAGCGATGCGCCTGATCGTTTGCTGCCGAGTGGCTTCGCCCGCTATGGGGCCCTCGGCGCAAATAATCCGTTGACTCAGTTAACGGAGTCCTTGAGCGCCTTGCCGGCCTTGAAAGTCGGCACCTTGGCTGCGCTGATCTGAATCGGCTGGCCTGTCTGCGGATTGCGGCCTGTGCGAGCGGCACGCTCCTTCACCGAGAAAGTACCAAATCCGACGAGAGACACACTGTCACCTTTCTTGAGACTTTCTGAGACCGTGTCGACCATGGCATCCAGTGCGCGAGACGCAGCGGCCTTGGGAATATCGGCAGACGCGGCGATGGCTTCGATCAGCTCGGATTTGTTCACACTTCACCCCTTGACTGTTTCAGAAAATGGCTCTAATCGGCGTACCTTTCGCCCGGCAACTCGATCACAGCATGGCTGGCAGTTTATAGCAATGCTGCAAAAGATGTGTCAAGCAACTGCGGCTCCAAACCGCGTCATACTCGGGTTCTGCTCCCGAGTATGACGCAGCAATTATCGTTAATGTGTACTGATCATGCTGGAAGAAGAAGCCGAATCTTCCGTTCGTGATTCTTCACCACCATTACCGTTCCTTTCGGCAAGGGCCGACTCCAGCACTTCGTCGATCCAGCGGACAGGCCGTACATCCAGCGCATCCTTGATATTATCCGGTACCTCCTTGAGGTCCCGGCGGTTCTCTTCCGGAATGAGCACGATCTTTATACCACCGCGCCGTGCCGCCAGCAATTTCTCCTTTAGACCACCGATCGGCATCACTTCGCCACGCAGGTTCACTTCTCCGGTCATGGCAAGATCGCAGCGTATTGGCCGTCCGGTATAGGCTGACACCATGGCAGTGACCATGGCGATGCCTGCACTGGGGCCGTCCTTGGGCGTCGCGCCTTCAGGCACGTGGATGTGCAGGTCTTCTTTCTCGAAGCGCTCCGGGTCGATACCCAACGCCGCAGCGCGGGCACGCACGACGGTGTGAGCCGCACTGACGGACTCCTTCATCACGTCACCCAGCGAGCCGGTCTTGTTGATGCGCCCCTTGCCAGGAGTGACGACCGACTCGATATTGAGCAGCTCCCCGCCCACCGATGTCCAGGCCAGGCCGGTCACCCGCCCTACCTGATCCTCTTTGTCGGCCAGGCCATAGCTATAGCGGCGCACACCGGCATAGGCCTCGATGTCTGCCGCAGAGAGCAGCGCCGGCGCCTGAGCTCCTTTGCCCGAGTACTCGAGACGCTCACGCAGCACCTTGCGGCAAACCTTGGCGATCTGTCTCTCAAGCTCACGCACCCCCGCCTCGCGGGTAAAGTAGCGGATCAGCTCGAGCAGAGATTCGTCGGAGAACGCGAGCTCATCTTCCTTGAAACCGTTGGAATTGAGCTGCTTGGGCACCAGATAGCGCCGAGCAATGGCAAGCTTCTCGTCTTCGGTATAACCGGGCAGCCGAATGACTTCCATGCGATCGAGCAAGGGCCCCGGAATGTTCATTGAATTTGCGGTACAAATGAACATCACTTCTGAGAGGTCGTAATCAAGTTCGAGATAGTGATCGTTGAACTTGTCGTTCTGCTCTGGATCGAGCACCTCCAGCAGCGCCGAGGCCGGGTCGCCACGATGATCCATGCCGATCTTGTCGACCTCGTCGAGCAGAAACAGCGGGTTCTTGACCTCGGCCTTGCTCATACGCTGGATCAATTTGCCCGGCAGCGAACCGATATAGGTCCGGCGATGGCCACGAATCTCCGATTCGTCGCGCACCCCACCCAGCGCCAGGCGCACGTACTTGCGATTGGTGGCCCGGGCAATCGACTGCCCAAGGGAGGTCTTGCCCACCCCCGGCGGGCCAACCAGGCAAAGCACGGGCCCCTTGAGCTTCTTCACACGCTTCTGCACGGCGAGGTATTCGAGGATGCGCTCCTTGACCTCGTCGAGGCCGTAGTGGTCTTCGTCCAGCACCTTGTGGGCGTGCACCAAGTCATGCTTGACCCGGGTGCGCTTCTTCCACGGCACCGAGACCAACCAATCCAGATAGGAACGCACGACCGTGGCCTCGGCAGAACTTGGCGACATCATCTTGAGCTTGCCCAGCTCTTGAACCGCCTTGTCGCGCGCCTCCTTGGGCATGCCCGACTCCTCGATCGCCTTTTCGTACTTCTCGGCTTCGTTGGGCACGTTCTCGAGCTCGCCCATCTCCTTCTGGATGGCCTTCATCTGCTCATTGAGATAATACTCGCGCTGCGACTTTTCCATCTGGTCCTTGACCCGGGAGCGAATGCGCTTTTCCACCTGCAACAGGTCAATCTCAGACTCGATCAGCGCCATCAGGTGTTCGATGCGCTCGCGCACACGATCCATTTCCAGCAATTGCTGCTTGTCCTGGATCTTGAGCGAGAGGTGGGCGCAGATAGTGTCGACCAGACGGCTCGGGTCCTCGATGCCGGAGAGTGAATTGAGGACCTCGTTGGGTACTTTCTTGGACAGCTTGACGTACTGCTCGAACTGGTTGAGCAGTACCCGAACCAGTGCCTCCTGCTCGCGTTCGCTCAACGGCTCACTGTCCCGTAGCACGGCCTCGGCCATGCTGTGGCCGTCGGTATGATGAACTTCACGCAGATCGGCGCGTGAAACCCCCTCGATCAGCACCTTGACAGTGCCATCGGGCAGCTTGAGAAGCTGCATGATCTCGGCAACGGTGCCAATGGTGAAGAGGTCGTCGGTACCTGGGTCATCCTGCCCGGCTTCGCGTTGCGCGACGAGCAATACACGCTTGTCGGATGCCATCGCGGCGTCGAGCGCCTGGATCGACTTCTCGCGACCGACGAACAGCGGGATAACCATCTGCGGATATACGACCACGTCGCGCAGAGGTAGTAGGGGCAGACTCAAGGTCTGAACGGCGTTCTGCTGCATCGCAGACGTTCCTCAAAACAGAAATCGATAGATACAAGGGGGGATGGGGGCACGCCGCCCCCATTGCAAGGGGAATGCGCTGGAGAACGTGAAAAGGGGCCGCCCGAGCGACCCCTTTTCGTCTTGGCATGGCAGCCAAGGCCGCCTGACCTCAACCGTCAGTGCCGTCGACCCGCTGCTCTTGCTGCGAATAGATCAGCAACGGCTCGCTGTCGCCGGCGATGACCGACGCATCGATGACCACCTTGGACACCCCTTCCATGGATGGAATCTCGTACATGGTATCGAGCAGTACCGACTCGAGGATTGAGCGCAAGCCACGAGCACCGGTCTTGCGCGCCATTGCCTTCTTCGCTACGGCACGCAGCGCATCCTCGCGAAACTCGAGCTCGACCCCCTCCATGTCGAACAGACGGGCATACTGCTTGACTAGAGAGTTCTTGGGCTCGGTGAGAATCTGGATCAGCGCATCCTCGCTGAGCTCGGTCAGAGTGGCAATGACCGGCAGGCGCCCGACGAATTCGGGAATCAGGCCGAACTTGACCAGATCCTCCGGCTCGACGTCGGCAAGCAGGTCGCCCACGCCCTTGGTCTCGTCCTTGCTCTTCACCTCTGCGCTGAAGCCGATGCCACCCTTCTCGGCACGATCACGAATGACCTTGTCGAGGCCGGCGAAGGCACCGCCGACGATGAACAGGATGTTGCCGGTATCGACCTGCAGGAATTCCTGCTGCGGATGCTTGCGCCCACCCTGCGGCGGAACGGAAGCCGTCGTGCCCTCGATGAGCTTCAACAGCGCCTGTTGCACGCCCTCGCCCGAGACGTCACGGGTGATCGAGGGGTTGTCCGACTTGCGCGAGATCTTGTCGATCTCGTCGATGTAGACGATGCCGCGCTGGGCCTTCTCCACATCGTAGTCGCACTTCTGCAACAGCTTCTGGATGATGTTCTCGACGTCCTCGCCGACATAGCCCGCTTCGGTGAGCGTGGTGGCATCGGCGATGGTGAAGGGCACATTGAGCAGCCGCGCCATTGTCTCCGCCAGCAGCGTCTTGCCGCTGCCGGTAGGCCCGATCAGCAGAATGTTGGACTTGCCGAGCTCCACGTCATCGCCCTTGATGCCGGCACGAAGACGCTTGTAGTGGTTGTAGACGGCCACGGACAGCACCGTCTTGGCGCGGTCCTGACCGATGACATATTCGTCCAGGGTGCGACGAATCTCGCGGGGAACGGGCAGACGCTCCTCATCGCTCTCGGCATCGGCATCGAGAACTTCCTCGCGAATGATGTCGTTGCACAGGTCGACACACTCGTCGCAGATATAGACGGACGGGCCTGCAATCAGCTTGCGCACCTCGTTCTGGTTCTTGCCACAGAACGAGCAGTAGAGCAGCTTGCCGCCTTCGTCCTTGCCTTTGCCGTCGGCCATTCGCGTACCTCTGTCACTTCGGCGGCCGGGCCGGCCGCCGCTAATCACGTAGTTGAAGCGTGCTTGATTTCACGCTATCAGGATGTGGGCCGCTTATCCAGTACGGCGTCGATCAGACCGTATTCCACTGCCTGAGTGCCGCTCATGAAGTTGTCGCGGTCCGTATCCCGGGCGATCGTCTCGATATCCTGCCCGGTATGATGGGCGAGGATACGATTGAGCTTGTCCCGGATACCCAGAATCTCGCGGGTATGAATCTCGATATCTGCCGCCTGGCCCTGGTAGCCGCCCAGCGGCTGGTGAATCATCATTCGCGAGTGGGGCAGCGAGTAGCGCTTGCCCGCAGCGCCGCCAGCCAGCAGCAACGCCCCCATGCTGGCCGCCTGGCCGATGCACACTGTGGAGACATCGGGCTTGATGAACTGCATGGTGTCATAAATCGACATCCCGGCGGTAACGGCACCGCCCGGCGAATTGATATAGAGGTGGATGTCCTTGTCCGGATTCTCGGACTCAAGGAACAGCAGTTGCGCCACGATCAGGTTGGCCATGTGATCCTCCACCGGCCCCACCAGAAAGATCACACGCTCCTTCAGCAGCCTGGAGTAGATATCGTAGGCCCGCTCGCCGCGTGCGCTCTGCTCTACCACCATCGGCACCAGGCCGCCGGCGTTTCGGGTCTCGAACTCGTTGCTCATCAGTGTGATGTCCTTGCATCCGATGAATGGAAGCGCCTCTCGACCGACCTGCCGTTCGCCGTCAAGCGAACGGCAGGTCGGGTCTTGCCATCAAATCAGCTGTTGGCTTCTTCCTCGCCCTCTTCGGCCTGCTCGCCCTGCTGCTGGGCAGCGGCAAGCGCCTGCTGGTAGCTCATCTCAACGTCCTTGACGGTAGCCTGCTGCAGCAGCTTGTCGACGGCCTTCTCTTCGAGAATAGCCGACTTGACCTGAGTCTTGAGCTGCTCGTTGCCCATATAGTAGTCAACGACCTGCTGCGGCTCCTGGTACTGCTCGGCAAGCTCCTCGACCTTGGCGCGAATCTCGTCGTCGCTGGCATCCAGCTCGCCCTGCTTGATCACCTCGGCCAACAGCAGGCCGACCTGCACACGCCCCTTGGCCTGCTCGGAGAACAGCTCGTTGGGCAACTGGGAGACGTCGAAGTCCTCTCCAAGGCCGAACTGCTGGGCCGCCTGACGTTTGAGTGTATCGGTCTCCTGCTGCACCAAAGCCTGGGGCACAGGCACATCGTTGGCCTTTTTCAGTGCTTCAAGAACCTGCTGCTTGATCCGGTTGTCGACGGCCTGCTTGGCTTCACGCGCCATGTTCTTCTTCACTTCGGCGCGGAATTTCTCGATGTCGCCGTCTTCCACGCCAAAGCGCTTGATGAACTCATCGTCGATTTCGGGAAGGGCCTGGCCCTTCACGGCATGCACCTTGACCTTGAAGGTAGCTTCCTGACCGGCCAGGTGCTCGGCCTGGTAATCCTCGGGAAAGGTGACCTTGATCTCCTTCTCCTCGCCCGCCTGAGCACCGACGAGCTGCTCCTCGAAGCCGGGGATGAAATTGCCGGAGCCCAGCACCAGCTCATGGCCTTCGGCACTGCCACCCTCGAAGGGCTCGTCACCGAGGAAGCCCTGGAAGTCGAGCTTGACCTGGTCGCCCTCTTCGGCGGCACGCTCGACCTCCTCCCAGGAGGCATTCTGCTTGCGCAGGGTCTCGACCATCTCTTCGAGATCGGTGTCGCTGACCTCAACGACAGGACGCTCGACCTCGGTGCCCTCGATCGAGGAAAGTTCGATCTCCGGGTAGATCTCGAGGGAAGCCACGAACTCGAGGTCCTTGCCCTCTTCATCGACCTTGGGCTCGATGCTCGGGAAACCGGCCGGATTGAGGTTCTGCTCGGTGATCGCACGCACATAGCGCTCACGCATCAGCTCGCCCACGACCTCGTCGCGCACGCCGCGGCCATAACGCTGGCGCACCACGGACATGGGTACCCGGCCCTTACGGAAACCGTTGAGACGAATATTCTTCGCCGTGTCCTTGAGGCGGGCTTCGACGGCCTCGTCGACCTCGGCGGCGGGCACTTGGAACGTGACACGGCGCTCGATCTGGGAGGTCGTTTCGACGGAAACTTGCATGAATGGTCCTCTACCGACTGGGGCGTTCTTGGGAAGCGTGAATGTAAAAGAGAGATTCTAAGAATCCCGCCCGACGCTGGCAAGCGTTACGCCTACAGGATTGGGGCGCTCGGGCATTTTACAAGGGCAGCGGGCGAAGTTGATGATGCTATCCTGCCCTCTCGACATGAATGGTACCGACAGCACATCGAACATCACCCGAGCGGAATGAGCCGATCGGGGCATAAAAAGCGGAGGACGGGAAAACGTTCAGAGCAAAAGAAAACGGTGCAATGGGGTGGATGATGGGGATCGAACCCACGACCACCGGAGCCACAATCCGGGGCTCTACCACTGAGCTACATCCACCATTGCAAACCGGGGACTACGAAGGAAGTCGAATGGGGTGGATGATGGGGATCGAACCCACGACCACCGGAGCCACAATCCGGGGCTCTACCACTGAGCTACATCCACCATATCGACATTGCTCGAACCGAAGGTCATTGCCATACCAGACTGGCACGCCCAGCAGGACTCGAACCTGCAACCTACGGCTTAGAAGGCCGTTGCTCTATCCGGTTGAGCTATGGGCGCATTCTACGTTCCATGGCGTCAGACCGCAACCCTGATCTGCTTTTTTATCAGCATAAACAAAAGGTTGTGGTCGGGGTGGAGGGATTCGAACCCCCGACATCCTGCTCCCAAAGCAGGCGCGCTACCAGACTGCGCTACACCCCGCCGGCCTTCGCACGGCCCTCGACACCCGATATCGGGCCTCACCGAGCGCTGCGTATTCTACGCGAGAATCGACCGTGGTCAATAGCTTCCTGACGCAGCGAGGCTTTTGCGCTTTGCCTCGGCGGCATGGCGTGCGAAAATCGGCACCCTCCGAAGTTCCGCAGCCGGCCCCGCCAGCACCGCTCACACCATCCACCACAGGGGAGATACGATGACCGCCCAACTCATCGATGGCAAGGCCATAGCCGCCCAGGTCCGCGAACAGGTTGCTCGTCAGGTTGAAGCGCGGCGCACCGAGGGCAAGCGCATTCCCGGCCTCGCCGTCGTATTGGTGGGCGAGGACCCCGCTTCCCATGTCTACGTCAGCAACAAGCATCGCGCCTGCGAGCAGGCCGGCATTCACTCCTTCCAGCATGCGCTGCCCAACGACACCAGCCAACTGGCGCTCGAACAGCTGATCGACGAACTCAATGACGATCCGAGCATCGACGGGATCCTGCTGCAGTTGCCGTTGCCGGCCCACCTGGACTCGCGCCCGCTCCTCGAGCGCATCCTGCCACACAAAGACGTGGATGGTTTTCACCCCTACAACCTGGGGCGATTGGCACAGCGCCTGCCAGTGCTGCGCCCATGCACGCCCAAGGGCATCATGACCCTGCTGCAGGCCAGCGGACTGAAGGTACGCGGTCTCGACGCCACCGTGGTCGGCGCCTCCAATATCGTCGGTCGCCCGATGGCGCTGGAGCTGATGCTTGCCGGCTGCACGACCACGGTGTGCCACCGCTTCACGCGCAATCTCGAGGAACACGTGCGCCGCGCCGAACTGCTAGTGGTCGCGGTCGGCAAGCCGGGCCTGGTCAAGGGCGAGTGGGTGCGCGACGGCGCCATCGTGATCGACGTGGGCATCAACCGTGAAGAGGACGGCCGACTGGTCGGCGACGTGGAGTTCGCCCCGGCAGCCGAGCGCGCCGCATGGATCACGCCGGTGCCGGGCGGCGTGGGGCCGATGACCGTCGCTTCGCTGTTGGAGAACACGCTGTTCGCGGCCGAGCGCCATGACGCGATGGAGCACGATATCGCCCCGCTCTGAGCCACAGCCTGACAGGGATGCGCGGCTCCGTTAGAATGCGCGCTTCCCTATCTCACCTTCCTGCCTCGAGGCCGCTCATGAGCGACAAGATGAACGTCGAAAGCTTCAACCTTGATCACACCAAGGTGAAGGCCCCTTACGTGCGCCTGGCCGACATCAAGACCGGGCTCAATGGCGATCGCATCCACAAGTATGACATGCGCATCTGCCAGCCCAACCAGGAGCATATGGAGATGCCGGCGCTGCACTCTCTCGAGCACCTGATGGCCGAGCTGTCGCGCAATCACTCGGATCGCATCGTGGACATCAGCCCCATGGGCTGTCAGACGGGCTTCTACCTCGCACTGATCAACCACGACGATTACGAAGACGTACTGAACCTGCTGCAGAAAACGCTGGAAGACGTACTGGTGGCGAATGAAGTGCCTGCCTGCAACGAAGAGCAGTGCGGCTGGGCGGCGAGCCACAGCCTGGAAGGCGCCAAGCAGATTGCCCGTGGCTTTTTGGCCAAGCGCAGCGAATGGACCCGGGTATTCGTCGACGAGGCCTGACCCGCAGCTCGACGGCGCCCTGCGCCGCCTGACCGGAGACAGCAAGACAAGATGAAACGTATCGGCATCATCGGCGCCATGGCGCAAGAGGTGGAACACCTCGCTTCACTGCTGGAAGATCACCGCACTCGCGCGCATGTCGGCTGCACTTTTCATCTCGGCAAGCTGCATGGTGTCGACGTGGTGATCCTGCAATCCGGGATCGGCAAGGTCAACGCCGCCATTGGCACTACCCTGCTGCTCGACGTCTATCATCCCGAAGCCATCATCAATACCGGCTCGGCCGGCGGATTCGGCGAAGGACTCGAGATCGGAGACGTGGTGGTTTCCCGCGAAGTGCGTCATCACGACGTCGATGCCGTGGTGTTCGGCTACGAGCACGGTCAGGTGCCGCAGATGCCCGCTGCCTACCTGCCTGACGAGCGCCTCGTCACTCTCGCCCGCGAATGCGTCGAGGCGCTCGGCGAGGTCAGGGTAGTCGAGGGCTTGATTGCTACCGGGGACGTCTTCATGGCCTGCCCCGAGTTGGTCACCAGGACTCGCTCGCGCTTCCCGACCATGCTGGCGGCAGAGATGGAAGCCGCTGCCATCGCTCAGACCTGTCATCTCTACGGCTGTCCGTTCGTGGTCGTCCGCTCGTTGTCCGATATCGCTGGCGGCGGCGACAATCATTTATCGTTCGAACAGTTTCTGGAGAAGGCGGCCGTTCATTCGGCGCGCATGGTCGAGGCCATGGTGGCGCGTCTCGCTAAGGCCACGCCTCAAGCTGAGGCAGAAGCCGCAATCGACTGACGACTCACCACGTAGCGACAACGGCCGCCATCCAGGCGGCCGTTGTGCTTCAGATGTCTCACTCGGTATGCAGCTTCCACTCCAACGTTTCCCCGGCCTTCAAGGGCACGATACGCTGGCCATCTGCGTAAGGCAGCGATGCCGGCAAGGTCCACTCCTCACGCACCAGAGTAATGGTGTCTGAATTGCGCGGCAGGCCGTAGAAGTCTGGCCCGAAGTGGCTGGCGAAGCCTTCCAGGCGATCCAGCGCACCAGCTTGCTCGAATGCGGTGGCATAGAACTCGATCGCCGCTGGTGCCGTGTAGGCACCGGCGCAACCACAGGCCGACTCCTTGTCGCTCTGGGCGTGAGGAGCGCTATCGGTTCCCAGGAAGAATTTGCCGCTGCCCGAGGTGGCGGCCGCCAGCAGTGCCTCGCGGTGGCGCTCTCGCTTGAGGATCGGCAGGCAGTAATAGTGTGGACGAATGCCGCCGACCAGCATGTGGTTACGGTTGAACAGCAGATGGTGCGCGGTAATGGTGGCCGCCACGTTGGCCGGCGCCCCCGTCACGAACTCTGCCGCATCGGCGGTAGTGATGTGTTCGAATACGACCTTGAGATCTGGATGACGCTCGAGCAGCGGCTTCATTATTCGCTCGATGAATACCGCCTCGCGATCGAAGATGTCGATCTCGGCATCGGTGACCTCACCGTGGACCAGCAGCGGCAGGCCCAGCCGTGCCATGGCGGCAATCGCGGCATCGCAGCGGTCAAGGTCGGTGACTCCCGAAGCGGAATTGGTGGTCGCACCGGCCGGATAGAGCTTCACCGCATGGATCAGACCGCTGGCAACGGCACGCTCTATCTCGTCGGCCGGCGTGTCGTCGGTGAGATAGAGCGTCATCAGGGGTTCGAAGGCCGACCCCTCGGGGCGTGCCGCCAGAATCCGCTCGCGGTAGCTCGTGGCCTGCTCGGTGGTGGTGACCGGCGGCTTGAGATTGGGCATGATGATCGCCCGCCCCATCTGCAAGGCGGTCGCAGGCACTACGGCTTTGAGCGCTTCACCGTCGCGCAGGTGAAGGTGCCAGTCGTCGGGGCGGGTCAGCGTAATAGCAGTCACGGCGTGTCCTGTCGTTCAACATGGGTGTCGACGCCAGAGTATACCGGAAGGCCTTGCCGATTTGCCCGCTCTGCCCGGAGCTCGTGACGCGCTTCGAGAAAGTTGCCCCTACGGCAGCAACGCACGCCGATTTGCCGTATCATCGACGCCGATTTTGCCGTGAGAGACGCCATCAATGCCTCGGGTACGCCACTACGCCGATATCGTCGCCATCCTGGCCGGTCTGATGTGGATCGTCTTTTTTTGGTCGATCAGCGTCTCGGCCAGGTTGGATAGCGTCGAACCCACCCTGGCCGCCATGCTCGCCCTCGGCGCCATGATCCTGGTCAGCTTCCTGCACCGACCGTTTCGCGTCCATCTCAGCCGTTACCATGTACGCAAGCGACGTACCGAAATGTGGATGCACATCCTGGCCCTGCCCATGGCCCTGGTCCTGCTGCTCGGCGTGCTTGTCGAGACGCTGCTCGCCCCCATGAGCGGCCAGCAGAAAATGCTACTGTTCAACGTGCTCGCCACTGCCGGCTGGGTGGTCTACGTGATGACTCTGGTGTTCAAGTTCTTTCACCATCAGTGGCGCCAGCGCCGCAACCGCCCCTGACTAGGGGCTCGGGAATCAGAAGCGATCCGCTCGAAACGGCGTCATTTCCACCGCCGTCGGTTCCCCCTCCATCATCTCGGCTATCAACCGCCCCGTCACCGGCCCCATGGTGAACCCTTGGTGGCCATGGCCGAAGGCAAGCCACAACCCCTTGTGCTGCGGCGCCGGTCCGATCACCGGCTTCATGTCCGGCAGGCAGGGTCGTGCGCCCTTCCACGGTTCATCCTCGAGCCGCTGCCCCAAGGCTGGATAGATTTCGCGGGCCTTTCGTTCGGCAGCATCGAGTTGCCCATAAGAGGGAGGTGCATCGAGACGAGCCAGCTCGGCGCCGGTGGTGAGGCGAATACCGGCACGCATCGGCGCCAGGATATAGCCGACATCGGCATCCGCGATCCAGTGCCCCAGCCGCTTCTCATCCGCGGCGCCATAATGCATGTGATAACCACGCTTGACGAAGGCCGGTAGCCGGTAGCCCAGATCCCTGAGCCAGCTCCCTGCCCAAGGCCCCAGCGCCACCACGACCTCCTCGGCATCGAGGCTGCCCGCATCGGTATCGATACGCCAGCCACCACCACTCTGGCTCACACGCCGTATATCGGACTGCAGGATTTCTCCACCCTGCTGCTCGAAGCTTCTGGCATAGGCGGCTACCAGGCCGCCCGGATCGGAAACGCTCCACGAGTTGGTCCAGTGAATTGCCCCGGCCAGGACGCCGCCCAGCTGCGGCTCCAACTGCGCCAAGCCAGCGCCATCGAGCAGGTTGTGAGTCACACCGAAGCGCTGCGCGGCATCTTCGGCCTCGTATCCGCGGCGTTCGAGCTCGCCTGGATCTCGATGCACTTCCAGCCAGCCCTCCTTGCCGATCAGCTCGCCTGCGCCAGCGGCCTCAATCAGGGGCTCGTGCTCCTGGGTGGAAAGAGTGATCAGCGAGGCATATTCGTTCGCGATGCGTTCATAGTGACGCGGCGACGAACTGCGCCAGTAGCCCAGTAGCGGGCCGGCATACGTCAGCATGCCGCTCATCTGATAGCGGATATCTACGCGTCGATTGGGCAGCGCGCTAAGCAGCTTGCCGAAATCGCGAGGGAAGGTGTAGGGCCGTACTGCCTCGCGCTGAATCAATCCGCCATTGCCGTAAGAAGTCTCGCGCCCCGGCGGACGACGGTCCACCAGCAGCACCGAACGGCCGCGACGGGCCAGGTGCCAGGCGATGGAGACGCCGACCATGCCGGCTCCCAGAACGACGGTTCCACGAGACATGCCACTCCTCCCTAGGCGCACATCCGGCACCCCTGCCGGAACGAGCGCCTAGTCTAGCAGCGCGGTACGGCCCGCACTGCCTTGATTAATTCTTTCCTGCGCCGGATCAAGGCGATTCAGTCGAACTTGTCCTGGACCTGGAGCTTGGTACGGATGAAGTCGGAGTGGCTGACATGCAGCAGCTCGGCCAAGCGCCGGATACGATGCTCTTCGAGGTGGTGCGATTCGCCATCGGCGTGCGCCAGCGACCACATCATGCGCACCAGCTCACAGCGCTGCGAATAATCGTAGTGCTGCTTGATCAGGCTGACGAACTGGTAATGATCGACGGAGGTCTCGATCTCCTCGCGGGCCAACTCCATCAACTCCTCGACCTGATCAGCAGCAAGGCTGAAATGCCTCTGGAGCAGCTGACGCAGTGCTTCCAGCTCCGCTTCGTCAGTGTGGTAATCGGCGCGCATGACTTCGCATAGCAGGGCAGCCGTGGCACGCTCGAGCGTCGGCATGCAACAGTCCGCCCCCTCGGGTTCGGACAGAGCCTGCTGAAAGAAACGTTGGATGGTTGCAAGCATGATCATCCCCTGGCCGTCTAACGCATCTGACCCGTGTCGTCCTCGGGCGTTCCGCGCCGCGTCACGTTTCAGTGTCAAGCAAGAATGCCTCGTCATGCCACAGCAGCATCAGGCCTCGCCGATCCCCTTCACCACAAAGTGCTGTGCCACGCCGATATGGTAATCGATGGCTTTATGGCAGTGCCCGGGATCGCCACTGGCCAAAGCGTCCAGCAAGGCCCAGTGGGAGGTCGCTATGCTGTCGGGTTCGGCGTGAGTCTTGCCGATCAGTGCGATGCACAGCCTCAACTCGTGAGTAATGTCGTCGAACGCCCTGAGCAGGCGTCGGTTGCCGGCAAAGGCAATCAGCATGCGGTGAAAGAGCAGGTCCTCCTCGATCTTGCGACTATCACTGTCCTTCAGAGCCACCTCGCACATGAGTTCAACCTGCCGGCGCAGGGCGAGCTCCTTCTCGGTATCGTAATTCTCGACCAGGTGCGCCAGTGCATGGCGCTCCAGGCACAGGCGCAAGTCAAAAATATCGTTGAGTTCGGTAGCGACGAGGGCACGCACGAAAAAGCCGCGCCGCGGTTGCGACACCAGCAGCCCACGGCTCTCGAGCAAACGCGCCGCTTCACGCACGGGCGCCCGGCTGATACCCAGGTCGCGCGCCAGCTGGACTTCAGACAGTCGTTCTCCGGGCACGTAGTGCTGGCTGATGATGGCCTGGGTCAGGAAATCGGCCACCTGCTCCACCAGGTTGCGCTGCTGGATGACCTTGCCGCTACCAGAGACGTGGGAAGCTGTCATTCATCGAGGCTCTCTGAGGTTGACTTCGTTACAGTATGACCTAAAGACACTTCTTGTCGACTGTCGACAGTTAAACGAGGCACTGCTATGGTCAATAAAGTTCATCACCGGCAACGCAAACAAAAGCCGAGACAACAAGAAGGAACCGACAATGAACAAGACGCCCTTGGCCGCGGCTCTCGCTGCTCTGGCCCTGACCACTAATTTCGCCACCGCCGACGAGCCCACACGTGGCGGCGTCATCGATACCATCATCCAGCCCGAGCCCCCCGGCCTGGTGCTGGGCATGGTGCAGAACGACCCCACTCGCAAGGTGGCCGGCAGCATCTATGAGGGGCTGCTGCGCTACTCCACCGACCTCGAGCCGGTGCCGCAATTGGCCGAATCCTGGGAGGTCAGCGACGACGGCCTGACCTATACCTTCCACCTGCGCGATGGCGTGCTATGGCATGACGGCGAGCCCTTCACTGCCGAGGACGTGGTGTTCTCGGCCGACGTCTTCCATCGCGAACTAAATCCCAGCGCCCGTGCCGTCTTGCAACATGTGGAGAGCATCGAGGCAACTGACGACCATACCGTCGTCTTCACACTGGCCGAGCCCTTCGGCCCGTTCCTGCTCTCGTTCGAGGCGGGCACCTTCACCATGGTGCCCAAGCATATCTATGAGGGCACCGATTTCCGCGACAACGAGGCCAACAACCATCCGATCGGGACCGGTCCGTTCAAGTTCGACAGCTGGGATCGCGGCACCGTGATCAAGCTGGTACGTAACGACGATTATTACGAGGAGGGCCTGCCCTACCTCGACGGCGTGAATTGGCACATCATTCCCGACGGCGCCTCCCGGGCGGTGGCTTTCGAAAATGGCACGGTCGACGTGCTGCCCAACGGCACGGTGGAGAACTTCGATATTCCACGCCTCTCGGCCATGGATAACGCCTGCATCACCGACAAGGGCAACGAGTACTTCAGCCCCTTCGCCATGCTGTGGATGAACAATCGCGAGGGCCCCACCGCCGACAAGCGCTTCCGCCAGGCGGTGATGTACGCCATGGACCGGGAGTTTGCCCGCGACGTGCTTTGGAACGGCATGGGCAAGGTACCGCTCTCCGCGTTCGGCTCGAACGCCAAGTTCCAGCACGAAGGCCTCGAGCCCTACGATCACGATCCCGATCGCGCCCGCGAACTGCTCGACGAAATGGGCTACGAGGGTGAAGAGATCCGCCTATTGCCGCTGCCCTACGGCGAGACCTGGACTCGCTGGGCCGAGGCCGTGCAGCAGAACCTGCGAGAAGTAGGCATCGAAGTGCGCACGGTAGCCACTGACGTGGGCGGCTGGAACCAGCGCCTCGGCGATTGGGACTACGACCTGGCCTTCACCTACCTCTACCAGTATGGCGACCCGGCTCTGGGCATCACCCGTTCCTACCGCTCGGACAATATCGAGAAGGGCTCGCCCTGGAACAACGTGGAAGGCTACGAGAACGAGCGCATCGACGAGCTGTTCGACCAGGCAGCCACCGCCTATCCCGATGAGGAGCGCGAGGCGCTCTACCATGAAGCCCAGGAGATCCTGCACGAAGACGTGCCGGTAGGCTGGTTGCTGGAGCTCGGCTTCCCGACCATCTACCGCTGTGACGTGCAGAACCTGATCACATCCGGTGTCGGCATCAACGACGCCTTCCGCGACGCCTGGCTCGATCGCTGATCGCCTACGCGTGACAGGGGCGGCCACGCCGGCCGCCCCACCCCTTCGACCTCAGAGGCTTGCTGCATGCTCTACGCCCGCTTGATCGTGATGCGGCTGCTCAAGGCCGTCGTCGTGCTGTTTCTGATCATTATCTTCAACTTCATCCTGATCCAATGGGCCCCGGGCGACCCCGCCGCCATCCTGGCCGGCGAGGCAGGCGCTACCGACGAAGAGTTCCTGCGCCAACTGCGCGAGCGCTTCGGCCTCGACCAACCCCTCTACGTCCAGCTGTGGCATTACGTCTCGGGCATCGCCAGGCTCGATTTCGGCTGGTCGTATCGCCAGGGCATGCCGGTCCTCGACCTCATCATGGCGCGGCTGCCCGCCACCCTGCTGCTAACCGGCACCGCTTTCGTGCTCTCGCTGGGGCTGGGCATACTGGCCGGCTCCATGGCCGCGGCCCGGGTCAAGAAGCCCTCGGGCTCGCTGATCATGGCACTGGCGCTGATCTTCTATGCCACGCCGCTGTTCTGGGTCGCCCTGATGGCGGTGGTGCTGTTTTCGGTCTATCTCGACTGGCTGCCTGCCTACGGCATGTATACGGTCGGCGCGGGCCACACCGGCTTGGCTTACGTGCTCGATGTGGCCAAGCACCTCGTCCTTCCGGCCACCACGCTGGCGCTGTTCTTCATGGCCATCTATACCCGCATGACCCGTGCCTCGATGCTGGAGGCGAGCCAGCAGGACTACGTCAAGACGGCCCGCGCCAAGGGGCTAGCACCACGGGTGATCCAGCGTCGCCATATCCTGCGCAACGCCCTGTTGCCGATCATCACGCTGGCCGGCCTGCAGGCCGGCCAGATGGTCGGCGGCGCGATCCTCACCGAGACGGTGTTCGCCTGGCCCGGCATCGGCCGGCTGATGTTCGAGGCGCTGCAGCAGCGCGACTACAACCTGCTGCTCGGTATCTTCTTCTTCTCCGCCGCCCTGGTCATCGCCTTCAACATCGTTACCGACCTGGTCTACCGACTGGCGGACCCGCGCATCAAGGAGGGCTCATGAGCTTCTTTGCCCGTTTCGCTCAGAACCGAGGAGCCCTGCTCGGCCTGCTTATCCTGATCGTTATTATCGGCATGGCCATCCTGGCCCCGTTGCTTTATCCCGAATCACCCTGGCGCATGGTGCAGCGCCCCTTCCTCGCCCCGCTGGAAGCGGAAGGCTTCTGGCTCGGCACCGACACCATGGGTCGTGATGTGGCCGCCGGCCTGATGCATGGTGCCTGGGTGTCGCTGCTGATCGGCCTGGTCTCGACCACGGTGGCATTACTTATCGGCGTGCCGCTGGGTGCCGTCGCCGGCTACTATGGCGGGCTGATCGACGATGGCTTGATGCGCTTCACCGAGTTTTTCCAGACCATCCCCAACTTTGCCCTGGCCATCGTCCTGGTGGCAATCATGCAGCCCAGCGTGACTTCCATCGTGCTGGCCATCGCCATCGTCAGTTGGCCGCCGGTGGCACGCCTGGTGCGCGCCGAGTTCATGTCGTTGCGCCATCGGGAATATGTCGAAGCGGCACGCCTCGTCGGCCAGACCCACCGCACCATCATACTCAAGCAGATCCTGCCCAATACCCTGTCACCGATCATCGTGCTGGCGTCACTGATGGTGGCCACCGCGATCCTGCTCGAGTCGGCGCTCTCCTTCCTCGGCCTGGGTGACCCCAACGTGATGTCGTGGGGTTACATGATCGGCGCCGCCCGCACGGTGATCCGCCAGGCCTGGTGGCTGAGCTTCTTTCCCGGCGTGGCGATCCTGCTCACCGTGCTGGCGTTGAATCTGGTCGGCGAAGGGCTCGACGACGCCCTCAACCCCAAGCTCGCTCGCGAACGCTCATAGGGAGACGCACGATGAACGACGATACGCCGGTATTGAGCATCCGCGGCCTGACCCTGGCCCTGCCCAAGGGGGCGGATCGCGACTACGCGGTCGAGGACGTCAGCTACGATGTGGCACGCGGCGAGATCATGTGCGTGGTCGGCGAGTCGGGGTCCGGCAAGTCGATGGCAGCCAATGCCGTGATGGGCCTGTTGCCCAAGGGCGTTCGTGCCACAGCCGGCGAGGCGCTGTTCGATGGCCAGGATCTGCTAGGGCTCAGCGAAAAACAGCACCGCCAGCTGCGCGGCCTGCGCATCGGCATGATCTTTCAGGAACCGATGACGGCGCTCAATCCGCTGATGCGCGTCGGTGCCCAGATCGCCGAAGTGTTCGAGGCGCATGGCAAGTACAACGGCCGCCAACGACAGGACAAGGCCTTGGCGCTGCTCGAGGAGGTGGGCATCCCTCAACCCGATCGAGCCATCCGCGCCTACCCTTTTCAGCTGTCCGGCGGCCAGCGCCAGCGCGTGATGATCGCCATGGCGCTGGCTCTCGAGCCTGAACTATTGATCGCCGACGAGCCGACCACCGCGCTCGACGTCACCACCCAGGCGCAGATCCTCGAACTGATTCGCGACCTGCAGCAGCGACGCGGTATGGCGGTGATGTTCATCACCCATGACTTCGGCGTCGTGGCCGAGGTCGCCACCCGCGTCTGCGTGATGCGCGAAGGCCGGATCGTCGAGCTCGGCACGGCACAGGAGGTGCTCGACACCCCCCGGCACGACTATACCCGGGCCCTGCTCGAGGCCATTCCTAGCAACGTAATCCCCGATATCCGTGAAGGCGAAAGACCGGCTCCGCTGCTGGAGGTTCGCAACCTCAACAAGGTGTTCCGCTCCCGCGGCGGCCTGTTCAAGCCAGCCCGCGAGGTCCGCGCCCTCGATGACGTCAGCTTTACCCTGGCCCCGGGCGAGACGGTAGGCATCGTCGGCGAATCCGGCTCGGGCAAGTCGACCCTGGGGCGCTGCGTGGTGCGCCTGGAGCGCCCGGACAGTGGCTCGCTGAGCCTGGCAGGCACCGATCTCTCTGCCCTGCGGGGAGACGCGCTGCGGCGTGAGCGTCACCGCGTGCAGATGATTTTCCAGGACCCCTACGCCTCGCTCAATCCTCGCCACCGGGTGGGCTATGCCATCGCCCAAGGCCCCATGGCCAACGGCGTGCCTCGCGCCCAGGCCATGCGTCAGGCCGAGGAGTTACTGGAACTGGTAGGGCTCGGCGCCGTAGCCGTGGATCGCTTCCCCCACGAGTTCTCTGGCGGCCAGCGCCAGCGTATCGGCATTGCCCGGGCCCTGGCTCTGAACCCTGAGCTGATCGTGGCCGACGAGGCGGTCTCGGCACTCGACGTGTCGATCCAGGCCCAAGTGCTCGAACTGCTCGAGGAGCTCAAGCAGAAGCTCTCACTGTCACTGCTGTTCATTACCCACGACCTGCGGGTCGCGGCGCAGATCTGCGATTACATCATCGTCATGCAGCACGGGCGTATCGTCGAGCAGGGCACCGCCAAGGAAGTCTTCCTCAGCCCTGGCGAGGCGTACACCAGACAGTTGCTCGATGCCATTCCCGGCCGGGCGCATGAGGCGGCCATGGCCTGATACACGGCGAAGAAGAAAAGGAACAGCGATGGAAGCGTTATTGAAGGAACTGGCCGCCGTCGTCGGTACCGGCAACGTGCTGACGGGAGAGGACGTGAGACAACGCCGGGTCGACTGGATGAGCGGGACGAACTGTCGCGCCGGTGCCATTGTGCGCCCCGGCAGCACCGACGAGCTGGCTGCGGTGATGCGCCTGTGCCATGCCGCAGGCCAGCCCGTGGTCACACACGGCGGTCTCACCGGGCTGGTACACGGCGGCGAAGCGGATCCCGATGAGCTGGTCGTGTCGCTGGAACGCATGAGCGCCATCGAATCGATCGACACCGTCGGAGGCACCATGACCGTTCAGGCCGGCGCGGCGCTGCAGCGGGTACAGGAGGCAGCTGCCGAACATGATCTGGTGTTTCCGCTCGATCTGGGGGCTCGCGGTTCTTGCACCATCGGTGGCAATATTGCCACCAACGCTGGCGGCGTGCGGGTGATCCGCTACGGCATGATGCGCCAGCAGGTACTGGGGCTGGAGGCGGTGCTGGCCGACGGCACTGTGGTCGGTTCGATGAACCGCATGCTCAAGAACAATGCCGGCTACGACCTCAAGCAGCTGTTCATCGGAAGCGAAGGGACGCTGGGCATCGTTACCCGGGCAGTGCTCAGGCTGCAACCCCGGATGGCCAGCGAGTGCACCGCCCTGGTCGCCTGCCCCGACTTCGACGGGGTCACCGGCCTGCTTCGGCATATGGGTCGCGAACTTGGCGGAAGCCTGGGCACCTTCGAGGTGATGTGGCGCAACCATTACGCACTGCTCACCGAGGAGAGCGGCCGCAACACGGCTCCCCTGCCGATCCGCTGGCCCTACTATGTGATCGTCGAGTCGCTGGGCAGCGACGACGCGGCCAATGCCGCTCAGTTCGGCGCCGCCCTGGAGTCGGCGCTCGAGGCCGGCCTGATCGAGGACGCGGTACTCGCCCAGTCCGATACCCAGCGCCAGGGGATCTGGAACATCCGTGAGGACATCGAGGGGTTGATCGCGTATCTCTCGCCACTCTTCACCTTCGACGTCAGCCTGCCGATTCCCGATATGCCGGGCTACGCCGAGAAGCTCGAGTGCGCCATACGCGAGCGCTGGCCCGATGGCCGCATCGTGGTATTCGGCCACTTGGGCGACGGCAACCTTCACGTCTCGGTCGGCGTAGGCGACAGCGGAGCCGACACCCGGCGCGCCGTGGAGCGGATCGTCTACGGTCCGCTGGCCGAGCTGGGCGGCTCGGTATCGGCCGAGCACGGCATCGGTCTCGAGAAGCGCGACTATCTAGCGCTGTCGCGCAGCGCGGAGGAAATTGCTCTGATGCGTACGCTCAAGCGAGCCCTGGACCCGCAGAGCCTGCTCAACCGAAACAAGATCCTGGTCGCGGAAGGCTGAGCCGGCGTGGCGAGCCAGGCTCCCTCCTCCGCCTCGACGCTGCGACGCCATGACGTCGTCACCCTGCTGCTGATCGGCGCGATCGGATTGTTCTGGGGCGGCAACTGGCCGGCGGTACGTTTCAGCCTGATGGACATTCCTCCCTTCAGCCTGCGTGCCATCGGTTTCAGCGTCGGCGCTCTCGTGCTGCTGAGCTGGGCCTGGCTGCGCCAGTGGCCGCTGACCATCCCACGCGGTGAACGCGGCTGGCTGGCCGCGAGCGGTGTCTTCACCATACTCGGCTTCAACCTGGGGACCGCCTTCGGCCAGCTGCACATGCCGACGTCACAGGCCGCCATTGTCGCCTTCACCATGCCCTGCTGGGCCCTACTGCTGGCCATCGGGCTGCTCGGCGAACGGGTCACTTCACGACAGTGGCTCGGCCTTGGCCTCGGCCAGGCCGGCCTGCTGGTGCTACTCGGTCCTTCCGCCTGGCAAGCCGGCTTCGCCGGCCTCACTGGCCCGCTGTTCGTGCTCGGTGCCGCGCTCTCCTGGGCACTGGGTACCGTGCTGATCAAGCGCCGCGGCAGCTGGCAGGCTCACCCCGTGGTCATCACCGGTTGGCAGTTCGGCCTCTGCGCGCTGCCGATGGCGCTGCTCGCCGTCCTGTTCGAATCGCCGAGCGCTCCCGGCGCCTGGCGCTCCTCGACCTGGTTCGGCTTGGGCTACCATCTCGTCTTCGCCATCTGCCTGGCGCAGATGCTGTGGTTTCGCAACGTCAATCGCCTCACCATCGGCCAGTCCACCATCAGTACGCTGATCATTCCGGTGGTCGGTGTGGCAAGCGCCGTAGTGGTGCTTGACGAGCCGATCACGTGGCGGCTGCTGGTAGCCCTGGTCCTGATAGTCTCGTCGGTGGCCATTGTCATGACCCAGCGCAAACCGTCGGCTTGAGCCAGCCACTGCCTCCTGCGACGATCGCTCATTATCGATTACCAGTACTGGAGTCTTAAATGCCTCGCTTCCCGAACCACCTGACCGGCTCCGGCCCCAGCAATCCTTTTCCCGGCATCAAGGTGCTGGAGCGGCGCATCGGCCGTGAGATTCCTCATCGCCTGGGCTCCAACGAAGGCCTCGACATGCCCCATCGAGCGCTGCGCGAACGCTTCGGCGACGCCATGGTCGAGCACGTTTACTGCTATGGCGACTCGGAGGCACTGGGCGTGCGCCAACGCCTCGCCTCGCTCTACGGCCTGCCGTTGGACGTTACCCTAGTGGATGCCGGGGCCGATAGCCTGATCGCGCTGGCATTGCGCACGGTGGCTACGCCGGGCTGCACGGTGGTGAGCGCCAGCGGCACCTACCCCACCTTCGGTTACTTCGCCCGGGGCCAGGGCTGCCAACTCGTCGAACGGCGCTACCGTGAGGCCCCCGGCTTGCTCGCACCGGACCTGGAGGCACTGAAAGAGAGTGCCCATGAGCATGGAGCCCGGCTCGTCTACGTCGCCAACCCCGACAACCCCAGCGGTCACCTGCACAGCGACGACGAGATCCACCGACTACGTGCCGAACTTCCCGAAGACTGCTGGTTGCTGATCGACGAGGCCTACCACGACTTTCGCGACGATGCCGACTCTGCCTACAGCCGTGAGGTAATGCCCGGAGTGATCCGCCTGCGCACCCTTTCCAAGGCCCATGGCCTGGCCGGGCTGCGCATCGGCTATGCCATTGCCGAGCCCGAGACGCTGGCCATGATGATGAAGGTGCGCATTCACTATGCCGTCACGACCCTGACCCAGGCTGCCGCTGAGACCGTCCTCGACCATCACAGCGAAGTCGAGGCGCACGTCCATGCGGTCAAGCAGCGCCGCGAGCGGCTGGCCTCGCACTTCCACGACCTGGGCGCCGAGGTGCTGCCCAGCGCGACCAACTTCATCGCCCTGCGCTTGCCCAGTGCGGAGCTGGCGGGACGTCTGAACCAGGAGCTGCTGGAAGCCGGTCGGCTCATCGCCCGCCCCGCCCACCCCGACTTGGGCCACGTGTTGCGCATCACCGCGGTAGAGGACGCCCTAGTGCCCGGCCGCTTCGAGATCCTCGAGCGGGTCATCATGGAAAACTCGGCTCAGCGCTGAATCTTGAGCCCGTGCCGCTTCAGCTTGCGCACCACGCTTGGCTGGCTGATACCCAGCCGTTCGGCGATGGCGTAAGTCGTGGTAAGCGAACGGCACAGCGCCCGCAGCACATCGCATTCGATTCGGGCCAGATAGGCGGCAAGCCCTTCGTCCTCGGCCAATTCCGCCCGCGCCGACGCCGCGTGCGGAGTTGCCATCGTTGCCACGCCCGCGGTGTCGCCCGGCGTGGGCGAGTGAATCAGGTCCCCCGCCGACGAGAGCCAGGCGCGCTCCAGCCAGTTCTCCAGCTCGCGCACGTTGCCCGGCCAGTCGCCTCCCATCAGCTCCGACCACACGCTACCGTGCAGCAGCTTCTGCCGGCCGTAGCGCTGATTGAGTCGTTCCAGGCAGGCCTCGACCAGTGCCGGAATGTCCTCGCGGCGCTCGCGCAGCGGCGGCAGCGTGACCGGAATGACGTTAAGGCGATAATACAGGTCGAGGCGGAACGCGCCCGTCTCGACGCGCTTGGCCAGGTCCTGGTTGGTGGCGACCACCAGGCGGAAGTCGACCTGCCGCTGGCGGGTGTCGCCGAGCCGGGTGACACTGCCGTCCTGGATCACCTTGAGCAGCTTGGTCTGCATCAGTAGTGGCAGCTCGCCGATCTCATCGAGGAACAGCGTGCCGCCCTGGGCCTGCTCCAGCAGCCCCGCCTTGCCCTGGCGTGCCGCACCGCTGAAGGCGCCTGGCTGATAGCCGAACATCTCCGATTCGAACAGGTTTTCGGGAATCGCCCCGCAGTTCACCTCGAGAAAGGGTCCTTCGCGGCGTCGACTCCAGCGGTGCAGCTGGCGGGCGAAGGCGGTCTTGCCGACGCCGGACTCTCCTAGCATGAGCACGGTGGCGTCCGAGGGCGCCACGCGCTTGAGCAGCAGGGCGAGCTCGCGCATCACCTGGCTGCGGATCTCCAGGCTCTCCAGCACATCCTCTAGCTGACCGTCCTCGCCGGCGGCCCCGCTCTGGCTGCGTTTGAGGTGCTCGCTGAAGCGCTTTTGCAAGAGCGCGTACTCGTCCTGCAGCAGTTGCAGGTCGGTGAGATCGCGCGAGCGACTGACGATCCGCTCGAGCCGACCGTTGACATAGACCGGATGCGCCTCGGCAATCACTCGCCTGCCCGTGCCGGTGACCTGCATCAACTGTACCGGCTTGCCACTGCGAATCACCTCCAGGCTGATGGAAGGCTTGAGGACGCCCTCCGCTTCGAGGCGCTGCACCGAACTGCCGATCAAGCGCTCCCGCGCCATGCCATATACCGCCGCCGCCCCCGGGCTCACATCGAGCACGCGGCCCGACCCATCGACGATGAAGAAGTGGTCGTTGGCCGTCTCGACGATGGTACGCACCACCTCTTGGTCGATTTCGCTCATTTCACTCTCGCTGCCCAAGACGCTTGGATTCATTTTTGTATCGTGATGCATAGGTGTATCGACCTTTATCCTGGTCGATCCAAATCTGCATCCGCACATCTCAAGAAGCCCATGATAAGGGCTTTCTGGCATTGGCACGGAAACTGCTACTAGTCACATAGTAAAGCAGATCATGACAAAGCAGAGGCTACCCATGACCGACTACAACCAGCCGCTAGGCGGCAACGACATGCCGCGCTTCGGTGGCCCCGCCACCATGATGCGCCTGCCCACACAGCCCACGGCCGAAGGGTTGGACGTGGCCTTCATCGGCGTACCGCTGGACATCGGCACCTCCAACCGCCCCGGCACCCGCCTGGGGCCGCGCCAGATACGCGACGAGTCGCGCATGCTGCGCCCCTATAACATGGCGACCCGCGCCGCCCCCTTCGACAGCCTGCAGGTGGCCGATATCGGCGACGTGCCGATCAATACCTTCCATCTACCCAAGACCGTGGACATCATCAGCCGCTTCTACGACGAGGTGCTTGGCCACGGCAGCATCCCGCTCACGCTGGGCGGCGACCACCTGATCACGCTACCGATTCTGCGCGCTATCGCCAACAGACATGGCCCGGTGGGGCTGATCCACATCGATGCCCATGCCGACGTCAACGAGCACATGTTCGGCGAGCCTCTGGCCCATGGCACGCCGTTTCGTCGCGCCCAGGAAGAAGGGCTCCTGGCCAAGGGCAAAGTGGCGCAGATCGGGCTGCGCGGCACCGGCTATGCCGCCGAGGACTTCGACTGGTGCCGTCAACAGGGTTTCCGCGTGGTCACCGCCGAGGAGTGCTGGTACCGCTCGCTCGAGCCGCTGATGAAAGAGGTGCGCGAGCAGATGGGCGATACCCCGGTCTATATCACCTTCGACATCGACGGGCTGGACCCCTCCGTCGCCCCCGGCACCGGCACCGTCGAGATGGGCGGCCTGACCTCGGCCCAGGGGCTCGAGATCGTACGTGGCGCCGCCGGGCTGAACATCGTCGGCGGCGACCTGGTCGAGGTCTCGCCGCCCTACGACACCAGCGGCAACACGGCGCTGATGGGCGCCACCCTGCTCTACGAGATGCTCTGCGTCCTGCCGGGCGTCAAGCGCCGCGATTGACATGACACCGCATGAACCTACAACGACAACCCAAGGGTAAACCCATGTCCACCACTGACAACTTTCAGCGAAATGCTGCCGTTCCGGCGCCTTTCGAGCGCAGCAACCTGCTGAAATTCATCGTTCCCTCTGCTATCGGCGTCGGCTTGTTCCTGGTGCCGTTCCAGGTCGGCGACACCATCAACATCGGAATGGGGCTGATGGCCGACGGGCTCAAGGCGCTGCTCGGCGGCGCCCTGCCGGCCATCGCCGTATTCGTACTGGTGCTCTCGGTGCTGGCCACCTCCTGGGTCAAGCTCGCACGGCCTCGCTGGGCCGACAAAGGGGTGCTGCACGACATGTTCCACGTCGGTCCGGTGTGGTTCGGCATGCGCCTCCTCGGGGCGGCCTTCGCCCTGATGACGTACTTCCAGTTCGGGCCCGAGTTCGTCACCGCCTCGTTCACCGGTGGCGTGATGCTCAACGACCTGGCGCCTGTGCTGCTGACCTTTTTCTTCTTCGCCGCCCTGCTGCTGCCGTTCCTGGTCGAGTTCGGCTTCATGGAGTTCATCGGCAGCCTGGTACGCAAGCCGTTCCGGATGATCTTCAACCTGCCCGGGCGCAGTGCCATCGATGCCACCGCCTCGTGGATGGGCTCGGGCACCGTGGGCGTCCTGATCACTACCCAACAGTACGAGCAGGGTTACTACAGCCGTCGCGAAGCCTCGGTCATCGCCACAAACTTCTCTATCGTGTCGATCGCCTTCAGCCTGCTGATCACCAGCTTCGTCGATCTCAACCACATGTTCGTGCAGTTCTACTTCACCGTGGTGGTGGCCGGACTGATCGCCGCAGTCATCGTGCCTCGCCTGCCGCCACTTTCGCGCAAGCCCGATAGCTACTACGAGCCGGTCGGCTGCCAGCTGTCGGAGAAGCGCACCGAGGAAATGGGTCTGCTGCGCTATAGCCTGACCCAGGCAGTACGCCGCGCCGAGCATGCTCCCGGCCCCAGGGAGCTCGCCCGCAACGCGCTGTTCAACGTGGCCGACATCTTCCTCGGCCTGCTGCCGCTGGTATTCGCCATTGGCACCGTGGCGCTGATCCTTGCCGAGTTCACGCCGCTGTTCACCTGGCTCTCCTACCCCATGGTGCCGGTGCTGGAACTGCTGCGCATTCCCGAGGCCGAGGCGGCCGCCCCCGCCACCCTGGTGGGCTTCGCCGACATGTTCCTGCCGGCGGTACTTGCCACCAATATCGAGAGCGAGCTGACCCGCTTCGTCATCGCCTGCCTGTCGCTGACCCAGTTGATATACATGTCGGAGATCGGCGCGCTGCTGCTCAAGTCGAAGATTCCCCTCAAGCTGTGGGAGCTGGTGGCGATCTTCCTGCTACGCACGGCCATCACGCTGCCGATCATCGCTTTCATGGCCCACACCTTCTTCTTCTGAGGTTCGACGATGGAACACGCTCCCATGACCTGCGCCCGGTTGCTGCTGAGGTTCCTGCACGAGCGGTATGCCGTCGACACGGTGTTCGGCATCCCCGGCGTGCATACGGTGGCGCTCTACCGCGGGCTGGAGGACGGCGGCGTGCGCCACGTCACGCCGCGCCACGAGCAGGGCGCCGGCTTCATGGCCGACGGCTACGCCCGCGCCACCGGCAAGCCCGGGGTCTGCCTGATCATCACCGGGCCCGGCATGACCAATATCGCCACCGCCATGGGTCAGGCGCTGGCCGACTCGATCCCCATGCTGGTGATATCCAGCGTCAACCGCCGCGACACCCTGGGCCGCGGCCAGGGCCGACTGCACGAGCTCGCCAGCCAGCAGCAACTGATGGCGGGAGTCTCCCGCTTCAGCCATACCCTGCTCGACCCCGCTGCCTTGCCGGAGGTGTTGGCGCGCGCCTTTGCCGTGTTCCAGGGGCAGCGCCCCGGCCCGGTGCATATCGAGATTCCCATCGACCTGTTCGATGCGCCGGTGGAGATGAACGAACTGTCGCCGCCGGCAAGGCTTTACCGCCCGACGCCCGATCCCGAAGGGTTGGCACTGGCCGCTCAGTGGTTGAAGGAAGCACAGCGCCCGCTGGTGCTGCTGGGCGGTGGCTGCGTGGATGCACCCGAGGCGGCTAGAGCGCTGGTGGAGCGGCTCGATGCGCCCACGGTGACGACGATTAACGCCAAGGGGCTGCTGGGCCGCGATCATCATCTCGATCTGGGTGCCAATGCGGCGCTGCCGGCGGTACGCGAGCTAGCCCGAGACGCCGACGTCATTCTGGCCGTAGGCACCGAGCTCGGTGAGACCGACTATGACGTCGTGTTCGACGATGGTTTCGAGCTGCGCGGCAGGTTGATCCGCATCGACCTCGACGCCCAGCAACTGGTGCGCAATCAGCAGGTCGCGCTGGGCCTGGTAAGCGATGCCGGACGCAGCCTGGCACTGCTGGCCGAACATTTCCCTGAGACGCTCTCACGCGACGGCGCTGCGCGCACAGCCGCCACGCTCGAGGCACTCGGTCTCCAGGCCGACCCGGCCTTCGCTCCCTTCGTGCCGCTCTATGCCGCCCTACGCGAAGCCCTGCCCGAGGCGATCCTGGTCGGCGACTCCACCGCCCCGGTCTATGCCGGCAATCATCTCGTCTCGCAACCCGTGCCACGGCGCTACTTCAATGCCTCCACCGGCTACGGCACCCTCGGCTACGGCCTGCCGGCAGCCCTCGGCGCCCAGCTCGGCCAACCGACGCTTCCCGTAGTGGCGCTGGTCGGCGACGGTGGCGTGATGTTCACCCTCAGTGAACTCGCCACCGCCGTGGAGCAGAACCTGCCGGTAGTGATCGTGCTATGGCACAACCAGGGCTATGAGGAAATTCGCCGCTACATGGATGCCCACGGCGTCACGCGCTGCGGCGTCGACATCCAGGCGCCGGACTTTCAGACCGTCGCCGCCGGTTTCGGCTGCCTGGCCACCCGAATCGGCAATCCCACCGAGCTGGCCCGAGCCCTTGCCGTTCGCCCCAGTGACGGCCCCCTGCTGATTGAAGTGGACGCCAACGCCTGGCTCGAGGCCATCGGATCATGAAGAGACTCCCCTTGCAGCAGCTCGATCATCAATTCATCAACAACGACTGGGTACCCTCGCGGGGAGAACGCCGCCTGGCAGTGACCAATCCCTACCGCGAAGAGACGATCGCCGAGGTCTCCGCCGGCCACCCGGACGACGTGGAAGATGCCGTAGCCGCAGCACGCCGCGCGCTGCCCGCCTGGCGCGCGCTCTCCGGTACCGAGCGCGCCGTCTATCTCGAAGGGTTCGCCGATGGCCTGGCACGACGTCGCGACGAATTGATCCGGCTCTCATCGACCAATAACGGCAAGGTGCTGGCCGAAGCCGGCATCGACCTCGACGATGCCATCGCTTGTTACCGCTACTATGCCGGCCAGGCACGCGCACTGGATCGGCGCCAGGGCCGCCTCGTCGAGCTTGAGATGGAAGGCGTCGAGGCACGCTGCTATCACGACCCGGTTGGCGTGGTAGGCCTGATCACGCCGTGGAACTTCCCGCTGGTAACCAGCGCCTGGAAGCTCGCCCCGGCGCTGGCCGCCGGCTGCACGGCGGTACTCAAGCCCTCCGAGGTGACACCGCTGCCCGAGCGAGCGCTGGCCGAGATCGCCCTGGAGACCAGGCTGCCCGCCGGCGTGCTCAATCTGCTGTTCGGCGACGGCGAAGGCATCGGCGCCCCTCTCGCCGCGCATCCGGCCATCGACAAGGTCTCCTTCACCGGCAGCAATCGGGTCGGCGAGTCGGTGATGCGCACCGCCGCCGAGCGCACCGCCGATGTTTCGCTGGAGCTCGGCGGCAAATCGCCGATCCTGGTGATGGAGGATGCCGACCCCGTGCAGGCGGCCGACTGGGTCATGGCCGGCCTCTATTTCAATGCCGGCCAAATCTGCTCGGCTACCTCGCGGCTGATCGTCCATGAAACCATCGCCGAGCCGCTCTACGACGCCTTGACGGCACGCATCGATGCACTTGTGCTGGGTGACCCGCTCGAGGAAGCCACCGACATGGGCCCGCTGACCAGTGCCCGTCAGCGCGAGAGCGTGCATGCCTATCTCGCCATCGCGGAGCAGCAGGGGCTCAGGGCCGTGCGCGATGCCAGCCATCGAAAGCTGCCCGAGCGGGGCTACTTCGTCGCCCCGACCCTCTATCGCGACGTGCCGACACACAGTCGGCTATGGCGCGAGGAGATCTTCGGCCCGGTACTCTGCGCGCGCAGCGTGGCGAGCGAACAGGAGGCGATCGAGCTGGCCAACGACAGCGATTTCGGCCTGGCGGCGACCGTCGTGAGCGGCGATGGCGAGCGAGCCCAACGTATCGGACGACAGCTACAGGCCGGCAGCATCTGGTACAACAGCGAGCAGCTGGTGCTGCCCGAAACCGGCTGGGGTGGCTTCAAGCGCAGCGGCATCGGCCGCGAACTCGGCCCTTGGGGGCTCTCCGCTTATCTGGCCGTCAAGCACCTGGTGGGTCCGTCATGACTGTGAGACTGCCTTTTTCACGCTGACTTGGAATAGAATCGGGGGCCGATGCCAGGTATCAAGGAGGAGACCAATGATCCGTATCCGCCCCTACCAGTCGGGCGACTGGTCCGCGATGTGGGGCTTCATCGCTCCTGTGCTGCATGCCGGCGACAGCTACGCCGTGCCACGCCAGATCAGCGAGCCCGACGCCTTCCGCATGTGGGTGGAGCTGCCGCGTGCCGTACGCGTGGCCGAGGACTCCGCTGGCAACTTGCTCGGCGTCTATTACCTCAAGCCCAACCAGCCCGGCCCCGGCGATCATGTCTGCAACTGCGGCTATCTCGTGGCCGAGAAGGCCCGAGGCCAGGGTATCGCCAACAAGCTGTGCGAGGATTCCCTGCGTGTCGCTCGCGAGCTCGGCTTCACCGCCATGCAGTTCAACATGGTCGTCTCGACCAACGAAGTCGCCATACGTCAATGGCAGAAGCATGGCTTCGAGATCGTCGGCACCCTGCCCTGCGCCTTCCGACACCCGCAGCAAGGCTTGGTCGACGCCCACGTCATGTACCGCCTTTTGTAGAAAATGACTACGCGCGTGAGGCACTGCGTTGCGCATCACCGCGTATGTCCGTCAATCAGGCGGTATGTTACCCAATGTCAGCACGATCATTGACCCTGTTGGGGCCGCTGGGGCATCCTCTCAGCGGTTTGACCCGACAAAGGAAAATTAAAATGAAAACGTTTGCACGCCACACGCTGGCACTTGGTATCTCCCTCGCCGTGGTTTCCACCGTTCAGGCTTCCGATTTCGAAGACATGGATCCGGTGACCCTGCGCCTGGCCCACGTGGTTAACGAGCAGGACGGTTTCCATATCGCCGCGGTGAAGTTTCAGGAACTGGTTGCCGAGCGCACAGAGGGTGCCGTTTCCATCGACATCTACCCCAACGCCTCGCTGGGCGACGAGCGTACCCTCCTCGAGGGCATGCAAATCGGCACCGTTGACATGGGCGTGATCACCAACGGTCCGGTGGCCAACTTCGTCGAGGAGATGGCGGTCTTCGAACTGCCCTTCCTGTTCCCCTCACCGGAGGCTGCCTACGAAGTGCTCGATGGCGAGATCGGCCAGGAGCTTCTTGACAAGCTCGCCGACGTCAATCTCAAGGGCCTGGCCTATGCCGAGCGCGGCTTCCGCAACCTGACCAATAGCGAACGCCCGGTGCACAGCCCAGACGACATCGACGGCCTGCGCATCCGTGTGATGGAGAACCCGGTCTACACCGATACCTTCCGCGAACTCGGCGCCAACGCCATTCCCATGGCCTGGACCGAAGCTCTCACCGCCATGCAGCAGGGCACCATCGATGGCCAGGAGAACCCGGTCAACGTCATCCACTCGTTCAAGCTCTACGAGACCCAGGACCACATGACGCTGTCGCGCCACACCTACGCTCCTGCCATCTTCGTCATGGGGATGCCGGCCTGGAAACAGCTGCCCGAAGCCGCCCAGGAGGTGCTGGAGGAAGCCGCCCAGGAAGCCGCCGAGCACGAGCGCCGCATGAACGCAGAGATGGAGGCCGACCAGCTCGACGAGCTGCGCGCCGCCGGCATGGAGATCGTCGAAGAGCCCGACCTCGAAGCCTTCCAGACTGCCGTGGAGCCGGTCTACGAGAAGTACGGCGATCAGTTCGGCGATTACCTCACACGTATCCGCGAGGCATTGCAGTAAGTGAACGCCCCGCTGCACGCCCTGACGGGCCTGCTGCAGCGTAGCGAGCGCACTCTCGACGCCGTCATTCAGCCTATCGTGTTTCTGGGTATGGCGGCGTTGATCGGTGTGATCACGCTGCAGATCGTCTCTCGTGTCTTCTTCACCGCGGTGGGCTGGACAGAGGAGGTGGCCCGCTTCCTGCTGATCTGGATCACCTTTCTCGGCGCCACCTTGGCCTACCAGCGCGCGCGCCATATCGCCGTGACCTTCGTCGTCGAGGCGCTGCCCTTGCGAGTGGCACAGCTGGCACGAGTCGCCGCGGTGCTAATAGCGTTGGGCTTCCTGGTTGCACTGATCGTGATCGGCTACCGCTATATGCAGATGCAGAGCTTCCAGCACTCGGCTTCGCTGCGGCTCTCGATGACCTATGTCTACGCCGTGATGCCAATCTCCGCCGCGATCATGGCCTGGTATGCGCTGGTCGATGTCTTCGAGCTCATCGCCAAGGGTCCGCGGGCGTCTGACACCGGCAACGCCGAGGAGCCACCGGTATGACGGGCCTGCTCTTTATCCTGTTCTTCGCCTTCATGCTGCTCGGCGTGCCGATTGCGCTTGCCATCGGCGCCAGCACCCTGTTCGCCCTGAACGCCCAAGGCGTGCCGCTGATGGTGGTCACCCAACAGATGTTCCAGGGCATCAACTCCTTCGCCCTGGTGGCGGTGCCCATGTTCATCCTGGCCGGCGACCTGATGGCCCAGGGCAAGGTCAGCGCCAAGCTGGTCGACTTCGCCGATTCGCTGTTTGGCTTTCTCAAGGGTGGCCTCTCCATTGTCTCGGTCGGTGCCGGCATGTTTTTCGCTGCCATCTCCGGCTCAGGCGCTGCTACCACGGCTGCCGTCGGCTCCAGCCTGGTGCCGGAACTCAGGCGCAAGGGCTATGACCCCGCCTCGGCGGCGAGCCTGATCGCCGCCAGCGGCACCATCGGCGTGGTCATTCCGCCCTCGGTCCCCATGATCATCTATGCCGTGATTGCCCAGCAGTCGGTGTCGAAACTGTTCCTCAACGGCATCATCCCGGGCATTCTGATGGGCATCGGGCTGGCGGCCATCGCCATTACCCAGGCCTACCGGCGCAACTACCCGCGCGGTACCGCGCTATCGACGGCCACGATATGGCGTACCTTCAAGAGTGCCAGTTGGGGCCTGATGACACCCGTTATCATCCTCGGCGGTATCTTCTCGGGGATCTTCACGCCGAGCGAAGCGGCTGTGGTGGCGGTCAACTACGCCCTGCTGGTATCGCTGTTCGTCTACCGCGACCTGAGCCTGGCCGACGTCTACCGCATCCTGATTCGCTCGGCGATCACGACTTCTGTGATCATGCTTGTCATCGCGACTTCGGCGGTGCTGAGCTGGACGCTGTCGAGCTGGCAGGTACCCGGCGCCATCGCCCAGGCAGTGCTGTCGCTCTCCACCGATCCCTATGTGATCATGCTGCTGGTAGTGGCAGTGATCCTGCTCACCGGTGTATTTATCGAGACCGCCAGCGCGCTGATCATTCTCACGCCGGTGCTGCTGCCGCTGGTACTCCAGCTCGGCATCGACCCGATCCACTTCGGCATCATCATCGTGATGGGGCTGGCGATCGGCATGATCACACCACCCGTGGCGATCAACCTCTATGTCGCTTCTTCCGTGACCCAGCTACCGCTCGAGCGTATCACCCGGGCCATACTGCCTTACCTGCTGGGGCTCATCGCGGTACTGCTGCTGGTGGTCTACGGGCCGATTCTGCTAGGGCTTTCGGGCTGAGCAGGTTCCGCTTGACGGCCGTGCGGCCTGGCTTCAGGCTGGCCGCATGTCCGTTTCTGCCGAAGGGATTCCCCGTGATACTCATGCTGCGCATCGCCATTCCCCTGAGCCTTGTCCTGCTCGCCGGTTGCACGACCTACACCTATGAGGACGGCAACCGCAAGACGCTATGGGGCGTTCCTGCCGAAGAGGAAACTCGGCGCTACGAGGATGACCGCCAGGCCGAGGGCGTGCGCTACCGGGTCCCGGGGCAAATCGAGGAACCAAGAAGCGAAGAGTGAACGGATCGACAGCGCTCAGCGATGCAGGCGCAACACCACGCTCAGGTTGTTGGCCGGCATCTCGATGGTCTGTTCCAGCATGAAACCATGCGGCTGTGCTTCGGCCACGACGATTTCGAGTTCGCGTACGCCCCAGCGCGGGTCGCGCGCCTTGAGGTCGGCATCGAACGCGGCGTTGCTCTCTGCGGTGTGCTGGCCGTCGCGACGGTAGGGGCCGTAGAGATAGAGCACGCCGCCATCGCGCAGCCTCTCTGCTGAGCGCGCCATCAGCGCCTCGGTGGCCTCCCAAGGCGAAATGTGCACCAGATTGATGGCCACCACGGCATCGAAAGGGCCGGCAGGCCATATGCCAGCCACATCCAGCGGCAGCGGCTCGAGCAGATTGTCGAGCTCCGCATACTCATGCCATGCGCTGATGGACTTACGCGCTTCAGGATTGGGATCGCTGGGCTGCCAGGTCCAGTTCGGCCGGGCTTCGGCCATGTAAATGCCGTGTTCCCCACTACCGCTGGCGACCTCCAGGATTCGGGCGCGCTCGGGCAATACCACGCTCAGGACATCGAGTATGGGCTGGCGATTGCGAGCCGCAGCAGGGCTCTTCATGCGGCGATTCATGCGTGGTAACGGCCTTGTATGGCTTGATGGGGATGGCTTAGCCAGTTCGAGGAGCGATCTAGTAGCCCCGGCGCGTGGCCGGGGCATGAGTCAATGATGGCGACGATGCTGCTGTTCGGTCGTCGAGCGAGAGCTGCGCCCACGGAACCCATCGAGCATCTGCTTGCCCTTGCGCTTCAGTCTCGCGCGATTCTCTGGCTTGCGTAGCCACCAGGCCGCTGCGGTTCCTAAAAGCTTCTTCATCCTGACCTCCTGTGTCTGGCGATGACTCTTCCTGTATGGACGTTGCCATGCGCCAGGTCAAGCGTAGCGGGGTCATGAAACGGTATTGCAGTTAGCCAATCCAGGCATCCTCTGCCATGGTTAGTGTGGGTTCAGCCAACATGGAGGATGCCATGACGCGCACAGCACGTGTCGAACCAATCACGGAAGAAAGCCGCGATGCGGTGATGGTCAGCGGTTGGCGGGTCGTCGACGTAACCGACCCCAACCTGCCACAGGAAATATCGCGCCACGACAATGAGCCAGAGGCCATCAGGGCCGCTCGCGCCTACGAACATGAAACCTCGCTCGAACCTGGCTCCCCGCCTGACGACACCCAAGACTATGACGCCTCCGACACTCAGGGCGGAAAGAATCTCCTTTGAGAGCCGGCCCGGCCCGCCGCCGGGCTATGTCATGCTTCAGGTCCCGACTCGCTCGCCCACTCCACGCCCTTCCTCTGTGTAACCTCCCTTCTATTTCACCCCTCTGCCTGGCGTATAACGCAGGTGATTGACTCGCCAGGAGTGACAGCGTTTAATCAGTCGTTTCAATTCTTAATAATAATTAACCGAGCTGGGCTATCCTTAGAAAGCTACGTCAAGCACCGCACCAATGTCTCAACCCAACCTGAATCTCAAGGGATATCAGAACGTAAGGAGAATCGCTGTGCTCCCTGATTCGCTAAGGCATTCTCTCGAGGGCTGCGACCAGCTGCCTTCCCTGCCACAAGTCGTGCTACGTGTCATCGAGCTAGCACGGGACCCCCAAGTGGATCTCAGGGACATGGTCGCAGCCATCGGCAGTGATCCTGCACTCTCGGCGCAGCTCCTTTCCCTGGCCAACACCGTTTTCTACGCCAATCAAAATCCCGTCGAGGATCTCCAGCAGGCCGTCAACCGCCTAGGTATCGAACGTACGCTGTCACTCGCCCTAGGGTGCAGTCTCGTGCATACAGCACGCCACCGCAGCTCAGCCCAACTGAATATCGAACGCTATTGGCAGCGCTCTCTGGTCTGTGCCATGAGCGCGAGGCTGCTTGCCGAACGCGCCGGCCTTTCAGCGGAGAGCAGCGCCATCTTCACGGCTGCCCTGTTGCAAGACATCGGCATGCTCGGCTTACAGTCCGTCGACGGCGAAGGTTACCTATCTCTGATGGCACAGGCACCTGACCATCGGACACTGGCGCAGCTTGAGCGCGAGATCTATGGCATCGACCATGCATGCGTCGGTGAATGGCTAGCACATCGCTGGAAACTTTCCTTGCGCACCGCCGACTGGATACGCAGCAGCCACCAGCCAATGTTCAGTGCCGATACGCCCGACCAGAAGGCCAAGAATTGTATCGTCGCCTCGGGCCTGATCGCCGATGCCTGGCTCCAGGGAGAAGCGGCGTTGAGTGAACTAACCACTCAGCTCTCCAAATATTTTGGGCTCGAGACCGACGAGTTGCTGAGTCAGCTCATCACCCTGCAGGAGCAGCTACCCGCCGTGGCCACGCTCTTTAACGTGCGCCCACCCGAGTGGCTGGACCCCAAGCGGATCATGCACGAAGCCAGGATGATCCTGCTAGAGCGCACTGCCAGGCTGCAGCAGGACCTAAAGCAGAAGGAGCAAGAACTAGAACGCTTGCGCCACGAGCAACGCGAGCTCGAACTCAAGACGAAACTGGACCCGCTGACGCAACTGTACAATCGCGATCACCTGGAAAAGACGCTGCGCCAAGCTCTGGAAGAAAGTCGTATCAGCGCCAAACCGCTTTCAGTGATCTTCATCGACCTGGATCACTTCAAAGAGGTCAACGACCGTTTCGGTCACGATGTCGGCGACCGGGTCCTGGTCGAGCTGGCCGGCATCCTACGCCAGGTCATTGCAGAACAGCGAGTCCATGCCGGCCGCTACGGTGGCGACGAGTTCGTGCTGATCCTGCCGGGGTACGATACACAGGATGCCCGCACGTTTGCCGAGGCCTTAAGGGCGCGCATTGCCTCGCAGGGACTCGGCAGCGATGAACGAACTCAGGTCACGGCATCATTCGGCCTCGCCTCGGTCGATCCCGGCACGACAGATCAAGACGTCGAATCACTGATGCGGACCGCAGACCACAACATGTACCGTTCCAAGCACTCCGGCCGCGACCGTATCTCCGCTGCCTAGACTACAACGGCATCATGATGCGTTTGGCTGCCTATCGCCTCTTGCTTCCAGTGCAGCCATAGCCTTGCCCATGAACGCCTCGCTGCGGAGATTGGCAGGCCGATCCTTCAAACCCGCCCAGTAGGCTTAGAATTCGGGCCGCCTCTCCAGCGTGCCGAACTGCATTCCCCAACCGCTATGCGAACTGACGTACACATCCGCGGCGGTAAAGGTATCGCCGGCAATGTACCTGCGGCCCGCCACTGCGTTGGCCAGGGTCTCGACTACCGTCTCGTATTTGCCACAGCCGAACTGCACCTCGTGTTCGGGGTGAGCGAGAAACCTGCATGCTTGAGCGACAAGGCCCAGGGCCACCGCCTCGAGCTCCTCCTCGGAAAACATCAACGGCGGTAGCAGCAATCCCGGTTTCAACACATAACCCAGCCCCGCCTCTCCCTCGATTTCAGCACCGATGGCCTTGAGCGCCGCAATGTCCCGATACAGGGTCCGCAGCGAGACCCCTAGCTCATCCGCCAGCACCGTACCGCTGACCGGTCGGCGATGGCGTCGCAGGGTCTGCATGAGATCGAATAGTCGTGTCGTCCGAGACATGAGGCGTTGCCTGTCTGGCATTTGTGGCGATGAAGGCAGTCGGTATTACCGGCCCGGCTTCGTCCGACGGGGCTTGCCACCCCTTCCGCTCTGGCTTCCGCCCGGCTTGGGCTTCCCATGCAGTGGCTTCTTGCCTCTGTCCTTGGCAACTTGCTTCGGTCCGCCATTCTTGCCGGCGGTAGCGCTCTTTGAGGTCTTGGCCTTGGGCGCCTTGGCCTTGGACGTCTTGCCCTTGGAAATCCCGCCCGAAGACGCCTTGCCCTTGTTGGCCTGTCTGCCCGTGGCTATTGCCCCTTTCACGGACTTGGTGGTCTTGCGCTTGCTTGCCGTTCTGGGTGTCGATGCCTTTTTGCCTTCAGCCGGTGCATCTGACCTGGACCTCTCGGTCAACGCGATAATGGTGTCGATTTCCTTCGCAGTCAGGTCGCGCCAGTCCCCGAGTGCCAGCCCCTTGAGCGAAACATTCATGATCCGGATTCGCTCTAGCCTGGTGACGTCGTAGCCGAATTTTTCACACATGCGCCGGATCTGACGATTCAATCCTTGCACCAGTGTGATGTTGAAGACGAAGGTCGACTCCTTGATGACTTTACACGGCTTCGTCACCTCGCCAAGAATGCGTACCCCGGAACTCATTCCCACCACGAACTCATCGGTAATCGGCTTGTTGACGGTGACCCGGTACTCCTTTTCATGATTGTTGCTGGCCCGCAGGATCTTGTTGACCAGATCGCCATTGTTGGTCAGAAAGATCAGGCCTTGGGAATCCTTGTCCAGCCGCCCGATGGGGAAGATGCGAGCGCCATGCTTGACGAAATCGACGATGTTACTCTTCTCGCTCGGCTCGGTGGTGCTGACGATGCCTACCGGCTTGTTCAGCGCGATGAAGATCAGGTCTTCGGCTTCCTGGGGTTCGATGCGCTGTCCGTTGACCTTGACCTCATCCCCCGGAAACACCTGGTCGCCCGTCTTGGCACGCTTGCCGTTGAGTTGCACGTTGCCCTGCTCGACATAGCGATCGGCTTCTCGCCGAGAACACATGCCGCTTTCACTGATGTACTTGTTGATACGAGTAGAAGAACCGAAGGCCATAGCGCTCTTACCGGAAGAAGACGGAGAATCTGACAGGCATTCAAGCATGCTACGCCTGATCAGCGAAAGGCCAAGGCAGCGCTGAAAGCAGCGTATCGCCCCGACGCTTTTCTGCAGGTAGAGGTGGCAGGTGCCTTGCATCAGCCATCCGGCTAGACTGCGTGTATAGACAATTCATCTCTGCCAGAAGGACTCAGCCCAGCATGGGGAGCACGATTCCACTCTACCTGCAGATCCAGCAGCACCTGCTGAAGAAGATCAATGACGGCGACTGGCCGGCACACCATCAGATACCACCGGAAGAGCAACTGGCACGGGACTTCGGTGTCAGCCGCATGACCGCCAACAAGGCGATCCGCGACCTGGTACACCAAGGCTACCTCACACGACAGCCGGGCCTGGGCACCTTCGTTACCGACCGCAAGGCGGAATCGTCGCTGGTCGACGTGCATAACATCGCCGAAGAGGTGCGCGAGCGCGGCCATCTCTACAACAATGACGTCTTGCTCGCCGAAGCCATTGCCGCCGACGACGAGGTCGCGCTGCGCCTCGGCGTGCGGCTGGGCACCTCCATCTACCATACGCGCATTGTTCATCGAGAGAACGGCGTACCGATCCAGCTCGAGGACCGGTACGTCAATCCTCGCTGGGTGCCCGACTACCTAGAAACCGATTTCAGCCGGCATACGCCAAACGAAGTATTGGTGGCGGCATGCCCCATCACCGACATCGAGCACGTGGTCGAAGCGGTGCTGGTCGATGCCGCCACCGCCGAGCGACTCGAGACCGAGGAGACCCGCCCTTGCCTAAGCATGAGCCGCCGTACCTGGTCCGGTGAGCACCTGATCAGCTATGCCCGGCTGATACACCCTGGAGATCGCTACAAGCTGCGCTCTTCGGTGCATCACCACGGTGCCTGAGCCACAGGCGGCGGCACTGTGAGGCCGGGCATGAGCCCGACCTCGCGGATCACGCCAGTCCGATTAGACGCCAGCGACCGCCAGCGCCAGGAAACCTGCCGGCACCGCCAGCAACAGGCTGAGCGCCACGCGCAGGAACCACACGGCGACGATACGCCCCATCGACAGCGGAATGCTAGTGGCAAGAATGCAGGGGATCGAGGCGGAGAAGAACAGCACCGAAGAGACCGACACCACGCCGGCGGCAAAGCGGGCAACGAACTCGGCCTCTCCCATCAGCAGCGCCGGCAGGAACATTTCCGCCAGCCCTGCAGCAGATGCCTGGGCCAGCGCCATGCCATCCTCGAGCCCCCATATCGCCACGAAGGGATAAAACAGCAAGCCCAGCCACTCGAACAGCGGCGTGTACTTGGCGGCGAGCAACCCCAGCAGCCCCACCGACATGATCGACGGCAGGATGCTGATCGCCATCAGCAGCCCCTCGCGCACGTTGAGTGCCACGCTGCGATGCAGGGCCGGCGCCCGAGCGGCAACTTCCAGCCCGGTGTGCCAGGCGGTCGCCATGCGCCGGCCCGAAGGGGCTTCGGGCTCGCCGTCGCTCTTGGCATCGTCCAGCCGCGAAAGCGGTGGCAGGCGCACGGTGATCGCGGTCACCAGGAAAGTAATCGCCAGCGTCAACCAGAAGTACAGGTTCCATACGCTCATCAGCTCAAGCGTGCGCGCCACGATGATCATGAAAGTCGCCGACACCGTGGAGAAGCCGGTGGCGATGATTGCCGCCTCGCGCGCCGAGTACTGCCCCGCCTGGTAGACCCGATTGGTGATCAGCAGGCCGATCGAGTAGCTGCCGACGAACGATGCCACCGCATCGATGGCCGAGCGGCCCGGCGTTCGCCAGATCGGGCGCATCACGGGCTGCAGCAGCACCCCGATAAGCTCGAGCAAGCCGTAGCCGATCAGCAGCGCCAGGAAGACCGCACCGATCGGCACGATCAGGCCAACGGGAATGACCAACTTGTCGAACAGGAACGGAAGCATGTCCGGTTCGTGCAGCATTGCCGGCCCCCACCCCGTCAAGGCCATAATCGCCACGGCCACGCCGGCAAGTTTCAGCACGGTGAAGATGCGCTCCGTCAGGCTGCGCTTCCAGCTGCCCTTGACCAGCGGATAAGTGGCTCCCGCCACGATCAGTGCCAGCGCGTAGAGGCCTGCAGCCTCGCCCAGCAAGCCACGGGCGGCGCTCACCATGTGGTCGAGCAGAATGGTTTGCCTCCCGCCGAGAGTAACGGGAACGAAGAAGATCAGGATCCCCAGCGCACTGGGAACGAACAGCTTGGCCGCGGTGAGCCAGCTGCCATTGCGAATATTGCGTGTGGCCGGTTCCGGTATCGCCATGGTGCTTACCTCGCGTTGTGATTGTCGGCGACTTCGATGAGCTGCATCGAAGCCATGTTGGGCGCTGATTTGTATATACATTACGGTGGTTCCAGGCGCCACCCTCCGACCTTCAGTAGAGCTTATACCTTGGTCTACCCTCTCTTTTCCGACACGCCGCCGTTATTCCTTATATTTAAGAAAAATATTTTATTAACAATTATTTAAAAAAGCCTCTCGCAAGCCACCACGACTTCGAAACTCGAACCTCCTCGAGACTCGCTTGACGCTGGCACCGGGACCGTTTATTTGTATATACATTACGGCAGCACAAGAAGGGAGACCGAAATGCCAGCACAGCCCTACCAGCCGCGCCGACTGTGGCGAGACGTCACCCTCTTCGATGGCTATGTCACCCTGCCCGAGCCGATGGCAGTGATGGTGGCAGGCGAGTCGATCGAGCGCGTCATGCCGATGCGCGAACTCGACCGCACCGAAGCGGAAGCCTGCGAGACAATGGGCCAAGGCGGCGTGATGACACCGGGCCTGGTCGATTGCCATACCCACCTGGTGTACGGAGGCAATCGTGCCGAGGAGTTCGAGAAGCGGCTGGAAGGCGTGAGTTACGAGGAGATCGCTCGCCAGGGCGGCGGCATTCTCAGCACCGTTAACGCCACCCGGGCCGCCAGCGAGTCGGAGCTGTTCGAATTGGCAAGGCCACGGCTCGAAGCATTGATCCGCGAAGGTATCACCACGGTGGAGATCAAGTCCGGCTACGGCCTGACGGTCGACGACGAGCTCAAGATGCTGCGCGTGGCACGCCGCCTGGGCGAAGCACTACCGGTACGGGTGGTCACCACCCTGCTGGGCGCCCATGCACTGCCACCGGAGTATGCCGGCGACAGCGACGGCTACATCGACCTGGTATGCCGCGAGATGATTCCCACCGCCGCCGAGCAGGGCCTGGCCGATGCGGTTGACGTCTTCTGCGAGAAGATCGCCTTCTCGGTGGCGCAGTGCGAGCGCGTGTTCGAAGCCGCCGAGGCCCATGGCCTGCCGATCAAAGCCCATGCCGAGCAGCTCTCCAACCTCGGCGGCAGCGCCATGGCGGCGCGTCATGGCGCACTCTCTGCCGATCATATCGAGTATCTCGACGAGGCCGGCGTGGCTGCCTTGCGCAAGGCCGGCAGTACTGCCGTGCTGTTGCCCGGTGCCTTCCATACCCTGCGCGAGACCCAGCGTCCGCCGATCGCGGCGCTGCGCGAGGCCGGAGTCCCCATGGCGCTGGCCACCGATGCCAACCCCGGCAGCTCGCCGCTGTTCATGCCGACCCTGATGCTCAACTTCGCCTGCACCCTGTTCCGCCTGACGCCGCAAGAGGCGCTGGTCGGGATGACAGCTCACGGTGCCCGCGCGCTGGGGCTGCACGATCGTTCGCTCGGCCGCATCGTCGAGGGCGCCCCGGCGGACCTCTGCCTATGGGACGTCGACACACCGGCCGAGCTGGCGTACGCCGTACAGCCTGGCCGCCTGCGCCAACGCATCTTCAAGGGAGGAGTGACCCATGGCTGAGACCGATCACGACCTGCACCTGGCCGACCCTTCCATCGACATGTCGCTCTGGGCCGGTCGCGAGGACGTGGAGCCCGACAGCCTGCGCTGGCATCAGGTGGTCACGCCGTACAAGCGCGCCAGCGAGCCTGGCGTCGTCCTGGTCGGCTTCGGCTGCGACGCCGGGGTGGCGCGCAACCAGGGTCGCGTCGGTGCCGCTGAGGGTCCCCGCTCACTGCGCAGGGCGCTGGCACCGCTTGCCTGGCACAGGCGGGCCCCGGTCTTCGATGCGGGCGACGTGAACTGCCACGGCAACGACGACATGGAATCCGCCCAGGCGCGCCTGGCCGAGCGGCTCGCTACCTTGCTGGCCAACTCTCAACTGCCCGTGGCACTGGGTGGCGGGCATGAAATGGCCTACGCCAGCTGGTCCGGCCTGACCCGGCACCTGGAAGCACGCGGGGAACGCTGTCCCAAGATCGGCATCGTCAATCTCGACGCCCACTTCGACCTGCGCGACCCCAGCCAGGTACGTTCCTCCGGGACGCCCTTCGCCCAGATTGCCGCCGAGTGCGAGGCACGCGGCTGGCCGTTCCGCTATGCCTGCCTGGGCGTTAGCCGGGCGAACAACACCCGGGCCCTGTTTGACCGCGCCCGCAAGCTAGGCGTGCTGATCAAGGAGGATCGTGAATTCCTCCCGCACCGCTTCGAGGCCATCCAGCGAGAGCTGGAGCGCTTCATGGCACACTGCGACCACCTCTACCTGACCGTCGACCTCGACGTGCTTCCATCCTCCGAGGCACCCGGCGTCAGCGCGCCGGCCGCGCGCGGCGTTGCGCTGGCCATGATCGAGACGCTGATCGAGACCGTGCGCGACAGCGGCAAGCTGCGCCTGGCCGACTTCGCCGAACTCAACCCCAGTTTCGATAACGACGGCCGCACCGCCCGAGCGGCAGCGCGCCTGATCCACCAGCTCACGCTGGATACCTGATCGAACACCGAACGACATACCGCTACGACGAAATCGTCGACAAAGCTGCAACGAAGAGAGAACACACCGATGAACAGCCACACTCCCCTCGCCGATACCCGCCACGACCCCGGCCGTCGCATCGCCGCCCCCACCGGCAGCGAACTCAGCTGCAAGAGCTGGCTGACCGAAGCGCCGCTGCGCATGTTGATGAACAACCTCCATCCGGACGTCGCCGAGCGCCCCGAGGACCTGGTGGTCTACGGCGGCATCGGCCGCGCTGCTCGCGACTGGCAGTGCTACGACACCATCGTCGAAACCCTGCAGCGCCTGGAGGACACCCAGACCCTGCTGGTGCAATCCGGCAAGCCGGTCGGCGTCTTCGAGACCCACAAGGACGCCCCGCGGGTGCTGATCGCCAACTCCAACCTGGTGCCGGCCTGGGCCAACTGGGAGCACTTCAACGATCTAGATAAGAAGGGCCTGATGATGTACGGCCAGATGACCGCCGGCTCGTGGATCTACATCGGCTCCCAGGGCATCGTCCAAGGCACCTACGAGACCTTCGTCGAGGCCGGGCGCCAGCACTACGACGGCAACCTGAATGGCCGCTGGATCCTCACCGCCGGCCTGGGTGGCATGGGCGGCGCCCAGCCGCTGGCGGCAAGCCTGGCCGGCGCCTGCTCGCTCAATATCGAGTGCCAGCAGTCGCGCCTCGATTTTCGCCTGCGCACCCGTTACCTGGACGAGCAGGCCGACGACCTCGACGACGCCCTGGCCCGCATCGAGCGCTACATCGCCGAGGGCAAGGCGGTCTCCATCGGCCTGTGCGGCAATGCCGCCGACGTGCTGCCGGAACTGGTGAAGCGCGGCGTAAAACCGGACATAGTCACCGACCAGACCAGCGCCCACGACCCGCTGCACGGCTACCTGCCCTCCGGCTGGCGCTGGGAGGACTACGTCGAGCGCGGCAAGCGCGAACCCGAGGCAGTGGTCAAGGCCGCCAAGCAGTCCATGGCCGTGCACGTCAAGGCCATGCTCGACTTCCAGCGGATGGGCGTGCCGACCTTCGACTACGGCAACAATATCCGCCAGATGGCCAAGGAAGAGGGGATCGCCAACGCCTTCGACTTCCCCGGCTTCGTGCCGGCGTATATCCGCCCGCTGTTCTGCCAGGGCATCGGCCCGTTCCGCTGGGCCGCGATCTCCGGCGACCCGGAGGACATATACAAGACCGACCAGAAGGTCAAGGAGCTGATCCCCGACGACCCGCACCTGCATAACTGGCTCGACATGGCCCAGGAGCGCATCGCCTTCCAGGGCTTGCCGGCGCGCATCTGCTGGGTGGGGCTCAAGGATCGCGCCCGCCTCGGCCAGGCCTTCAACGAGATGGTCGCCAGCGGCGAGCTCAAGGCGCCCGTCGTCATCGGCCGCGACCATCTCGACTCCGGCTCGGTGGCGAGCCCCAACCGCGAAACCGAGGCGATGCAGGACGGCTCCGATGCCGTCTCCGACTGGCCGCTGCTCAACGCCCTGCTCAACACTGCCGGTGGCGCCACCTGGGTCTCGCTGCACCACGGCGGCGGTGTGGGCATGGGTTATTCCCAGCACGCCGGGGTGGTGATCGTCGCCGACGGCACGGACGATGCCCACGCCCGTCTTGGCCGGGTGCTGCGCAACGACCCGGCCACCGGGGTAATGCGCCACGCCGATGCCGGGTACGATATCGCTAAGCAGTGCGCCCGGGAGAATGGGTTGGATCTGCCGATGCTCGATAAATAAGAGCGCCTCACGTTCGGCGCGATGAGCGCCGGGGACAAGGCGAAGCGAGGGTCTTTTTCCAGGGAAGGAAAAAGTAGCGCCCAGGGATGGGTTCACAGCGCCCTTGCAAAGACTTGTTGCCGGCATGGCTCATCGCTTCCGCTGCCAATGCCATTTTCAGGGAAGCCATTCCATGCCCAATCTTGAGATCCAACCCGGCAAGATGACCCTGGCCCAGGCGCGCCATGTCTTCGAGGCACCACTACGCGTGACGCTGCCGCAAAGTGCCGACGCTGCCATCCAACGTGCAGTGGATTGCGTCAACCGCGTGGTGGTAGAGGACCGCACGGTCTACGGCATCAATACCGGCTTCGGCTTGCTGGCCCAGACCCGCATCGACCACGACCACCTGGAAGACCTGCAGCGTTCGCTGGTGCTGTCTCACGCCACCGGCGTCGGCCAGCCCATGGAAGACGCCCTGGTGCGCCTGGTCATGGTGCTCAAGGTGAACAGTCTGGCGCGCGGTTTCTCCGGCATTCGCCGCGAGGTGCTGGACGCCCTGCTCGCCCTGGTCAACGCCGAGGTCTATCCGCATATCCCGCTCAAGGGTTCGGTAGGCGCCTCCGGCGACCTGGCGCCGCTGGCCCAGATGAGCGCGGTGTTGCTCGGCGAGGGCAAGGCGCGCCATCGCGGTGAATGGATCGATGCCCGCGAGGCGCTGGCCATCGCCGGGCTGGAACCGCTCATGCTCGCGCCCAAGGAGGGCCTGGCGCTGCTCAACGGCACCCAGGTCTCCACCGCCTACGCCCTCAAGGGGCTGTTCGAGGCCGAGGATCTTTATGCCGCCGCCACGGTGTGCGGTGCACTGACGGTGGAGGCCACGCTGAGCTCGCGCTCCCCCTTCGATGCTCGCATTCATGCGGCCCGCGGCCAGCGCGGCCAGATCGACGCCGCGGCGGCCTATCGTCATCTGCTCGACGAACGCAGCGAGATCAGCGACTCCCACGCCGATTGCGACAAGGTGCAGGATCCCTACTCGCTGCGCTGCCAGCCCCAGGTAATGGGCGCCGTGCTGACCCAGATTCGCCAGGCCGCCGAAGTGCTGGCCGTGGAGGTCAATGCGGTATCGGACAACCCGCTGGTTTTCAGCGACGAGGGCGACATCCTTTCGGGCGGCAACTTCCACGCCGAGCCTGTGGCCATGGCCGCCGACAACCTGGCCCTGGCGCTGGCCGAGATCGGCTCGCTCACCGAACGCCGGGTCTCATTGATGATGGACACTCATATGTCGCAGTTGCCGCCCTTCCTGGTGGAGAACGGCGGCGTCAACTCCGGCTTCATGATCGCCCAGGTCACCGCCGCGGCGCTTGCCAGCGAGAACAAGGCCCTGGCCCACCCCCACAGCGTCGACAGCCTGCCCACCTCGGCCAACCAGGAGGATCACGTTTCCATGGCACCGGCCGCCGGCAAGCGGCTATGGGAAATGGCCGACAACGTGCGTGGCATCGTTGCCATCGAGTGGCTGGCGGCCTGCCAGGGGCTCGACTTCCGTCTCGACGCGCAACAGCGCCGCCTGACGAGCACGCCGCGCTTGGAGCAGGCACGCCAGGCCCTGCGCGGCAGGGTCGCCTACTATGATCGCGACCGTTTTTTCGGCCCCGACATCGAGAGCGCTACCCAACTGCTCGCCTCACGGGCACTCAATGGCCTGATGCCGTTGGAGATGTTGCCGAGCCACTGACCCGCCCCCTCGCTTGAGGTAAGATATGCTGCCCCGACGCTCCGGCTCGGGGCTTTATTCTGTCCGAAACGCTACTGACTACCTTTCCTGCCTTCTGTGAGCCAACATGAATGCCATCGTTCTGGCCATCCTGGTCATGGTCTCTCTCAGCCTTGCCCGCGTCTCCGTCGTCTTCGCCCTGATCGCCGCCAGCCTGATCGGAGGCCTCGTCGCCGGGCTGCCGCTGGCCGAGATTCTCGAAGCCTTCAACGAAGGCCTGGGTGGCGGTGCCACCATTGCCCTCTCTTATGCCGTGCTGGGCGCCTTTGCCGTGGCCCTGTCGCGCTCCGGCATCACCGAGCTGCTGGCCGAGCGTGCCATTCGCGGCATGCATATCGATGATCAGCCGTCGAGCCGGCGCTGGGTCGCCTTCACCCTGCTCGGTGCCCTGCTCGCCGCCGCGGTCAGCTCGCAGAACCTGATCCCGGTACACATCGCCTTCATCCCGGTGCTGGTACCGCCGCTGCTCAAGCTGATGAATCACCTGCGCCTGGACCGTCGGGTCGCCGCCTGTGTGATCACCTTCGGCATCACTGCGCCCTACATGCTGCTGCCGGTGGGATTCGGTTCGATCTTCCTCAACGACATTCTGCTCGCCAATCTCAATGAAAGCGGCGCGGAACTCGGCCTTGAGGTCACTCGGGGCATGGTGCCCATGGCCATGCTCATCCCCATCGGCGGCATGGCGCTGGGGCTCGCCGTGGCGTGGCTGTGGAGCTATCGTCGCCCGCGTCAATATGAGGACCGGGACCTGGCCCATGGCGACGAGACCCCGGCCCAGGCCGCCCGGCACCTGGCGCCCTGGCAGATGGCGGTGCTTGCCGCAGCCCTGCTGGGCACGGTAGCGACCCAATTGATCTCGGGTTCCATGGTGCTCGGCGGATTGTTCGGCTTCGCCCTGCTCTCGGTCAGCGGCGTGTTCCGCTGGCACGAGCAGGACGGCATCTTTACCGAAGGCATGCGCATGATGGCGCAGGTGGGCTTCATCATGATCAGCGCCGCCGGCTTCGCCGGGGTGATGCAGGCGACCGGCGAAGTTTCGGCGCTGGTGGAAGGCTCGGCCGAGCTGATCGGTGACAACAAGGGGCTGGCGGCCCTGGTCATGCTGCTGGTGGGGTTGTTCATCACCATGGGCATCGGCTCGTCATTCTCCACGGTGCCGATCATCGCCTCGCTCTACGTGCCGTTGGCGTTGAGCTTCGGCTTCTCGCCCATGGCCACCATCGCCCTGGTAGGTACCGCCGCGGCACTCGGCGATGCCGGCTCGCCGGCCTCCGATTCGACCCTCGGCCCCACCGCCGGGCTCAATGCCGACGGCCAGCACGACCATATCTGGGACACCGTGGTGCCCACCTTCCTGCACTACAACGTGCCGCTGATCGGTTTCGGCTGGCTGGCCGCGATGATGCTCTGACAGGGTCCATTTGACTGGGATCATCCTAGGCCGCAGCAACTCTTGAACTTGCGCCCGCTGCCGCAGGGACAAACGTCGTTGCGCCCAGGCTTGAGGCGGGTAACGCTGGGCGTACCGTCCAGATAGAGCCAGCCTCCCGCCTCCTGCACGAAGCGGGAGTTCTCTTCCAGTACCGCCCAGCGACGTTCTGCACGGAAGGTGGCGCGAAAGTGCACGCGGCCCTTGTCGCCGTCCTGGATCTGGTCAAGCACCTCCAGTCGCACCCAGCGAGTCGATTCGTCCAGGTCCAGCACCCTCGGGCGGGTACTGGCGTGCCAGGTCGACAGCAAGTAGTCGTGCAGGCCCAGGGCAAAAGCGCTGTAGCGGGAGCGCATCAGTGCTTCTGGGGTGGGTGCCGGCACACCGCCATGGTAGCGGCCGCAGCACGCCGCATAACGCTGGCCACTGCCGCATGGGCAACGGTTCCCGGCGCATGATAAGGAAGCATCGGCGGATGGCATGAAAATCTCCCGGACAGTCGTTGTGCCGGCAGCATACCCGGCTCGCCAACGCCGAGCATCCCTCAATTCCCTCGTCATATCAGCTTGCGGCTCGATCCTTGTCCTGCATCACTGCACCGCAGCACTAGCCATGCTACAAAAAGAATTATCGCTTTGCGGAGACATGGACATGCCTGGTCGTCCCCTTCCCCCACATCCCCCTTGGCACGCCGTTTCTGCCGACGAGACGCTGAAGACACTCAACAGCCGTCCCGCAGGTCTCGACACCAAGACTGCGGCCGCACGCCTTTCCGAGCATGGCCCCAATCAGCTGCTAGAACAGGCTGCACGCCCCTGGTGGAAGCGTCTGCTTGAGCAGTTCAACAACCTGCTCATGATGATCCTGATCGTAGCCGCGATCGCCAGCCTGGCGCTGGGGCACCGCCTCGATGCCCTGGCCATCGTGGGCGTGGTGACGATCATCGCGCTGATCGGCTTCGTTCAGGAGGGCAAGGCCGAGCATGCCCTGGAGAGCATTCGCGGCATGCTCTCGCCTCAGGCCAAGGTATTGCGCGATGGACGACGCCGGACCATTCCTGCCGAGGAACTCGTGCCCGGCGACATCGTGCTGCTCGAGAGCGGTGACCGGGTGCCCGCCGACCTGCGCCTGCTCCAGGCCAACCGGCTGCGCACAGAGGAAGCCGCCTTGACGGGCGAGTCGATCGCCGTCGAAAAGCACACTGCGCCGGTCGCCGAGGCGACCGACCTGGCCGAACGCAGCAGCATGGCCTACGCCAGCACCATCGTTGCCCAGGGCACCGCCCAAGGCATCGTCGTGGCAACCGGCATCGAGACCGAGATCGGGCGCATCTCGGAGATGCTGCGCGGCGTGGAGAAGCTCAAGACGCCGCTGCTGCGTCAGCTCGACCGCGCCGGGCGCGTGTTGGCCATCTTCATTCTCGGCGCCGCCGTTATCACCGCGGCAATCGGCGCGCTCGTTCACGGCCAGCCCGCCAGCGAGATGTTCATGGCAGCCGTAGGGCTCGCCGTGGCGGCCATTCCCGAAGGTATGCCGGCCATCGTCACCATCGGCCTGGCCCTGGGTGTTCAGGCCATGGCCCGGCGCAACGCCATCATCCGCCGCTTGCCCGCCGTCGAGACGCTGGGCTCCATTTCCACCATTTTCACCGACAAGACCGGTACCCTGACGCGCAACGAGATGACCGCCCAGGCCATCTGGCTGCCGGAGGGGGAGATTGCCGTGACCGGCGTCGGCTTCGCTCCCAACGGGAATTTCCTTCGTATCATCGACGATGCTCCCGTTTCCGAGCCAATTGACCTGGACGAAAATCATGCCCTGCGCCACTTTCTCAAGGTGGGGGCGCTATGCAACGACGCCGAACTGGCCAAGGACGAGGCGGGAGTCTGGCGTATCCACGGCGACCCCACGGAAGGTGCCCTGGTCGTGGCTGCGGCCAAGGCGGGGCTGGATGCCGGCACCTTGCGAGGTCGCCACGACCGGCACGATGCCATCCCCTTCGAGTCCGAGCGCAAGTACATGGCCACCCTGCACGAGATCGATGGCCAGCCGACCCTGATGGTCAAGGGAGCCCCGGACCGGCTGCTCGAGATGTGCCACCGGGTGCGCACCGATGCTGGCGACACCGTACTCGAGCCGGGAGAGTGGGAGCAGAGAATCCATGCCCTCTCCGCCCGCGGCCTACGCGTGCTGGCTCTGGCGGAAAAGCCCATCCATGCCGTCTCGGAGCTTGACGAGGCACACGCCGAGGAAGGCCTGGTGCTGCTGGGGCTGGTCGGCCTGCTCGACCCGCCCCGGGAAGAGGTGATCCGGGCAGTCGAACGCTGCCTCTCGGCTGGCATTCGTCCGATAATGGTCACCGGGGACCACGCCGTCACGGCACTGGCCATCGCCCGGCAGCTCGGCTTCGCCAATACCGAGCGAGCCCTGACCGGCCGCGAGGTGGAGGCCATGAACGACACCGAGCTGGAGATCTGCATCGCCGAGGTGGACGTGTTCGCCCGCGCCGCCCCTGAGCACAAGCTGCGCCTGGTCAAGGCGATGCAGGCACGCGGCGGCATCTGCGCGATGACCGGCGACGGCGTCAACGACGGCCCGGCACTCAAGCGCGCCGATGTCGGCGTGGCAATGGGCATTCAGGGCACCGAGGCGGCCAAGGAAGCCGCCGAGATGGTATTGGCCGACGACAATTTCGCCACCATCGTCGGCGCCATCGAGGAGGGACGCAAGGTCTACGACAACATCCGCAAGACGGTCACCTTCCTGCTGCCCACTAATGGCGCCCAAGGCCTGGCGATCATGCTCGCCGTGCTGGCCGGGACTCAACTGCCCATCACTCCGCTGCAAGCTCTATGGGTCAACATGGTGGTCGCCGTGACCCTAGGCCTGGCACTGGCCTTCGAGGAGGGAGAGGAAAACCTGATGCGACGGCGACCGCGCGATCCTGCCGCGGCCCTGCTCGACCTGTTCCTGCTGTGGCGAGTAACCTTCGTCTCCCTGCTGCTTCTCGCCGGCGTGTTCGGCATGTTCAGCTGGCTGCTCCACGTCGAAGGCGACGAGGCCGTCGCGCGTACCGGTGCCGTCAATACGCTGGTCATGGGCAGTGCAGCCTACCTGATCAACAGCCGATATCTGCTGCGCAGCAATCTCTCCCTTCAGGGTCTGTTCGGCAGTCGTCCGGTGTGGATCGCCATCGGGCTCGTTCTGGTATTGCAGCTCGCCTGGACCTACCTGCCCTTCATGCAAGCGGTGTTCGATAGTGCTGCTCTCGATCTGCACCACTGGCTGCTGGTGAGCGGGTGCGGCGTCGCCCTGTTTCTCGTCGTCGAGCTTGAAAAGCGCCTGTTGCGCAGGAAAACGAAATCCGGGCCGAAGGGCCGCGACCACGACAGCCCCCGGCCGCGAGATACCACGCCCAGAACACAGTGAAATTACGCTACCATCACGAGCGGCGCTTGGTCCGTGCCGTGGCCTCGGCGGCCAAGGGATCTTCCGGCCAGGGATGCTTGGGATAACGGCCGCGAATTTCGCGGCGTACCTCGGGGTAGCCGTTGGCCCAGAAGCTCGCCAGGTCCCCGGTGACCTGCAACGGTCGCCGGGCCGGCGACAGCAGATGCAGCAGTATCCCGACCCGGCCGTCGGCGATGCGGGGCGAGGATTGCCAGCCGAATACCTCCTGCAGCTTCACCGCCAGAACTGGCGGCCTGCCTTCGAGACACGGCGCATAGTCGACGCGCAACCGCGAACCGCTGGGCACCTCGAGACGCTCCGGGGCAAGATCCTCGAGCCGGGTGCGCAGCGGCCACTCGAGGCAGTCGAGCAGCAGGCGGCCCAGCGGCAGCCGTGCCACCGCGTCGAGGCCTCTTATACCGTCGAGATGCGGCCCCAGCCATGTCTCGAGCGTATCCAGCAGCGCCGGCATCGACCAGTCGGGCCAGGCGTCGCCGAACGTTTGACTCAGCAGCTCGACCCTACCGCGCAACTGCACGGCATTCTCGTCGAAGGGCAACTCTCCACGGCGGCGCAGGGCCTCGAGCAGTGCCTCGCGCACCGCCTCCGGCGGCAGTGACTGCATCACCTTGCGTTCGAGCACTACCGCGCCCACGCCGCGCACCTGATCCCCCACCAGGCGGCCCTGCTCTTCCGACCACTCGAGGCTCGCCCGCCACTCTCTCGCCTCGGCAAACAGCGCCTCGAGGCGCTCGCGAGAAATCGCCGCACCGCGGTATATCTTTGCGCCGCGGGCCTGCCCATCGAGCTCGGCAGCCACCAGCAATTCGGCGTGGGCCAGCGGATGCGTTTCGGGCAGCGTGGCCAAGCCGCCGGAAGCCAGGCGGAAACGCCCCGGTTCGAGGCGCTGCGCAATTCGCTCGGGATAGGCCAATGCCAACAATTCGCCTAGCGGGGCCAGGCTGCCCACGTCCAAGCGCACGCCGGCAAGGCGGGCCAGCCGCTGGGCCTCGCGCTGCCACTGGCGATGGCTGGCGGGATCCGCCAAGCAGACACGAAGCACGCGCTCCAGGTCCTGCTCGGCATCGAGTTCGCGACCTTCCAGCAGTGCTACCAAGGTACAGGCCAGCGGCCGAGCAGCGAGCTCGCCGGCCCGCTCCAACATCACCGCCAGCCGTGGGTGGGTGGGCCAACGGACGCAAGCACGCCCCATCTCGGTGAGCAGATAGACTTCATCCAGCACGCCGAGCCGCTGAAGCAATCCACGCCCCGCTGCCAGGGCGCCGGCAGGCGGCGGCGTTACCCAGGCCAGCGCGTCTGGCTCGACGATGCCCCAGCGGGCCAGTTCGAAGGCCAGCGGAGCGAGGTCGGCTTGTAGTATTTCGGGCTCGCCGTGAGGCACGAGCGGCTGCTCCTCGGCCCATAGACGCAGGCACAGCCCCGGCCCCTGACGACCGGCACGCCCCCGGCGCTGGTCGGCGCTGGCACGGTTGACACGACGGGTTTCAAGACGAGTGAGGCCGCTGCGAGGTTGAAACACCGGCACCCGCTCCTGGCCGGCATCGACGACGATACGCACGCCATCGACGGTGACGCTCGATTCGGCAATGGCGGTGGCCAGCACCACGCGCCGGCTTCCATCGGCTTCGGGTCGCAGCGCATTTCGCTGCACTTCCAGCGGCAGCCGGCCATGCAGCTCGCGCACCGCAAGCGCGGGCTGACGGTTCGTCAGCTCGCGCGCCAGGCGAAGAATTTCCGCAACACCGGGCAGGAACACCAGCGCATCGCCGTCGGCCTGGCCAAGCGCATCCAGCACCGCCGTGGCCTGCTGCCGCGCCGTTTCATCGCGTGAAGAGTGAGAGGAACTGAGCGCACGATAGCGGGTGGCCGCGGGGAAGCTGCGCCCATGGCTTTCGATCAGCGGCGTGCCGCTGCCCAGCACACCAAGCAGCGCCTCGACGTCGAGAGTCGCCGACATCACCAGCAGGCGCAGGTCATCGCGTACCGACTGGACATCCAGCGTCAGCGCCAGGCCCAGGTCGGCCTCCAGGCTGCGCTCGTGGAATTCGTCGAAGACGATGCCGGCCACGCCGTCGAGCAACGGGTCCTCCTGCAGCATCCGCGTGAGCACGCCCTGGGTCACCACCTCGAGCCGCGTGTCCGGCCCCACCCGGCTCTCGCCGCGCATGCGGTAGCCCACCGTCTGCCCCACTCGCTCGCCCAAGCTCTCCGCCATGTAGCCCGCCGCCAGCCGTGCAGCCACGCGCCGAGGCTCCAGCAGCAGCAGTCGCCCCTCGCGACACCACGCCTCGTCGAGCAACACCAGCGGTACACGCGTGGTCTTGCCCGCCCCCGGCGCGGCCACCAGCAGAGCACGAGTGTGTCGCGACATGGCGCCACGAAGCTCGTCCAGGCGGGATTCGATGGGCAGTGTCGCCATGTTCATGGCAAGGTCATATAGTAACGTAACATGCAGGGCCAAGGAGGCCCTGAAGCCTTCTTGGTGAAAACAGAACGATGGCTAGTTTTTCCGTGATTGCACACCGCATCCCTTGAGAATCACCTGGGTCAGGAATTGGGTGATCCGCTCCACGTCATCGTCCGAAATCTCATCCTTGCCGGTGATGCCCAGCACCTGGGCCTCGAAGTCGGCGTAGTGCTGCGTGGCCGACCAGATCAGGAAAATCAGCCATACCGGGTCGACCGGGTCCATCAAGCCCCGCTCTTCCCACTGTTCGAAGACCCTGGCCCGGGTCTGCACCCATTCGCGCAACTCGCCGCGCAGATACTCCTGCAGGAAGGGAGCGCCACCCAGGATCTCGGCCGCGAACAGCCGTGAGCCCTCGGGGTGGCGACGGGAAAGCTGCATCTTGCTGCGGATGAACGCCTCGAGCACGTCGGCCGGATCGTCCTCCACGCTGATGTCATCGAGCAGGGCGTTCCAGCGCGCCATCATGCGCTCGAGCAGGCGCACGTAGAGGCCACGCTTGTTGCCCATGTAATAGAGCACGTTGGACTTGGGCAGCCCCGCCTGCTCGGCGATGGCCTGAACGCTGGCGCCGCGATAGCCGTACTGGGCGAAGACCCGCTCGGCGGCTTCGAGAATCTCACGCTCGTTGCGCTCGCGAGTGGCGCCATTGCTCTCGCCACTCTGCCGTGCAGGCTGCAAGGTCTCGGTTTCGGTCATGTCGGTCATCGACAGGCCCCTGCCCTGTGAATGATGGTGGAAAGCAAGAAGAGTGCCCCACCGCAGCGGTTCCTGCAAATGAGACCATCGGCGGCGCATCGAGTGGCATGAGGACGACACGGCCACTGCCATGTGCCCTTATCGCCATATGGCGCTTGCAAAGTGCGACATTCTGGCCCATGCTGAGATCATCCTGACCATTTGGTCAACTCGTAGCGATAAGGTCGAGCAGCGACCTCTCGTTGCATGGCGACCGGTCAGCTATCACAACGTCAACAAGAGACAAGGCGATGATCGACTTCATGCTCAACGGGCAACCATGCCGGAGCGAGGCCTCTCCCGAGACCAGCGTGCTCGAGCTGCTGCGCGAAACGCTGGCTGTCACGGGTACCAAGGAGGGCTGCGCCTCGGGTGACTGCGGTGCGTGCACGGTAGCCATTGGCGAGCCCGGTCCCGACGGCGAGCTGCGCTATCACAGCGCCAATGCTTGCATCACACCGGCCCATCAGCTCAATGGTCGCTACCTGGTCACGGTGGATGGCCTGGCACAGGGCGATTCGCTGCACCCGGCCCAGGCGGCCATGGTCGAGAGCCACGGCAGCCAGTGCGGCTTCTGTACGCCGGGCATCGTCATGTCGCTGTTCACTCTGCACGAGCAGCAGCGTCAGGCACCTGCACCGCTGACGCCTCAGCGTCTGGAAGCGGCGTTGGGTGGCAACCTGTGCCGCTGCACCGGCTACCGCCCGATTCGCGACGCCGCCCTGAGCATGGGCACTCATCCCGAGAACCGTCCGCTGTGGCTCGATGCTGCGGCGCCCCGCGGAAACGAGACAGGCACCGATCGCCTCGACCCCGACGCTGCTTTCCTCCAGCCGACCAGCCTTGCTGAGCTACGCGACTGCCTCACGCAGCATCCCCAGGCGCGCCTGGTGGCTGGCGCCACCGACCTGTGGCTCGAAGCCACCCAGCGCCTGGCGCGCTTCGAGCGGGTCATCGATGTGACCCGCGTCGCCGAACTTAATGTCGTCGAGGAAGCCACGCTGGACGACGGTAGCAGCGGCTGGTGGATCGGTGCCGCCGTCAGCTATTCGCGCCTGGAACCGCTGCTCGAGGAGCACTACGACGCCTTCGCCCACCTGCTGCATCGACTGGGCTCCTCCCAGATTCGTAACCGTGGCACCCTCGGTGGCAATGTGGCCAACGCTTCGCCCATCGGCGATACCCCGCCGGTGCTGCTGACGCTGGGTTCACGTCTTCGGCTGATCGGGCCCGAGGGCGAGCGCGAGCTGGCGCTCGACGACTTCTTCCTCGACTACAAGCGCACCGCCCTGCGCGAGGGCGAGGCCATTCGCGCCATCTTCCTGCCCCGCCCCGCCGAGGGGCAAACTCTCAAGGTATGGAAACTGTCGAAACGTCGTGAGGACGACATTTCCGCGGTGCTGGGCGCCTTCGCCTGGCGCTTGGAGAACGGCGTGATGCGCGACGTACGACTCGCCTTCGGCGGCATGGCGGCGATTCCCAAGCGCGCCGCTAATGCCGAGGCGGCGCTGGAGGGCCAGGCCCCCGATGCGGCAGCCTTCCTTGCCGCTCGCGAAGCCTTGGCCGAGGACTTCCAGCCCATGTCCGACGTGCGCGGTAGCGCCGAATATCGCCGGCTCTCCGCCGCCAACCTGCTCGAGCGCCTGCGCCTTGTGATCGCTCAGGCCGAGTCCGACAGCCCCCGGGAGGTGATGCTCCATGCGTACGCTCACTAAGCTTTCACGTTCTAAGGCGCCCGAAGCCGCGCCAGTGAACTCCACTCCCGACGTGAGCGCGGAGTCGGAAACTGCCCGCCACGAGCTCGACGGACGTATCAAGGGCTCGAGCCCCTTGGCGCGGGATACCGTCCAGGCGCCTCCCCATCCGCATGCCCAGGCCCACGAGAGCGCGATCAAGCACGTGACCGGCCGTGCTGCCTACATCGACGACCTCAAGGCGCCAGCCGATACCCTGCACGTGGCGCTGGGCCTCTCGCCCGTTGCCCACGGCCGCCTGACGCGGCTCGACCTGGACAAAGTATGCACGATGCCGGGCGTGGTCGACGTCATCGGCTTCCATGACGTACCGGGCCATACCGACATCGGCCCCGTCTTTCCCGGCGACCCCATCTTCGTCGAGGAGGAGATCAGCTACGTCGGCCAGGTGATATTCGCCGTGGCCGCCGAGAGCCACCGTGCCGCGCGCGAAGCGGTGCAGGCTGCCGTAGTGGAAATCGACGAGCAGACGTCCTGCCTCGACCCGGTCGCCGCCGCCGAGCGCGGCGAGTTCGTGCGCCCCACCCACGTGCAGCAGAGCGGCGATTGGGAGCAGGCGCTGGCCAATGCCCCCCACGTAGTAGAAGCCGAGCAGTTCGTCGGCGGCCAGGAGCACTTTTACCTGGAAGGCCAGGCCTGCCTGGTGCAACCCACCGAGGACGAGGGTGTGATCGTCCACACCTCGAACCAGCACCCCAGCGAGACCCAGAAGCTGGTCGCCGAGGTGCTGGGCATTCCGTTCCATGCCGTGACCGTGGAGGTACGCCGCATGGGCGGCGGCTTCGGCGGCAAGGAGACCCAGGCCTCGCCCTGGGCCTGCATCGCCGCGCTGATCGCACGGCGTACCGGCCGCACCACCCGCGTCCGCCTGCCCCGGGCCGACGACATGCGCGTGACCGGCAAGCGTCACCCATTCCACAACCGCTACCGGCTGGGCGTGGACGACCAGGGCGTGATCCAGGGCGGCGAGATCACCGTGATCGGCGACTGCGGCTACTCACCCGACCTCTCCGACGCCATCGTCGACCGCGCCATGTTCCATAGCGACAACGCCTATTCGCTGGGCGAGGCACGCGTGACGGGCCATCGCGCACGCACCCACACCGCGTCGAATACCGCCTTCCGCGGCTTCGGCGGCCCCCAGGGCATGATGGTGATCGAGGCGGCGATGGACGATATCGCCCGGCGCATCGGCGAGGACCCTCTGACGGTGCGCAAGCGCAACTTCTACCGCCCCGGCCGCCAGATGACCCACTACGGCCAACAGGTGGACCAGATCGCCCTGCTCAAGGAGCTGGTCGAGCAGCTCGAGACCAGCAGCGACTACTGGGAACGGCGCCGCGCCATCACCGAGTTCAACGCCGAGAGCCCGATCGTCAAGCGCGGCCTGGCACTGACGCCGGTGAAGTTCGGCATCTCTTTTACCGCCAAACACCTCAACCAGGCCGGTGCGCTGCTGCACGTCTACACCGACGGCAGCGTAATGATCAACCACGGCGGCACCGAGATGGGCCAGGGCCTGCACACCAAGATCTGCCAGGTGGTGGCCCGCGAGCTGGGGCTCGATACCGACGAGGTGCGCATCACCGCCACGCGTACCGACAAGGTGCCCAACACCTCGCCCACCGCCGCCTCCAGCGGCGCCGACCTCAACGGCCAGGCCGCGCGTGACGCCTGCATGAAGCTCAAGGAGCGCCTGTTCGACTTCGCCCATGAGCATCTCTACCAGGACCAGGGGCTCGACCGCGAGGACATGCGCCTGGAAGCCGGCCATCTCGTCGCCGGTTACGGCGAAAGCGAGCGTCGCATCCCCTGGGGCGAGCTGGTGCAATCCGCTTACCTGAACCGCATCTCGCTCTCCGAGAAGGGCTTCTACGCCACGCCGCTGATTCATTACGACCGCAACGTCGGCCAGGGCCGCCCTTTCTACTACTACGCCTACGGCGCCGCCGTGGCGGAAGTCAGCGTCGATACCCTGACCGGCGAGTACCAGGTCGACCGGGTCGATATCCTGCACGACGTGGGCGACTCGCTGAACCCGGCCATCGACCTCGGTCAGGTGGAAGGCGGCTTCATTCAGGGCATGGGCTGGATGACCAGCGAAGAGCTCAAGTGGAACGATGCCGGCCGCTTGATCTCTGACGGCCCGGCCACCTACAAGATCCCCACCTACGGCGACCTGCCGCCGGTGTTCAATGTCAGGCTGATGGAGGGCCACCCCAACTCCATGGCCAGCATCTACCGCTCCAAGGCCGTGGGCGAGCCGCCCTTCATGCTCGGCATGGCGGTGTGGTCGGCGCTGCGCGACGCCCTGGCGAGCCTGACCGACTACGCCGAAGCGCCGAGGCTCGACACCCCGGCCACGCCGGAACGGGTGCTGATGGCCGCCGAGGCCCTGCGCAGCCGCTATGACACCGCGCAGGGAGCGGTGTGATGAACGCGCCGCGCCCGCAGGCCTGGCACGAGGCGCTGCATCGGCTGCAGAGCGAGGGGCTGCCCCATGCCCTCGCTACCGTGGTAACGAGCGCCGGCTCCACGCCCCGTGAGCCCGGCGCGCGCATGGTGATCACCGAAGATACCGTGTGCGACACCCTCGGCGGCGGCACCTTCGAGTTCCAGGTGATCGATGCGGCGCGGGAAAAGCTGGCCCACGGCGAGAGCGGCATGAGCCTCGAGGCCTTTGCCCTGGGTGGGCGCAGCGGCCAATGCTGCGGCGGCTTCGTCAACGTGCTGCTGGAAATATTCCACGGCAGCGCGGCGACGCTGGCCCTCTTCGGTGCCGGCCATGTCGGCACCGAGCTGGTACGCCTGGCCGCCCCGTTACCCTGGCGGGTGCTGTGGCACGACAGCCGCGAAGGCGCCTTCCCGGCCTGGGCCGCGGATCAGCCACGGCTGGACTGCCGCCACGCCGCCGACCCGCAAGCCGCGGTTGCGGCACTGCCGGCCGGCAGCCATGCGCTGGTGCTGACCCACGACCATGCCGAGGATCGCGTACTCGTCGACGCCCTGCTCCAGCGCGGCGACATGGCCTCCATCGGCCTGATCGGCTCGAAGAGCAAGTGGGCCAGCTTCCGCTCGCGGCTCACCGACGCCGGACACGACGAGGCGGCACTTGCCACGGTGCGCTGCCCCATCGGCACGGCTTGCGGCGGCACCGGCGGCGACAAGACGCCCTATGCCATCGCCATTGCCGCCATGGCCGAGCTGTTGCCGCTGGCGGGCACTGCCGAGCGGCCCGATCAGCGCGGCCTGGAGCCGGCAGAGCTGCGCGCCCTGTTCTAGACCTTCAGCCCCGACAAATAACCTGTACCACGACACTGGCTAGAGCCCCCAACATGACGAACAACGACTCCCGCGTAATACGCGCCGAACTGCTGAGCTTCGATGCCGACCCCGGCGAGGGCGACAAGCCCGCCGAAGGCAGCATGCGTCACTACGCCGACGGCGCGCTGTGGCTGGAGAACGGCCGCATCAAGGCCATCGACGACTACGCGACGATGGCACCGCGACTGCCCGAGGGCATCGAGACGGTGGATCATCGCGGCAAGCTGGTGATGCCCGGCTTCATCGACAGCCACGTGCACTACGTGCAACTGGAGATCATGGCCTCCTACGGGCGTCAGCTGCTCGACTGGCTGAACGAGTACACCTTCCCCGAGGAGTGCAGTTTCGCCCAGCGCGAACGCGCTGATGTCATCTCCAACGCCTTCCTCGACGAGATGCTGCGGGTCGGCACCACCACCGCCCAGGTGTTCTGCTCCAGCCACCCCACCTCGGTGGAAGCGTTCTTTTCGGCCTGCTGCGAGCGCGACTTGCGCATGCTGGCCGGCAAGGTGCTGATGGACCGCAATGCCCCCGAGGCGCTGTGCGACGACACCTACGGCGGTATTCGCGACACCGAACTGCTCATCAGTGATTGGCACGGTACTGCCCGCCTCGGCTACAGCCTGACCCCGCGCTTCGCGCCGACCTCCACCCGCGAGCAGCTCGACGCTACCGGCGGCCTGCTGCGCAACGACGAGAGCCTGTGGCTGCAGACCCACCTTTCCGAGAACCCCGGCGAGCTCGACTGGGTCGCCGAGCTGTTCCCCGAGAGTCGCGACTATCTCGAAGTCTACGAGCAGTCCGGCCTGGTCGGGCCGCGCAGCACCTTTGCCCACGGCATCCACCTCGACCAGGACATGCGCACACGGCTCGCCGATCGCGGCGCCAACCTGGCCTTCTGCCCCAGCTCCAACATGTTCCTCGGCAGCGGCCTGTTCGACCGCCTGGCGGCGCGAGACGTCGGCCTCAACATCACCTACGCCAGCGATGTGGGCGGCGGCACCGACCTCTCCGGCCTCGCCACACTCAAGGCCGCCTATCAGGTGGGCCAGTTGCGCGGCCAGCCGCTGACCGCCTGGCAAGGCCTCTACGGCCTCACCTTGGGCAACGCCAAGGCACTATCGCTGAATGGAAAAATCGGCCGCTTCGCCCCCGGCATGGAGGCAGACTTCGTCGTGATCGATCCCGACGGCTCGCCGCTGCTGGCACGCCGCCATGCCCGTTGCACAACCCTCGGCGAGCGGCTGTTCGCCCTGATGATGCTGGGCGACGACCGCAGCATACTGGAAACCTGGACCAGCGGATGCTGCCAGCACCGGCGCTGACAGCCCGCCCCCGCACCTTTTCGAACCCAAGCCGTCTCGTTTCGAGGCGGCCATGGTGCTTATGCATTGCATCCATGGTGGGACAGGAAGAACTTGGAAGAAAAATTGAACGGCCGGCGTAAGACCTTGGTCGCAACACACCTGTCCAATCGGTCAAATAACGTCTAGGCTGTATCCGAACGCACCTGACCAAACGGTCAGATACGTCATGATTCACCTGCGACGCTTCTTCGACGACATCTCCAACAACAATGGACATAAGCTATGGAACCGACCTCCTCCCTGGCCGATAGAGCAGAAGACCAGTCCACCGCGAGGGCCTCGGGACAAGGCAACTGGCTGGACACCTACTTCGGCGCGAGCCGGCGCGGCTCAAGCGTCAAGACAGAGATACTGGCAGGTATCGCCACCTTCCTGGCCTCGATGTACATCATTGTGGTCAATCCGGCGATTCTCTCCGATGCCGGCATCCCCTTCTCCGCCGCTCTCTCGGCGACGGTACTGATCAGCTTCATGAGCAGCCTGGCGATGGGCCTGTACGCCCGCAACCCGATCCTGGTGGCGCCGGGTATGGGCATGAACGCGCTGTTCACCTATACCTTAGTGCTGGGCGCCGGGCTGTCGTGGGAGGTGGCGCTAGGCTGCGTGTTCTGGTCGGGGGTGATGTTCGCCACCCTGGCCATGTTCAACGTGCGCGAGGCGATCATCGAGGCCATTCCGCCTTCGCTGCGCTATGCCATCACCTGCGGCATCGGCCTGTTCATCACCTTCATCGGCTTCAAGAACGCCGGTTTCATCGTCGGCAGCGACGCCACCCTGGTCACGCTCGGCAACATGGACGCTTCGCTGATCACCTTCTTCATCGGCATGATGGCCACCGCCATTATGGTGATCATGCGCTTCAACGGTGCGCTGATCCTGGGCATCGCCCTGACCACGCTGCTGGCGACGCCCATGGGACGGCTGTGGGGCGGCGATGTCGTGGTGGAATGGAGCGGCCTGGCCGCCTGGCCGGACTTCAGCGCCGTGATGAAGGTCGATATCTGGGGCGCGCTGAAGGTCGCCTACCTGCCGTTCATCTTCGTGATGCTGTTCACCAACTTCTTCGATGCCCTGTCGTGCTTCATGGCGCTCTCGGAGTCGGCGGACCTCAAGGACAAGAACGGCAACCCGCGCAACCTCAAGCGCTCCATGACCGTGGACGCCTTTGCCTCGATGATTGCCGCCCCGCTCGGCACCAGTGCCGCGCAGACCTTCATCGAATCCGGTGCCGGCGTGGCCCAGGGCGGCCGCACCGGCCTGGTGGCGGTGACCATCGCCTTCCTGTTCCTGCCGTTCCTGTTCCTCTCACCGCTGCTGTCGCTGGTGCCGGGTATCGCCACGGCACCGGCCCTCGTGCTGGTGGGGCTGTTCATGCTGGCACCGATCAGCAAGATCGACTGGACGCGTTTCGAGCAGGCCTTCCCGGCGTTCCTGGCGATCATTCTGATGCCGCTGACCTACTCGATCACCCTGGGCATCGCCTTCGGCTTCCTCAGCTTCGTGCTGATCAAGCTCGCCACCGGCAAGATTTCCGACATCAAGCCGGCCATGTGGGTATCGGCCGCCCTCAGCGTGGTAATGCTGGTTACCACCCACTGAAGCCAGCGGGGCCGGCATATCAGCCGGCCCCGCTTATTGTCGATATACTTTTCCTTCCTCCGGCCCAGCCCGGAGGTTTTCGTATCTGCCTCAGGCGCTGGCAGCCAGCTGCCGATGCAGTTCGAGTCGACGCACGTCGCTCATGAAGGCGGACTCGATGGCGGTACCGGCGAGTTGGATGAAGGTCTCGCGCGACCAGCCGAAAGCCTCATGGCAGGCCACGAAGTTGTCCAGCATGCCGCCACCGAAGTAGGCCGGGTCGTCCGAATTGAGCGTCAGCCGGAGCCCCGCATCGAGCAGTTGGGGCAAGGGGTGCTCCTGCATATTTTCCACCACCTTCAGGCGCACGTTGGATAGCGGGCAGACGGTAAGCACCACGCCTTCGTCGCGCAGCCGGGCGACCAGTTCTTGATCCTCAAGGCAGCGCACGCCATGGTCGACTCGGCATACATCGAGTAGGTCCAGGGCTTCGCGGATATATTCGGGCGGCCCCTCCTCCCCTGCATGAGCGACCCGGGGAATGCCCAGCATTTTCGCGCGCTGGAAGACGTCCGTGAACTTGGAGGGCGGATGGCCTCGCTCGGCGCTGTCGAGCCCCACGGCGTCGAGCATCTCCCAGTAGGGGGCGGCGCTCTCCAACACCTTCATCGCCTCGTCGGCGGGTCGGTCGCGCAGGAAGGCCATGATCAATGCCGTGGACATGCCCAGCTCGCGCTCGGCCTCGCGCCGGGCCAGGCTCAATCCTTCCATGACGACGTCGAGCTCGATGCCACGGGCCAGGTGCGCCTGGGGGTCGAAGTGCATCTCAACGTGCACCACCCCTTCGGCATGTGCACGCCGGAAGTAATCCATGGCCAGGTCGTGGAAATCCTCGGTGCGCTTGAGAACGCTCATGCCCTGATAATAGAGGTCGAGGAAAGAAGGGAGGTCCTGGAAATCATAGGCTGCACGCACCGCCTCGATAGAATCGAAGGGCAGTTCGACCCCGTTGCGTCTGGCCAGAGCAAACATCAGCTCTGGTTCCAGCGAGCCCTCGATATGCAAGTGGAGTTCGGCCTTTGGCAGTCGCTTCAGGAAGTCGCGCATGTTACACCTCATCACCTTTATGCCCTTATCCTGATGGATAGAAGGATTTTGCGCAAACGGTCAATTCTCCCTGCTCGAGACGCCATTCCCGGGTGATGCCTGGCGGTTCGAATGCCCCACCATCGAGTTGATGCACCAGGTAGAGAACGCTGCGCCCCCTGAGCCAACCATCCAGCCGCGGCAAGAGCCGGGATACGGTTGCCGCGTCCAGGCCGGCAAAGGGTTCATCGAGAATAACCAACCCCGGGTCTCGCAGCCACAGCCGCGCCAGGGCCAGGCGTCGTGCCTGCCCACCGGAGAGCGCTCGTCCTCCCTCACCCACCATCGTGGCAAGCCCGTGCGGCAGGCTGCCGGCCCACTCCGCCAAGTCGACCCACTCCAGGGCCTGCCACAACCGGGATTCGCTGGCACCCGGCGCTGCCAGTCGCAGGTTGGCCGCCAGGCTGTCCTGGAACAGGTCGATGCGCTGCCCCAATATCGCCACGCGTTCGCGCAACGACTGCTCGTTGACTCTTTTCAGCGGCACGCCGCCAAGGGTTATCTCCCCTCGGCTGGGTGGTAGGCGGCGGGTCAGCAGCGCCGCCACGCTGCTCTTGCCGGCACCGGAAGCACCGGTCAGCGCCAGCCTCTCGCCAGGCACTAGCTCCAACTCGATATCTCGCAGCGCGGGCGTGAGCGCATCGGGATAATGCAGGTCGACGGCTTTCAGCCCGACGGACAAGGCGCCGCAGGGAAGAGCCACGCTGCCCGAATCGGACACCCTCTCACTTGCCCGCTCTACCGCGTTGAGCCGCTCGGCCGCGCCTCGGGTCGCCCCCAGTTGAGCGAAGGCCGTAGGCAACAAGCCCAGCGCTTCGCCAATGGCGAGTACTGCCAGCGGCATAATGACCATGACGGCACCGCTGATCGCGTCCTGCTGCCAGGCCATCGCGGCCAGCCACAGCGCCATCACCATGCCCAGCCCCACCACCAGATTCACCAGGGCGGAGCCGAAGCCTGCCAACCTGCCGGTGCGGCGCTGGTCACGCCGCAGCGCCTCCTCCAGCTTGCCGAATCCGCGTCGATGCCAGGCCCGGCTGCCGTAGGCCTCGAGTTCGGCAAGCCCTCCCAGATGCTCGATCGCCTGGCTGCGCAAGCGCTGGAGATGCCCCACCTGGCGTCGGCTCGCGGCCATTCCCAGCCACGCCTGCCCAGCGGTCAGCCATACCCAGGCAGGCAGCAGCAGCGCGGCCAGTGCTAGCCCCACCGCCGGGACCCACAGCGCCAGAAAGGCCGAGACCAGCAGTACCGCCGCCAGCGCCACCGCCGGCGGTGCCAGCAGACGCAGGTAGAGGCTATCGAGGGTATCGATGTCGGCGGTCATGCGATTGAGCCAGTCGCTTGCGCGTTGCCGCGCCAGACTGCAGTCATCGAGCCCGGCCATGGCGGAGAACATGCGACCACGCAGGTCGGCGAGCAGGCGCAGCACGGTGTCGTGGTTGTAGAGCCGCTCCAGGTAACGCGCCACGGTGCGGCTGAGGGCAAAGAACCGGATCCCCCCGCCGGGCACGTATACGTCGAGGCTGGCAGCGAGGCCCGCAGCCAGGGCCAGCCCGGCCAGAGCACTAGCGGTAATGAACCAGCCCGACAGCGCCAGCAGGCCAACGGCCGAAAACACCGTCAGCATCAGCAGCAGCACACCGATGGCGAGCCGCCGCGGGCGGCGCCCAAGCAGCCGCAGCCAGGGAGCCAGCGTTACCCGCAGCGATTCGTCACGCATGGGCTCGTACTGGCGGTTGCTCATGGCTGGAAGCGACCTTCGGCGAGCGCCAACCGCCGGCTGGCCATTGCCATCAGCGCCGGGTGATGGGTGGCGATGATCAAAGTCCTGCCTTCCTCGATCAAGCTTTGCAGCGATTCGATGACCCGTGCTTCGCTCGTTTCGTCGAGGCTCGCGGTGGGCTCGTCGAGCAGCACCAGATCGGCATCAGAGAGAAAGACGCGAGCCAGTGCAAGGCGCTGTGCCTGACCTCCCGACAGTCCCGCACCCCGCTCTCCCAGTCGGGTATCGATCCCTAGCGGAAGCGTGGCGACCAGTTCGGCCAGCCCGGCACGCTCGAGTGCCCTCTGCATATCGGCTTCGCTCGCCTCGGGGGCGGCCAGGCGAAGGTTGTCGGCCAGACTGCCGTGGATCAGCACCGGGCGCTGATCCATCCAGGCGATCTTCAGTCCCGGCTGAATGCGCCGCTCACCCTCGTCGGGCGTTACGAAGCCCGCCAGGAGTTGCAGCAGCGCCGACTTGCCGGCCCCGGAGGGTCCGCTGACGACCAGCGTCTCGCCGGCGGTCACCTCGAGAGTGAGTGGCCCCAGCACCCGACCGCGCCCGGGATGGGCCAGCGTTGCGTCATCCATTACGACCAGCCGATCCGCAGAGGACGGCGGCACCGTAGCGTCGGCCGGCGCTCGTACCGGCTCGCCAAGCAGCGCCAGCATGCCATCGGCGGCACCCAGGGCAGCCGCACGGTCATGGTAGTGCTGCGCCAGGGTTCGCAGCGGCTGGAAGAATTCCGGCGCCAGCAGCAGCACCAGCAGGCCGCTGAACAGCGACAGCTCCTCCGCGGGGCCGAAGTCGATGTATCCCAGCAGGCCGAAGCCCACATAGATCGCGACCACGGCGATCGCCACCGAAGCGAAGAACTCGAGTACCGCCGAGGAGAGAAAGGCCAACCGCAGCGTGCGCATGCTCAGGCGCCGATAGCGGTCCGCCGCCTCATGAACCTCCACGCCGGCTTCGCGGGTGCGATGGAAGAGCTGCAGCGTGGCGATACCGCGTATACGGTCGAGGAAATGCCCTGAAAGACGGCTGACGGCGGCAAACTGTTCGCGATTGAGCCGCTCGGCGCCCATGCCCACCAGCGCCATGAACAGCGGGATCAAGGGCGCGGCCAGCAGCAGAAACAGCGCGGCCAGCCAATCGAGCCACATCACGACGACGAGAATCAGCAAAGGGATGGCCAGGCTCAGGCGCAGCTGCGGCAGGAAGCGGGCGAAGTAGCCGTCGAGCGCCTCGACTTGCTCGACCAGCTGATTGGCCAGCGCGCCCGAATGACGAGCCCCCGCTCTCACCGGCCCCATCGCGGCAAGATGGCCCAGCAACTCGCCACGCACCGAGTGACGAATGCGCAGGCTCGCCTCCTGGCCGGCTACCTCTTGCCCCCACTGACACAGCGCCCTCGCGATCAGTACGGCTACCAGAGAGAGAAAGGCCCAGCTCAGCGCAGCCAGCGAGGTGCCATCGATCAGCAGGCGGCTGACGATCAAAGCCAGCAGCACCATCTGCACGACCGTCAGCAGGCCGACGAGGAAACCGGCGGTGGCCGCCAGGCCCAGCCAGCGACGCTGTCCGGCGGCATGAGCCGCCAGCCAGCTTTTCGGTGAAGCTTCCCTGCCGGCGTCGCGCGTCATGGGCTCAATGGTAGCCTTCGCCGACACGCACCTTGCCGCGGAATATCCAATAGGACCAGAAGGTATAGAACAGCACGAAAGGCAGCACGAAGAGCACGCCGATCAGCAGGAAGAGCTGCGATTCGGGCGCCGAAGCGGCATCCCAGATGGTGTAGTTGGGCGGCACGATCCAGGGCCATTTGCTGACCACCAGGCCCAGGTAGGTGAACAGGAAGATGCCCAGCGTGGCGATGAACGGCAGCACCTCGTGACCGCGACGTGACGCCCAATACACCGTGAACATGCACAGCAGGGTCAGTGCCGGCAGTAGCCAGATCACGTGGAGGTGACCGAACCAGCGCTCCCAGACCATCTCATTCACCAGCGGCGTCCAGAAACTGATGATGCCGAAGATCACCAGCACGGCCAGCAGCAGCGGCGTGGTCAGGCGGAAGGCCCACTGCTGGATATACCCCTCCGACTTGAGGATCAGCCAGGTGGTACCGAGCAGCGCATAGCCGATCATGATGCCGATACCGGTCAGCACGGTGAACGGCGTCAGCCAGTCGAACGGACCGCCCACGTAGACCCTGTTCTCGGTAGCGAAGCCCTGTATGTAGGTGCCCACCACGGCCCCTTGGGCGAAAGCCGCCACGGCCGAGCCGCCGCTGAAAGCGAGATTCCACAGCCACCGACCGCGCAGGCCGCGGCGCGACTTGAAGCGCAGCTCGAAGGCCACGCCGCGAAACACCAACCCCGCCAGCATCAGGAACACGCCGATATAGAGCGCCGGCAGGAACACCGAATAAACCAGCGGGAAGGCCGCCAGCAGCCCGGCCCCACCGAGTACCAGCCAGGTTTCGTTGCCATCCCACACCGGCGCGACGGAGTTCATCATCACGTCTCGCGCGTCTTCATCCGGTGCAAATGGAAAGAGGATACCGAGCCCTAGATCGAAGCCATCCATCAGCACGTACATCATGATGGCGAAGCCGATGATGAGCGCCCAGATCAGCGACAGGTCGAACATTTCCATGATCAAGCTCCCTCCTTGGACGGCTCGTCGTCGAACGGGGTGTGGGTCGCCGACCAAGGTCGTTTCGGGGTCTCGAAGTCGTCGATCATCTCCTCCTCGCCCTTCTCCAGCATGCCGTAGCGGATGACCCGCGTCAGGTAGTAGGTACCGGCATAGAAGACCACCCCGTAGACCGCCATGTAGCCGAGCAGGGTGAAAAGCGCCATGCCACCGGTCAGCGAAGGCGTGACGCCCTCGGCATGCGTCATCATGCCATAGACCAGCCACGGCGCCCGCCCCGACTCGGTGGTGATCCAGCCGGCAAGTACGGCAGCGAAAGGCGTGACGGACATCAGTCGCAGCGTCTGCAGATAGGGGCGCGAACGGTAGACCCGACCGCCGCGACGCAGGTACAGTCCCAGCAGCGAAACCGCGATCATCAGCAGGCCGAGGCCGACCATCACGCGAAACGACCAGAACACGATCGCGACCGGCGGCTGTTCCTCCCGGGGAGCCTCGTTCACCCCCGGCACCACGCCGTTCGGGTCATGCGTCAGGATCAGGCTCGCCGCATAGGGAATGCTGATTTCGAAGCGGTTCTCCTGCGCCTCCTGGTCCGGCACGGCGAAGAGCAGGAACGGCGCGGCGCGCCGAGTTTCCCAGTGTCCCTCCATGGCGGAGAGCTTGACCGGCTGATGCTCGAAGGTATTGAGGCCATGGAAGTCGCCCACCAGCGCCTGAGTCGGTGTCAGCACCAGCAGCATCCACAGGCACATCGAAAGCGCCTTGCGGTTAGCCTCCACGTCGCGGCCGATCAGCAGGTACCAGGCACTCACCCCGGCGACCACGAAACCGCCCGTGATGAACGACGCCACCGCCATGTGCGCCAGTCGGAAAGGAAACGAGGGATTGAAGATCGCCTCGGTCCACGACGTGACCCGGAAGGTGCCCTCAACCAGCTCGACTCCGGCCGGGGTGTGCATCCAGCTATTGGCGGCCAGGATCCAGAAGGTGGAGATGAAGGTACCCAGTGCGACCATGATGGCGGCGAACAGATGCACGCCCTGAGCCACACGGCCGCGGCCGAACAGCAGTACGCCGAGGAAGGCGGCCTCGAGGAAGAAGGCGGTGACTACCTCGTAGCTCAGCAGCGGCCCGATGAAGTTGGCACTCGCCTGGGAGAAGTTGCTCCAGTTGGTGCCGAACTGGAAGGACATCACGATGCCTGATACCACCCCCATGCCGAAAGCGACGGCAAAGACCTTGGTCCACAGCAGCGCCAGGCGATCCCATGCCGGGTTCTGGGTCTTGTAGAAAAGCCCATGCAACACGGCGATATAGGAGGCCAGTCCGATAGTGAAGACCGGGAAGATGGCATGGAAGGACACGACGAAAGCGAATTGCAATCGCGACAGCAATACGGGATCAAGCTCCATGACGTACCTCTTGGCTGCGAAAGAGTCAACGTCTCAAGGGATGCGAAAGCACACGGGGTGCTGTTCTTGTGCTTCCGACCACGTCCTTCCTGGACATGTCCGTGACGCATTTCACCTCGACACTCGGCTGGTTTTTTTCAAGAGCCTAGAACAGGCAGCCATGCAGGGTGCCGATACTTACAAAACCCTACATGGCATGACACTGACGTGAATCAAAACTCGTCACTGCATACTGTGCTTACTCACCAAGCCTACTAGAGCGCTGACATCGGGTCCCTGTTTCCTGCTGTGTCGGGATGTCGCAGCAAGGTAGTCGCTATCCACTCTTCAGAGCGCGCCGGCACTGCGCAAAACCAAATGCACCATGAACACGGTATAGCCGATGAACAGTGTCAGCAGCATTCCCCCCTCGAGGCGATTGATGCGCCCCGGACGCCCCTTCCAGCCAATGGCGAAGACCGTCATCAGCAGCGTCATCACTGTCATCAGCGTCCAGTCCCGCATCAGGACTTCGGACCCGGCCTCGATGGGATGAATGACCGCAGCCAACCCCACTACCCCCAAGGTGTTGAACAGGTTGGAACCGACCACGTTGCCCACCACCAGATCGTGCTCGCCCTTGCGCAGGGCGCTGAAGGACGACGCCAGCTCCGGCAGCGAGGTGCCGATGGCGACGATGGTCAACCCGATGATCAGATCACTGACCCCGAAACCCACGGCGATCTCCACCGCCCCCCACACCAGCACGCGCGAACTCAGCACCAGCAGCAGCAGCCCGACGATAGTCCAGATCACGCCGCTTTTCAGCGTCATGGGATGCGCCTGCAGGCTCTCCTCGGTCTCGTCGGCAAGCGGGTCGGGGCCGCTGTGGCGGGCATGCCAGATACTGAAGCCGATCATGGCCGCCAACAGCACGAGCAGCAGAGTGCCTTCGAGACGAGTGATCAACCCGCCCCACATCAGCAGCGCCGACAGGAACGTCACCGCCACCAGAATCGGCAGTTCACGCCGAATCACGCTGGAGTGCACCGCCAGCGGCGAGATGACCGCCATGAGCCCCAGGATCAAGCCGATGTTGGCAATGTTGGAGCCGTAGCCATTGCCCAGCGCCAGCCCCGGATTGCCCTGCCCCGCCGCCAACGAGGAAACCATCAGCTCGGGCGCGGAGGTGCCGAAGCCAATCACCAGCATGCCGACCAGAAGCGGTGACACGCCCAGGCGTCGGGATGTCGACGCCGCTCCGTCGACGAAACGTTCAGCACTCCAGACCAGCAGCACAAGACCGGCCACCACGGCCAATAGGGGAAGTAACAATGTCGTCTCCTCAAGGAACATTCAGGGCCGAATGTTTGTATATGGTACGCGCGGCGTCAACATGCCACACTTTGGATATAGCCGACACGGCTTTCCGATTTCAGAGCGGGGCAGCCTCGCTCCATTAGCCATCGAGTCGACTCGTCAGTGCCCTACAGGTTTCAGCGCCCATCGTTCGTCCCGACCGCTCCCATGGTCGATCAGGTCCCGCCCGAGGCACGCACCTCACGCCGACGTCTGCGTGCCTGCCATGAGTGCGACTGGCTCGTGGCATTGCCGCCGCTGCGGCCGGGCCAGAGTGCGGACTGCCCCCGCTGTGGGCATGTCCTGGCAACACGCCACTATCACCCTGCGCAGCGCAGCATGGCGCTGGCCATGGCGTCCATGGTCGCGCTGCTGCTGGCGATCTCCTTTCCTTTCGTCAGCTTCAGCACCAGCGGTGTCGGCAACCGCATAGAGCTGACGCAAACGGCAACCACACTGATCGGCTTCGACCAGCCGCTGGTGGCGATTGCCGTGATCATGACCATTGCCGTGCTGCCCGGTATCTATCTGCTCGGCGTGATGTGGCTGCAACTGGGCCTGCTGCAGAATGAGCCACTGCCGGGCAGCCGCGGTATTGCCCGCACATTGACCCATCTCCACCCATGGATGATGGCCGACGTCTTCATCATTGGCGCGCTGGTCAGCCTGATCAAGGTAGCGGACCTGGCGCAAATAGAGCTTGGCCTCTCGTTCTGGGCCTTCTGCGCCTTTGCGCTGCTGCTGCTGTCCACTACCCAGTCCATCGACTCGGACTGGATGTGGTTTTCGCTGGCTGGCGAACCGCTCGCGCCCGAGGGCGCCCGTACCGGAACGACAGCCGCTGGCCAGGGCCTGACCGGCTGCCCCACCTGCGGGCTGGTCAATCGCCTGGAGGCAAGCGGGCGAGGGTATTGCCAGCGCTGTGGCGAACGGCTGCACGCACGCTTGCCGCATAGCCTGCAGCGCACCTGGGCGCTGCTTGCCGCTTCGACACTCATGTATATCCCGGCCAACGTCTACCCCATCATGACCACCACCAGCCTCGGTCATAGCGATCCTTCCACCATCATTGGCGGCGTAGTGGAGCTGATCCAGATGGGCTCCTGGCCGGTTGCCGCGGTGATCTTCATGGCCAGCGTCCTCGTCCCGGTGGGCAAGCTGGGTGCGCTAGCCTGGCTCTGCCTGGTGGTCAAGCGCAGCAATGAACTCAACGCCACCAACCGCACGCGGCTTTACCGCCTGACCGAATTCATCGGCCGCTGGTCGATGGTCGACGTCTTCGTGGTCGCCATCCTGGTGGCGCTGATTCGCGCCGGCTCGCTGATGTCGATTACCCCCGGCCCCGCTGCCCTGGCATTCGCTACCGTGGTGGTACTGACCATGCTGGCCGCCATGACCTTCGATCCTCGATTGATCTGGGACACGCCCCTGCCACGTGAACGCCATGAAACGCAAGGAACCATTGGATGAGCGACACTCCTCGCGACAACGAGGCCGCCCGCGACATGCATCGGGCCAAAGCCACGCCGCAACGGCGCCTGTCGCCGATCTGGATCGTGCCGATCGTGGCCATGCTGATCGGGCTGTGGCTGGTCTACGACAACTACAGTAGCCGTGGCCCGCAGATCACCCTGACAATGAGCAATGCGGAAGGCATCGAGGCCGGCAGCACCCTGATCAAGACCCGCAACGTCGAGGTAGGCCGGGTCGAGCGCGTGCAGCTCTCCGACGATCTGTCGCATACCGTGATCACCGCGCGAATGTCCCCCGATACCGAAGCCATGCTGACCCAAGGCAGCCGCTTCTGGGTGGTCAAGCCGCGCATCGGCCGCGAGGGCATCAGCGGACTCGGCACCGTGCTCTCGGGCGCCTACATACAGCTCCAGCCGGGCAGCGGCGAGCCAGGCGTGCGCGAGTTCGAAGTCAGCGACATCCCTCCCGTGGCGCCAGCCGACGCCGCCGGGCTACGTATCAACCTGGTCAGCCAGCTCGGCAATTCGCTGCGCGCCGGCGACCCCGTGACCTACCAGGGCTATACCGTGGGTCGCGTGGAGGAAGCCAAGTTCGACGCCGACTCCCGGCGCATGAGCCAGCGCATCTTCATCGAGAGCCCCTATGATCGCCTGGTCACCGACAGCACGCGCTTCTGGTCGGCCAGCGGCATCGACCTGCGCCTCGACGCGGATGGCATTCGCGTCAACGTGGAGTCCCTCGAAGCCCTGCTCGGCGGAGGTGTCACCTTCGGCGTTCCCGAAGATCTGCCGAAAGGTGGTCCGGTGGAGAACGAAACCACCTTCACGCTGTACCCCGACGAGGAGAGCGCCCGCCAGGGCACCTTCAATCGCTATCTGGAATACGTGCTGCTGGTGGAAGACAGTGTTCGTGGCCTGTCGCGTGGGGCTCCGGTGGAATTCCGTGGCGTACGCATCGGCACCGTGGCTGCGGTACCCTGGCAGTTCACCGCCGAGCAACCGGAGACGCGCAACGGCTTCGCCATCCCGGTACTGATCAGAATCGAGCCGCAACGTCTCGGCATCGAGAACCAGCTGGTCGACCTCGAAGAGTGGGACGAACGCTTCAAGCGGCTGTTCGGCGTGGGCCTGCGCGCCTCGCTCAAGTCAGGCAACCTGCTCACCGGCTCGATGTTCGTCGACATCAACTTCTATCGTGAAGAAGCCGAGGATTACCGGGAGGAAACCTTCAGCGAGCACACCGTATTCCCCACCACATCGACCGGCTTCGCCCAGATCGAGGCCCAGGTCACCGCCCTGCTGGAAAAGCTCAACGCGCTTGAGGTCGAACCGCTGCTCGCCAGCCTGGACCGCAATCTGTCCACCTCCGAAGCCATGCTGAGCGAAGTGCGCGAACTCACTGCCTCGCTGCAAGGCATGCTCGACGACCCTGGCACACGCAACCTGCCGGCCAATCTCAACGCCTCGCTCGAGGCGCTGCAGGAGACTCTGGAGGGCCTGTCGCCGGACTCCAGCGCCTATCGCGAGCTGACCTCCACCGCCGAGCGACTGGAGCGCCTGATGCGCGACCTGCAGCCGGTCACACGCACGCTCAACGAGAACCCCAGGGCGCTGCTGTTCGATAGCCTAGACGCCGAGGATCCAGTCCCCCGGGCACCGCAGGGCAATTGATGGGGTCGTTACCGATGAAACGCTATGCTGAAGGCATCTCGCTGAAAGGGAGTGCTGCATGAAAGGAATGACCTGGCTTGTTCTGGTGGCGAACATGCTGCTTGCCGGCTGCGCATCGTCAACCACACCGGCCAACCGCTACATACTGCCGGACAGCGTGACGTCGCTATCGGACCGCAGCCACTCTGGGGAGCACCTGCTGATAGTCCAGCCTCTACGCCTGTCGCATTACCTGGACGAAGACGGCATCGTGCTGCAGCTCGACGACATCACGCTCAACGCTGCACGCAACCACCTCTGGGCAGAGCCATTGGCGCGACAGTTGGAACGTGGTCTGCGAGAACGCCTCGCAGAACGGCTGCCCGATACGCGTATCATGCGCGACGAATCCAGTCTCGGGCGCAGCGAGGCACAGCGTTTGCGGCTAGAAGTCGACCGCTTCCATGGCCGCCACGACGGCTTGGCCATCGCCAGCGGCCGATGGCAGCTATTGGCACCGGACGGCCGCCTTTTGGCCATGCAGCGCTTCCACACCGAGACGCAGCTCGACGACGACGGCTACCCTGCCTTGGTAAGAGCGCTGGGCAGCAGCTGGGACCGAGTCGCCGAGGAGATCGCCGAGGGCATCATGCGGGCGCGCTGAGCCATGCCACTGCTGCATATTCGACGTTAGTGTGGCATAATGACGGCTCGCGGCGATTCGTGGTCCCTCCTGCCGCGCCCCTGAACCGAATTTCTCACGTCTTGGCCCGGGACTGGTCATGTGCATGCCGCACACGACAAGGCCAGGACGTATCTGCGGAGACCGCATGACCCTCTTTTCCGATCTCGGCCTGCGGGCCGAACTGCTGCGTGCCGTCGAGGCGCAGGGCTACACCACGCCGACCCCGATCCAGCTCCAGGCCATTCCTGCCGTGCTCAAGGGCGGCGACCTGCTCGCCAGCGCCCAGACCGGCACCGGCAAGACAGCCGGCTTCACCCTGCCGATGCTGCAGCGCCTGGCCGATGGCCCACGCCCCGGCAAACGTCAGGTACGCGCCCTGGTGCTGACTCCCACCCGCGAGCTTGCGGCCCAGGTAGGCGAGAGCGTTGCCGACTACGGCCGTCACTTGACCCTGAAGAGCCACGTGATCTTCGGTGGCGTCGGCCAGCAACCCCAGGTGGATGCCATTCGTCCCGGCCTCGACGTGCTGGTGGCAACTCCCGGCCGCCTGCTCGACCTGCAGCAGCAAAAACACGTCGACCTCTCCAAGGTGGAGATCCTGGTGCTCGATGAAGCCGACCGCATGCTAGACATGGGCTTCATCCACGACATCAAGAAAGTGCTGCGTGTGCTGCCCGCAAAGCGCCAGAATCTGCTGTTCTCGGCCACCTTCTCCGACGAGATCCAGACGCTGGCCGCCAAGCTGCTCGATAATCCCGAGAAGATATCGGTGGCCCGACGCAACACGACAGCGGAAACGGTCGATCAGGCGATCTATCGCGTCGATCGGGAGAAGAAGCGCGAACTGCTGGCCCATCTGATCACCCGGCATGCCTGGCATCAGGTGCTGGTCTTCACCCGCACCAAGCACGGTGCCAACCGCTTGGCCGAGCAGCTCTCCAAGCAGGACATCCCGGCCATGGCGATCCATGGCAACAAGAGCCAGTCGGCACGCACCAAGGCGCTGTCAGCATTCAAGAGCGGCGATCTGCAGGTGCTGGTGGCGACCGACATCGCCGCCCGAGGCCTGGACATCAATGAACTGCCTCACGTGGTCAACTTCGAGTTGCCCAACGTCGCCGAGGATTACGTTCACCGCATTGGCCGCACCGGCCGTGCCGGCAGCGAAGGCCAGGCCGTCTCACTCGTCTGCGTCGACGAGCACGGCCTGCTGAAGGGTATCGAGCGGCTGATCAAGCGCGACCTTGATAAGCACATCGAACCCGGCTTCGAGCCCGATCCGAACGCCAAGCCCGAGCCGATCGAGAACGGTCGTAACCGCCGCAGCGGCCAGGCTCGCCAGGGTGGCGCCGGCCGCGGCCAGTCGGGGCAGCGCAGCGGTAACTCGGCCGGCGGCGATGCCCAGGCACCGCGTCGGCGGCGCAGCCGCGGGCAGGGCACTCGCCGCGCCTGAGCGATCAGGCCGCGCGCGGCTTGAAGGTTGGCGAGTAGTAAGGAATGTTATACGGTTTGTCGTGCTGTCTTGCACATGGGCAGCCCGGCTAAGCGACTGATGACTCACTGAATCTCGCCAGACCACGCAAGGAGGCTCGAGCATGCTCAAATGGCTGACCGGAAAGCAACCTATTCCGGTCTGGGTCATCAAGCAGATCGATGACCGCCTGCTGCATCTCTGCGGCCAGGGAAGCATCGAGCCTCGAGCAAAGCGTAGCGACGTCATCGAGGACCTCTACGCCGGGCGCTACGAAGGCGCCGTCAACATGACCAGCAGCGGCATGGTGCTCAACGCACAGCTGTTTGCCGCCCTGGTTCCCCTCGAGGCCCTGCAGTTGGATGAGCAGGGTCATGCCCTTTGGCAAGGCCGTGGCTGGTACGTCGCCCAAGTGCCGCAGCGCTGCTGGACGTTCGGGGGACGGCTGGTCACCCAGCGGCAAATACTGGGCAATCAGGAGCAGTTGGTCAGCGTCGAGGACGTTTCGGACATACGCCGGCAGGTTCGGGAGTCCACCGATCCGGGGCGGGTCAACTTCGATCCGCGTGGCGTAAACGAACATTCCCTGCTCGCCCGCCGCGGCGAACGCAGTGGCGACGACGCTTACGCGAAACACGACGCGATCCGCCGGACCGACAAATGGCGAGGCCATGACGACTGACGCCCACCCCGATCCTCGACGTGTTGTCCTCTTCCTTTTTCTGATGGTGCTGGTGGGTCTCAACCTAAGACCCGCTCTCTCCTCACTCGCCCCACTGTTGGTACGTATCGGGGCCGACACCGGCCTGACACCGCTGGCAATAGGCGCCCTGACGACGCTACCGGTTCTCTGCCTGGGCATCTTCGCGCCCCTGGCACCCTGGCTCGCCAAGCGCGTAGGCCCCGAGAACGCACTGGCGCTGGCCCTGGGCATACTGATCCTCGGCCTGGTGCTGCGCGGCGCTCCCGGCGTGTCGCTGCTTTTCACCGGCACCTTGCTGGTAGGCGCCGCCATCGGCATCGCCGGCACGCTGCTCCCGGCGCTGGTAAAACGCGAGCTTCCCGGCGGCGCGGACCTCATGACCGGGGTCTATACCATGGCCCTGTGCCTGGGTGGCGCCCTTGGCGCAGGACTCAGCATTCCCCTGGCCAACCTATGGGGAAGTTGGCGTTTCAGCCTGATCAGTTGGGGGCTGCTCGCCGGCCTGGCCTTGCTGGCGTGGTTAATGCTCATGCCGCGCACGCCACGTGCCATTGCCACACCCCCGGCCGGTGGCAGCATGCGCGAACTGCTCCGGCAGCCGCTGGCATGGCAGGTAATGGTGTTGATGGGCTCTCAGTCCTCTCTGGCCTATATCGTCTTCGGCTGGCTGCCGACCTTGCTGCAGGCTCGCGGCTACAGCGAAGCCGAGGCCGGCTGGATGATGGGCGCTTCGGTGATGGTGCAGCTTGTCTCGGCACTCGGCGCCCCCTGGCTCGCACGCTTCGCCCGCGACCAGCGGCCGGCCCTGCTGCTGGTGCTTGGCTGCGTGGCAGCAGGACTGTGGCTGCTGTTGCAGAGCGGCGAGAACTGGCGCTGGCCCGGGGTGGTGCTGCTGGGACTGGGACAGGGCGGCAGCTTCAGCCTCGCCCTTACGCTCATCGTGCTGCGTACGGCCAACTCACGCCTGGCCGGCAAACTGTCCGGCCTGGCCCAGGGCGGTGGTTATACCCTGGCGGCCATGGGTCCTCTGGTGGTGGGCGTGTTGTTGCAGCTCGAGGTGAGCATGAATGCGCTCACTCTCGTACTGCTGCTGATCGTGGCACTGGCGGCCGCCTTCGCCCTGCTGGCCGGACGCAACCTGCGCCTGGATGTCGGCAAGGACGGCAGGCTCTTCACACGCTAGCCATTTACACTCCCGTTGACCTCGATCAAGCATGCCATGGCAATACGGCATGCTAGCCTAGCGTATGAATTTTTCCTCTCCGCCAGGCGCCACCTGCCATGCCAGAAACCGTGTTCCAGGCCCATGGCCTGAAGCGCTTCTACCAGATGGGCGAGGTCACCATCCAGGCACTCCGTGGCGTCGACCTGGAGCTGTTCGAGGGTGAACTGGTGGTGATGCTTGGTGCATCGGGCTCGGGCAAGTCGACGCTGCTCAACATACTGGGAGGCCTGGACAGCCCCAGCGAAGGTTCCCTCGTCTACTTTCCCCGCTCCCGACACGCTGCCGCTTCGTACCCTACCAACGAGCGGCATGGTCTCGCCCTGGAAGCGGCCAGCCAACGGGAACTGACTCGTTTTCGCCGCCAGTACGTGGGCTTCGTGTTCCAGTTCTACAACCTGATCTCGAGCCTCACTGCGCGGGAGAATGTCGCTATCGTCACCGACATCAGCCCCAACCCGATGCCCCCTGAAGAAGCCCTGGCACTGGTAGGCCTGGAGCATCGCCTCGATCACTTTCCTTCCCAGCTCTCGGGCGGCGAGCAGCAGAGAGTCGCCATCGCCCGGGCCGTCGCCAAGCAGCCCGACGTGCTGCTATGCGATGAGCCCACCGGAGCCCTGGACTTCCACACCGGCATTCGCGTACTGGAAGTACTCGAGCGTATCAATCGCGACACCGGCACCAGTGTCGCAATCATCACCCATAACGAGGTGATCGGTGACATGGCCGATCGTATCATTCGCCTGCGAGACGGCCGGGTCGATCGATTGCATGTCAACGCCAGCCGCCGCAAGCCGCAAGAGCTGCGCTGGTAATTCGGCGTCACGATGCAGACTCTCGACCGCAAGCTCTATCGCGACATCTGGCGCCTCAAGGGGCAGGCACTCGCCATTGTCATGGTCATCGCAAGCGGTGTCATGACCTTGGTGCTTGCCGTGACTACCCTGGAATCGCTCTCCGGGGCCCGTGACCGATTCTACTCAAGCCATCACTTCGCCGAGTTGTTCGTCGATATCAAGCGAGCCCCGCTGGGCATGCTGGAGCAGTTGCAACGACTCGATGGCGTCAATCTGATCGAACCCCGGGTGCGCGCCACAGTGCGTCTGGCGGTGCCCGGTTATGGCGACCCCGTACGCGGCCAACTGTTGTCGTTGCCCGATGGACATCAGCCGCTTCTCAACCACTTGCACCTGCTGGCGGGCAGCCTGCCCGAAGCCGGACGTGACGATCAGGTGGTGGTGTCGGACGCCTTCGCGGCTGCTCATGGTCTGACGCCAGGGGACGAGATGGAAGCAATCGTCAATGGCCGCCGCACGCAATTGACGCTCATAGGCATTGCGCTGAGCCCGGAATTCCTCTATCAGGCCGCGCCTACCGACCTGATGCCGGACTACCGCCGCTACGCCGTGCTATGGATGAACCAGCGAGCGCTCTCCCGGGCTTACGGCATGGAAGGAGCCTTCAATAGCATGACCCTGACGCTGCAGGCGGGAGCCGATGAGGCTGACGTGATCGATGCCCTGGACCTTGCACTGGCACGCTATGGCGCCCTCGGCACACAGAGCCGTCACGATCAGCAATCGCATCGCTTCATCCAGGAAGAACTGAACCAGCAGCGCATCACGGCTACCGTACTGCCAGCGATCTTCCTGTCGGTGTCGGCATTCCTGCTCAACGTGGTAATGGGGCGCATCATCCAGACCCAGCGCGAGCAGTTGGCGGTACTCAAGGCCTTCGGATATCGCGACAGCGAGTTGGCCCGCCATTACGGCCTGCTGGCGGGAATCATCGTGCTGGCAGGCTGGGTAGTCGGCGTGGCACTGGGCGCCTGGGCCGCCAGTGGCTTGTCCGAGGTCTACCGAGAGTACTTCCGCTTCCCCGAGATGCGCTTCGGCGTGCCGGCCTGGGTGCTGGCCCTGTCGCTACTTGTGACGCTTGGCGCCGCATTGGCAGGCACTTGGCATGCGGTGTGGCGGGCGGTTCGTCGTCCACCAGCCGAAGCCATGCGCCCACCCGCACCGCACCGATTCCGGCACAGCTGGCTGGAACGCCTGTTGCCGCCCGCCCTGCTCGGCAACGAAGGACGTATCGTGGTGCGCAACCTGGCTCGTTACCCGCTCAAGGCTGTTTTTTCCATTGTGGGAATTGCTCTCTCTGGAGGGCTGCTGATGATCGGCGCCTACCAGCTCGCAGCGGTTAACGAGATGATCGATCAGCAGTATCGCCAAGTGCTGCAGATGGATATCGAGCTCACCTTCAACGAACCCACTCCGGCTCGGGCAGGCGGTGAGCTTCGCCATCAGCCTGGTGTGCTGGCGGTGGAGACTTGGCGCCGAGTGCCCGTAACCCTGATCCACGGCCATCGCCAGTACCGCACCAGCCTGCTGGGCATGGAGCCCACCCCGAGCCTGCGCCGGGTGCTCGACGTAAGCGGCCATCCTCAGCGACTACCCGAGTCGGGTATCATGCTGACGCGACACTTGGCCGAGTTACTGGACGCCGAGATCGGGGACGAGCTGGAGTTGGCCATCATGGAGGGGCGACGTGAGCGTCTCCTTCTGCCTTTAACGGCCCTGGTGGATGAACCCCTGGGCGTAGGCGCCTACCTGCGTCGCGACATCCTCAACGCATTAATGCACGAAGGACCATCGATCAGCGGCGCCTGGCTGCTGGTGGACCCGACGTATACGAGCGAACTCAATGCAGCGCTCTGGGAGATGCCAACCGTGGCATCGATCGGCCTGCTTTCCGAAGCGGAACATGGCATTCGTGAATACATGGGCGAGACGCTGCTTACAATCGCATTCATCTTCGTCGGTATCGCCTCCTCGATTGCCTTCGGCGTGGTCTACAACAATGCCCGCATCGCCTTTGCCGAACGTGCCAGGGAGCTGGCAACACTGCAGGTGCTCGGCTACACCCGCTTGGAAGTGGCGCGCATACTGCTCGGCGAAATAGCCTTGCTAACCTTGGCGGCAATACCGCTGGGCTGGGCCTTTGGTGTCATCTTCATTCGCCTGCTTCAACGGGCATTCAGCAATGATCTGTACCGCATACCGCTGGTCTTCACCCCGTCGATCTTCGGCTTCGCCGCCGCTGGCGTCCTGCTCGCTTCGCTGGTGGTCGGCGTGCTGGTGTTTCGACGTCTGGGCCGCCTCGACAACTTGCGCGTCCTCAAGGCCGTCGAGTGAGGGCCACATGCTCATGCACACGAGAGGTTGGGAAAATGAGTAAACAGCGCACATGGCCTCGTCACGTAGCATGGAGTGTGTTGGGGCTGGGCCTGCTCGGATTGCTGGCCTGGGCACTGCTCCCTTCACCCGTGCCGGTCAACGCGGCCCGGGTCACGGTGGGCCCCTTCACCGATTCGGTCATCGAGGAGGGCCGTACTCGCCTGCGCGACACCTGGAACGTCTCGGCACCCATTGCGGGTTATCTCCAGCGCGTCACCCTCGAAGTGGGGGACAGCGTCGAGGAGGGCCAGACGCTGTTCCGCCTCGAACCGAGCCCAGCCCCAGCTCTGGATGTGCGCACTCGGCAACAGGCCGAGGACAACCTGCAGGCCGCCCAGGCTCGGCTACAAGCCGCCCAAGCCAACCTCGACACCGCACGCGCCGACCAACGCTTCGCGGAGGCGGAATATGAGCGCTACCGTCAATTGCACCTACGTAACCTTATCTCCACCGCCGAGCTGGAGCAGCGCCAGAATCAGCGTGACCGCCTGAGGGCCCTGGCCAGTTCCGCCGCTTCCGGTGTCGAGGTCGCGCGCTTCGAGGTGGAGAGCGCGCGTGCTCTACTCGCCGTGGCCAGCGGTCAGCGTAGCGAAGCCGACCAGCCCTTGCTCCAGGTTCGCGCTCCGGTATCCGGGCTGGTGCTGTCCCGCCACCGCTGCTGCGAGGGTAGCGTATCCGCCGGCGACCCGATCCTCGAACTCGGCAGTCTCGATGATCTCGAGATCCAGGTCGATCTGCTGTCCATGGATGCCGTGAGATTGCGCCCGGGAATGTCCGTGAACATTACCGGCTGGGGTGGCGAGCCGCTGAAAGGAAAAGTCAGACGCATCGCACCCTCTGGCTTCACTCGTACCTCCGCTTTGGGGGTAGATGAACAGCGTGTCCCGGTAAGCGTGGATTTCTCCCGTCAGCTCGATCTCGCCACGCTGGGCCTCGGCAGCGGGTTCCGTGTCGATGCCGAATTTCTGATCTGGACAGCGGATGAAGTTCTGCAAATCCCTACCAGTGCACTGTTTCGTCATCAGGGAGGGTGGACCGTATTCGTGATCGAAGAAAGCCGGGCTTCACGCCGCACGGTGGAGCTGGGCCGTCGCCAAGGACTCGTTTCCCAGGTACTCGCCGGCCTCGATCAGGGCGAGTTGGTGATCATCCATCCCGGCGATCGAGTCGCCGAAGGCGTCAAGGTCGTGGTCGACGAGTGAGTTCCTGTACGACTCCCGGTATCCTTGTCGCTGCGCACCGCTCCGTGCTCCATGAACATCTCGACACCAGGAAATGCCATGAACGAGCCCTCCTCTGCCGACCGCCCCGTGCTGGTACTCTACACCGGCGGCACCCTGGGCATGCTGCCCAGCGCAGAAGGGCTGGTCCCAGGGGGCGATATCGAGTCGCGGCTTCGACAGGCGCTGGCAGGCCTGCCCCCTAGCCGCCAGGCACGCCTGCCTCGATTCACGGTCCAGTCGGTTAACGACCCCATCGACTCGAGCGCTGCAAGCCCTCGCGACTGGCAGCGGCTGGGGGCGATCATCGCGGACCAGGTAAGCGAGCATGCCGGCGTGGTCGTACTGCACGGGACCGACACACTTGCATGGACCGCTTCGAGCCTGGCTTACCAGCTCCAAGGGCTGGATCGCCCCGTGGTCGTTACAGGCGCCATGCAGCCCCTCGAAGCCGAAGGCAGCGATGCGCTCGGCAATATCGAGCTGGCCCTGCGCTACGCCGCCAAGCCGGAACTGCAGGAGGTTGCCGTGGCCTTCGCCGGCCGCCTGCTGCGTGGCGTTCGCACGCGCAAGACCCATAGCGAAGCCGCCGATGCCTTTGCCAGTCTCAACTACCCTGTGCTGGGCGAGCGCATCGACGACGACGCGATCCTCTACCCCGGCCGAGGACTCGAAGCCCAGCAGCGCGGCGCGCCTCGCTTCGAACTGCCGGATTATTCGATGCTGGCCGACGGCAACGTGGTCAGGCTCGTACTCTGGCCTGGGATCCAGGCTTGGCAGCTTGACGCCTGGCTCGGCGACCCACGCGTTCGTGGCGCGCTGCTCGAGGTGTGGGGTGGCGGCAACGTTCCGCCGGACCCCGAGCTGATCGGCGTCCTGGCCAAGGCAAGCGGAGAAGGCAAGCTGGTCGCGGCGATCAGCCAGTGCCCCATCGGCGGAGTAGCCCCGGGCCATTACGCGGCCGGCCAGGGGCTGCTGCAGGCCGGCGTCCTGTCGGGTGACGCGATGACGTCGGAAGCCGCCATGACCAAGCTCGTCCACCTGTTGGCACAGCCACTCGACGAGCAGGAGCGCCGCCGGCGCTTCCTCACCCCGCTGGTGGGCGAACGCTGAAAAACCGCTGGCCCGGCTGCGATACGAATGGAACCGGCTGGCTTCCCACGGCAACCAAGCTAAGTTAATGTAACCAAGCGAAACTGCAGGCGTTAAGGAGTTACGACATGGAGCATCCCGTGCACCCTTTCAGCGAACTCTTCGAGCAGCTTGGCCTCGATTCCGATGATGCCTCGATCAAGGCTTTCCTGGAGCGGCACGCGCCATTGCCCCCGGCCACGGCGCTCCATGAAGCGCCCTTCTGGAACCCGGCACAGGCCGAGTTTCTCGAAGCGGCACTGGAGGAAGATGCCGATTGGGCCGAGGTCGTCGACCACCTCGATGCATCGTTGAGGAAGCGCTGAGTTCTCAAACGCTTGGCTCATGGCCGTTCTGATAGGCTTGGCCGGGGATAACAAGAACCATTATGGGCGGGGAAAAATATGCCGATCGATAGGATATCGATAACGGAGTCTTCTGGCGTGGCTGGTCTCGCCAATCTACCACCCCTGCCCGACACCCTGCGCACTCGTCTGGCCGATTGCCGCACACTGCCCAGCCTGCCGGCGGCAGCGGCACGCGTCATCGCCATTGCGCGCTCCACCGACCCGTGCCTGACCGACTACGCTCGCACTATCGGACAAGACCCAGCGCTCACCCTGCGACTCCTTTCCATGGCCAATAGCGCCTCATATTCGCGCGGTGGGAATCCAGTCACCACCTGCCTGGATGGCGTTTCGCGCATCGGCCTGGATGCGACCCTGGCGATAGCACTTAGCTTCGGCCTTCCCCGCCCCGGCAAAAATGCCGTGCTCGATCACGAGTACTTGTGCCAGCGGGCAATCATTGCAGCCATTGCCACCCAGGAACTGGCCCAGCATCTCTGCCCACACGAAGCCCCGCAGTTATTCACCACCGCTCTGCTGCAAGATATTGGCATATTGGCTTTCGAATCTCTGGATGGCGATGCCTATGCCGCGCACATTCCCGACCTTCGCCAGCACCAGAAGCTGAGTGAGGCTGAAAACGAACGGTACGGCTGCGATCACTCCCTGGTTGGCGCCTGGCTCGCAATCAGTTGGGGGGTGCCCGGCCCCATTGCGGCCGGCATCATCGACAGCCATGGCCACCTGGCCGACGGAGATGCACGCAAGCTCTGCCTGCGCCTCTCCTGCCGTATCGCCGACTGCTGGCTGGCGGCCGATTCGGCCTCTGCCTTCAGCGCCCTGCTGCGCCAGTTGGCTTCGGTCGCCTCGCTGGATATCGTCATGCTGATGACGGTAATGCAGGAGCTGCAGCATCGCCTGCCCTCGCTGGCCCGTCTGTTCGAAATCACCTGCCCCCCGGCCATCGACAGCACACACTTGCTGGCCGAGGCCAAGGAGCTGTTGTTCGAACAGAACCTGCGCATGACTATCCGCCTGTCCGAGCAGCAGCGCGAGCTCGAGGCGCTGCATGCCAGCCACGTCGTGCTCGACGAACAGCACCGCACTGATCATCTGACCCAGTTGGCCAACCGCCCCTGGCTGGAAAAGCGCCTCGAACAACACTTCGACTGCGCCAAGCAAGCCCGCCAGCCACTTGCGGTGATGTTCATCGATCTCGATCACTTCAAGCTCATCAATGACCGTTTCGGCCATCGCTTCGGCGATGAAGTACTCATACACTTCGCCGCGGCACTCAACAACATGGTGCGCGAGAGCGACATTGCGGGCCGCTATGGTGGTGAGGAGTTCCTCGTCATCATGCCCAACACGAGCCGGCAGCAGGCGGGCATCCTGGCCGACCGAATCCGCCAGTACCTGATCAGCCAGCCGCTGGCTCAGGCCGACGGTGAGCCGCTTCACGTGACCGCTTCCATCGGCATCGCGGATCTGGAGGACGGCGAATTCGAGGCTGCCGCCGCCCTGGTCGACGCAGCCGACCAGGCCATGTACGGCGTCAAGCATGGCGGGCGAGATGGCGTGGCCCACTACGAGGAACCGGATCCTTCCGCATAACGGGGTGCGCCGGTCGAATACGCGCCTTCATGATGCGAGGGGGCGGCCGACTGGCCACCCCCTCGCGTCATTCGTACTCTAGACAGCTCGAAGCAGGCTCGACCAGAGCTAGCCCGGCAGGTCACGCATCAACAGTGCGAACTCGATCCTCTCGGGAGCAATGGCCTCGCCCGGCACCGGAATCCGCACCACGTGGCCAGAGCCCGGCGCGGCCTGCACCGACTCGCCGCGCTTGTTCTCGATGTGCTCGAGAGTGAAACGCCGGTTGCCGCCAGGCAGCATCAGCTCCATGCCGTCACCCACCTCGAAGCGATTCTTGACGTCCACCTCAAGTACGCCGCGATCGGGGTCGTAGCCGATCACCTCACCGACGAACTGCTGATGTACGCCCACGGAGTTGCCGCGTTCGTAATTCTGGTATTCGTCGTGCACGTGTCGACGGTAGAAGCCTTCCGTGTAGCCACGGTTGGCCAGGTTGTCGAGTTCGTCCATCAGGCGCATGTCGAAGGGGCGCCCGGCCACGGCATCGTCGATGGCGCGACGATAGACCTGGGCGGTGCGTGCCACATAGTAGTGCGACTTGGTGCGGCCTTCGATCTTGAGTGACGTCACTCCCATCTCGGTGAGCCTGGGCACGTGTTGCACGGCGCGCAGGTCCTTGGAGTTCATGATGTAGGTGCCGTGCTCGTCCTCGAAGATCGGCATCAGCTCACCCGGCCGGGTGGCATCCTCGATCAGTGCCGAGAGCTCGTCCTGCCCCTCCACGCCACCGGCCGTCGCCGTGCTGTAAGTGGTGCTGCCACCGCCCGAGGCGATCAGCCCGCTCTGGCCAGGGGTCCAGACGCCACTTGCCGCATGCGCCGCCGCCGAGTTGGCCGGCACCAGTTCACCGGTCTCGTCCTGGGCCGCGGCCACTGTGTTGTACTGCCAGCGGCAGGCGTTGGTGCAGGTGCCCTGGTTGGGGTCGCGATGATTGAAGTAGCCGGAGAGCAGACAGCGGCCGGAATAGGCAATGCACAGCGCACCGTGTACGAAGGTCTCGATTTCGAGGTCGGGGCACTCGGCGCGAATCTCGGCGATCTCCTCCAGCGACAGCTCCCGCGACAAGATGATGCGGCTGATACCCTGCTGCTGCCAGAACCTCGCTGCCGCCCAGTTGACCACGTTGGACTGTACCGAGAGATGGATGATCTGCTCGGGCCAGCGCTCGCGGATCATCATGATCAACCCGGGGTCGGACATGATCAGTGCATCGGGACCCGCCTCGATCACCGGCTCCATGTCGCGCAGATAGGTCTTGAGCTTGCTGTTATGCGGCGCGATGTTGGAGGCCACATAGAACTGCTTTCCCCGCTCATGGGCATAGGCGATGCCCTTGTGCAGATTCTCCAACTTGAAGTCGTTGTTGCGCACACGCAGCGAATAGCGCGGCTGGCCGGCATAGATGGCATCGGCACCATAGGCGAACGCATAGCGCATGTTCTTGAACGTCCCCGCTGGGGAGAGCAGTTCGGGAGCTTTCATGTGGGTCACCGTTTACAGGACGATGCAGCACTGCGCGAAGCCGCCAGTACCTGGCGAGGCCTTAAGCAGAACCGAGGAAGAGGGGCGAGAAGTCTAGCAACTGGCGCCAAGCCTGGCCAGCATTTGCCGGAGCCGGTAGACTGACGCGCGCCGGACCGGATCCCGGCACCCCGTCACCGACGGGGAGCGACAAATTCTCCGACATAGAGCCTCACCATGACCCAAGCTAACCCACGCGCCACCGTGGTGATCTACTCCGGCGGCATGGATTCCTTCACGGTGCTCCACCGCGCCCTGCGACAAGGGCTCGAGGTCAGCGCCCTCTCCTTCGACTATGGCCAGCGTCACGCTCGAGAACTCGAGGTGGCGGCTCGCGTCTGCCGGCAGCTCGACGTGCCCCATCAGGTGGTCGACATACGCGCCATCCATGGCCTGATCGACAACTCGGCGCTGACCGATGCCAGCCGAAGCATGCCCGAAGGCGACTACGGCGAGGAGAACCTGACGGCGACGGTGGTACCCAACCGCAACATGATCCTGCTGTCACTGGCCATCGCCAAGGCAGTCAATATCGGGGCGGCACGCGTCGACTACGGCGCCCACGGTGGCGACCACATGCTCTACCCCGACTGTCGTCCCGAATTCGTCGAGGCCATGAATGCGGTCGCGGGCATTGCCAACTTCGAGGCGGTCGAGGTTCACGCACCCTACCTGCGCTCGAGCAAGGCGGAGATCCTTGCCGACGGCCTGGCCATGGGCCTCGACTACGGCGATACCTGGACCTGCTATCGCGGCGAGGCACTGGCCTGCGGGCGCTGCGGCAGCTGCCGTGAGCGGCTGCACGCCTTTGCCGCCAATGGCGTGAGCGACCCGCTCGGCTATTTACAGCGGCCCGATGCTGCCGCAGTAAAGCGACCCGATACCGCCGCCGCACAACGACTCGATACCGCCGCCGCACAACGACTCGATACCGCCGCCGCACAGCGGCCCGAGACCGGCAGCGGCGGCTCACCGGGAGGTGACGGCTGATGTATCACGTGAAAGAAGCCTTCTACTCGCTGCAGGGCGAAGGCGCCCGAGCCGGGCGCGCCAGCGTTTTCTGTCGCTTCAGCGGCTGCAACCTGTGGTCGGGACGCGAGCAGGATCGGGCCAGCGCCGCCTGTCGCTTCTGCGACACCGATTTCATCGGTACCGATGGCCAGCAGGGTGGCCGCTTTGCCGATGCCGATGCACTCTCCACCCACTTGTCGGCGCTTTGGCCGAATCAGGATGGCCTGGCCAAGCCCTACGTCGTATTCACCGGCGGTGAGCCATTGCTGCAGCTCGACGAGGCATTGATCGGCGCCATGCATTCCCGCGGTTTCGAGGTGGCGGTAGAAACCAACGGCACCCTGCCCGCTCCGGCCGGCATCGACTGGCTATGTGTCAGCCCTAAGTCCTCCACGCCCCTGGCGCTGACTTCAGGCGATGAACTCAAGCTGGTCTACCCCCAGGCAGAAGCACTCCCAGAACGCTTCATCGACCTCGACTTCCGGTATCACTTCCTGCAACCCATGGATACCACGCCGCTCATTGACGCAGCCGACCATCGGGATGCGACCGTGGCTTACTGCCTGGCTCATCCCCAGTGGCGGCTGTCACTACAGACCCACAAGATCACGGGAATCGACTGATGACCCTATTCGTCAACCGCCTGACCCAGCTCGACGCTTCACTCTGGAGCCCTCGGCGCGGCCTGATCGGCCTCAGCTGGTACGTCGATGCCGAACTCGACGGCGAACTCGGCGAAGATGGCATGCTGTTCGACTTCGGTCAGGTCAAGCCGTGGATAAAGTCGCGCCTGGATGCGAGCGCCGACCATACGCTGCTGATACCGACCCGCGCACCCGGCATCAGCATCAGCGAATGCAGCGAGGGTATCAGCGTGCGCACCTCGCTACCCTATTCACTGGAAGTGCGCGCACCGCGCCAGGCCTTCACTCTGCTGCCCTGGCAAGAGATCACTCCCGAGCGGCTTGCCGACTCTCTCGCCCGGGAACTGATGAAACGTCCACCGCCGCGGGTCAGCGACATACGTTTGCGGTTGCGTGAAGAGTCCATCGACGGGGCCGTCTACACCTATAGCCACGGGCTCAAGCATCATGACGGCAACTGCCAGCGTATCGCTCATGGCCATCGCTCGCGTCTGCACATCTGGCAGCACGGTGAACGCAGCCCGGCGCTCGAGGCCCAATGGGCCGGCTATCTGGACGATCGCTACCTGGTCGACCAGAGCGACATCATCGACCAGGCCGAACCGGAGATCTATCCCAGCCTGACCAGCCGTTACCGCGCCGAACAGGGCCGCTTTCAACTGCGGCTGCCGCTGGAACGCTGCATCGTGCTCGACTCACCGACCACGGTCGAACACATCGCCGCCTGGTTGGCGCGACAGATCGCGAAGGAGACGGGAAAGCCCACCCGGGTGCAGGCGTTCGAAGGGATCGACAAGGGCGCGATCGCCGAGGCACGACCGTGAACACCGATACCGCAGTGACAAATAGCCAGCTCGCGCCAGCGGGATGTCGTCCGGGCTGTGGCGCTTGCTGCATTGCTCCATCGATCAGTTCGCCGATACCCGGCATGCCCCATGGCAAGTCGGCCGGTGAACGCTGTGTACAGCTCGATGATAACAATCTCTGCCGCCTGTTCGGCGATGCCCGCCGCCCCTCGGTATGCGAGCGTTTCGCTTTCGACCCCGAGCTATGCGGCGAGAACCGCTCCGAGGCATTGCAGCGAATCGCTCTCCTCGAGTGCGGCACCCTCGCCGAGGGAAGCTAGCCGTTGCCGACGGCCATGCGCCCTTCTGCACTGCTCGCCTTAGGCAGTTGCCGCTCGAGCAGCATACGCCAGCGAATCAAGACCGGAGCATCGCTGTGGCTCACGCTGTCGAGCAGGGCTCGGAACTGATCGCGCACGGCCTCATCCTGACCATCGACCAGCGTTAACCAAGCCTCGAGTGCACACAGCTCCTGATGACGGTTCTCATGCAGTCGGGCACATTCCAGCGCTTGTTCCACCAGCAGCCTTACCTCGTTCGCCGAACGCCCCAGGCGCTGGCGAACACGCGCGAGCTGAACAGCCAGCTCGGAGACGAACAGCGTACTTCGCTCGCGCGCGATCATCAGGCACTGATCCAGGTAATCCTCGGCCCGGGAGAGTTCGTCCAGCGCCAGGCAGGCATCGCTGTACCACAGCGTCGGGCGATGGTAGCGGTCACGACCGGTGACTTCGCCCAATTCCTCCTGAGCCAGCTCCATTTTCGTCAAGCCATCGCGATCGCCTGACAGCGCCCGACGCCAACCGAGTATCGCCTGGGCAGACACCTGCCACAGGTGCAGATCGGGAGTCTCGGTCAGGGCCACGGCCTGTTCGGCACGACGTGCCGCCAGATGCACATGCCCAAGTTGCCGATAGAGCGCAGCGGCAAACAGCAGCGCCATGGCCAGCGATCCGGGATGTCCGATTTGCTCGGCCAGGCGGATCGCCGCTTCGACCTGCTGCTCGGCACGCCGGTAGTCGCCACGCAGGCAGATTGCCCAGCCCTGGAAACAGGCCGCGGCCACCTGGGGGTGCTCGGAGAACGGCAGCCACTCGATGATCATCGCTCGTTCCAGTGGCGCGATCTCGTCGAGGTGTTCGTAGGCCTGCCTGATTCGCCCGGCCCAGTATTCGCAGTTGGCCCTGGCATAGTCGGCCAGACGCTGGTAGCGCGGATCTTCGAGGCGGCCGGCAATGGAAGCCAGGCTGGCAGCCAGCGAGAAGGCATCGGCGTGGGCGTGGCGTTGGCTGCAGCCCACCCACAGCCCCCACTTGACCAGGAAGGCCTGCTCGAGATCTTCGGCATCCTCGGCATGGCAGCCTCCGTGCTCCACCAGCAACTCACGGGCGCGGACGAAGCTTTCGTGGGCGGTCGGCGAACCGTGCCCCTCGAGGGCGAAGGCGGCTTGCCCACGCACGGTCAACAGGCTGATTTCGCGCTCTTCCTGGCCTTCCACATGGCGTAGGCTGGCCAGGCCGAAATCGGCCATCTTCAGCGCGGTGCGATTGGCGCTGACCTTGAGCGCCTCACGCGCCGCCAGTTCGAAGTAACGTGCCCCACGAGCGTAGTGGCCGCTGCGCCGCAGATGGGTGGCAAAATCGCCCGGGTGCCTGCCGATCCACATCGGAAAACGCTCCTCGATCAGGCTGACGACCTGACGATGGATACGTACCCGTACGTCGCGAGGGCAGGAGAGGTAAGCGGCTTCTTGCAACAACTGGTGGCTGAATTGGTATTCGCGGCAAACACCCTCGCCGCCGGCTGACTCGATGATCTCGAGGCGGCGCATCTGCTCGAGGGCACGATTGAGCTGAGCCATTTCCCAGCCACTGCACTCGGCCAGGAAGTCGAGTCGAAAACGGCGTCCCAGTACCGCGGCAACGTGCGCGACCTCACGGTCCCCGTCGAGCTGATCGATACGTCCGGCGAGCAGGCCGAGCAGGCCCCTGGGCAATTCATCGAGCTGCACGCTGCGACCTTCGCGGCGATCCATCTCCAGGCGCCGGCAGATCTCCTGCATGTAGAGCGGCACACCATCGCAACGCTCGATGATCTGCCCTCGCAGGCGCGGGCTGAGATGCAGCCGGTAACGCCTGGCCAATTGCGACAGCAGGCGTGACGACTGCATGGCATCGAGATGACTCAGGGTGACCTGCTGGTCCCAATGCAGTCGCGTGGGAAGACTCTCGCGACCATGGTGGCTGGCGACCAACAGGAAGGCACAGTTGATCGGCAGCCGTGCCTGTAGGCCCGCAAGCACCCGGAACGAGGGTTCATCGAGCCACTGGACGTCATCGATCATCAACACCTGGGTACGCTCGGCGGCATGGCGTTCGATGGCCTTGCACAACAGCGCCACGACCAGGTCCGCCGCCTCGCCGCTCTTGGCCAGTTGCGCCACTTCAGGGGATTCCTTGACGCCCAGCGCCTCCTCCAACAACCCCAGTTGCTCCGGACTCAGCGTGAGTTCGCATTGGCCGATCAGCTCCTTGAGTCCCGCCTCGTCGAGCTTGCCGTCGAGCCGCCAGCGCAGCAGCGTGCGGGCGACACCGTAAGGCTCCAATACCGACAGGCGAGTGGTCGGTTGCCAGCAGATGGCCGCGTCACGACTCAGCTCAAGCTGGCGGAACCCTACCATGAGGGCCGACTTGCCCATGCCGGAAGCGCCTCTGACCAGTACGCTCTGGCGCAAGCCGATGCCGGCACGCGCCAGGGCATCGCGCAGCACACGTAGCGGTGCCTCGCGGCCGACCAGACTCGGCGGCGTGGCATCACGACCGCCTTCGTTATGACCCAGCACCAATGCACGCAGCCGCACGCGGCCGTCGCTCGCCACCAGCCGCGAGGAGAGACGCGGCTGCAGGTCCAGCGCCGGCGGCATGTGCTGGCTGGCCTCCTGTGAGATGACCAGCTCGCTGCCTTCGGCGGCACACATCAAATCCAGCGAACCCTGGGTCACCTGGCCCAGCGGGTCGACTAGTTGGCGCTCGGGCAGGTAGACGACTCGACCACTGTTGAGACCGGCTGCCAACTCGATATGCGGGGCTTCCTCTTCGCCGCTCCAATGCCGCGCCACTTCGTCCGGCAGTACGCGCCGGCAGTGCTCGTAGAGTGCTACCAGCTCGGCCAGTTGATGGGCCGGACCGTGAGTACCGAAACAGGCAAGCCCCAGGCCGCCGGTTGCCCCAGGCAACCAGAAACCGCCCAAATGGTGGCATTGCTGCTCCAGCCAGCGCATCAGTTCGATCTGCAACGCCAGGCAGGCGCGGATCTCGTCGCGGGCCGAGAACTCTCCCTTGACGCGCAGACGGATCGCCATCACCGAAAGCTGGCGCTGCTCGATCTCGTCCTCGCGCAGCGGCGAACTGCCGGCCGCCAGCGTGCGCGAGAAGGCACCCTGTGGCGACAAGCTCTGAAGATCGGGATTGCCATCCGACCAGTAGCGCGCCAGCTGCAGGAAATTGGGCTCGGGCTGCTGGCCGGAAAGCGCCAGCAACTGCAGGTAGGCATTGTACTGCTCGTGGGCCGCGGCCAACTGCCCCTGCTCGGCGAGTTGCCGCACCAGACGCTCATGGAACGGACCATAGCCGGAGAAGCGACTGACCAGTGTCTGCAGCAGGGCGTCGGGCACCTCGTCGTTGCGCTCGAGGGCCCCTTCGGCGAAGCGGATCACGCGCTGGCGCCATTCGTTTCGCAGCTGCACCAGCCAGCGCTGGAATTCGGTGCAGGCCGGCAACTGCAGCTCCTCCACCAGGTCGCCGCGATAGCGCCACAACAGCTGCTCGAGCGTCGCGACGTCCTGCGTGCCCTCCAGCAACTGCTGGAGCTCGTACAGATCGAAGCGCCAGCTTTCGGGCCGCCGGAAGGCGATGGTCTGGCGTGAAACGACCAGCACGCGCTCGGCCTCCTCGCCCAACGATTGTCGCAGGCAGTGAAGGGCATGGCGCAGATTGGTGCGTCCCGATGAGAGCCCCTGGTCCGGCCAAAGCAGCTCGGCCAGGCTGGCCCGATTGACCGGCTGGTGGTGCAACAGTAGATAGACCAGCAGCGCCTTGACCTTGTCGTAGCTGAACTGGGTCAGTACATCATCACCCAGTGCCAGCGAAAACTGGCCGAACAACGCCAGGTGATCCCCATCATCACTGTTATGCTCGGTTACTGAAGCGTCCTGCATGACGGAACCCTGCATGGCAAAGTGGCGATATCAAGCCGGTACGCCACTATGGAAACGAAACGCCGTGTCCGGCGTGACTATTAGTTGTGCTTCGCATTCGGCAAAGAAACCCACCCGCTTGTCAATGGCATCCGACGAAAGATACCGCGCCAGCATGAGATAATCTTCGTAGTGGCGGCCTTCCGACTTGACCAGCGAACGGTAGAACCGAGCCAGTTCGGGGTCGAGGTGAGGAATCAGCCTGGCGAAACGTTCGCAGCTTCTCGCCTCGATAAATGCCCCTATAATAAGAATATCGACCAAACGCTCCGGTTCTTGAGGGCGCACGTGCCGACGCAGCCCTTCGGCATAGCGCGAAGCACTGAGATGGCGGTACTCGATGCCCCTCGCCTCCATCAACTTGACCACCTGCTCGAAATGCAGCAACTCTTCGCGCGCAAGCTGCGACATCTTGGTCAGCAGCAGCGGGTGGTCGACATAGCGGTAGAGCAGGCTCATCGCGGTCGAGGCGGCTTTCTTTTCGCACTGGGCGTGATCGATCAGCAGCAGCTCGGGATTGTCCAGCGCCCACTCGACCCAAGCTTCTGGCGTGGCACAAGCGAGAAAGGCGAGCAGGCCTGACGGTAGCTCGACATCGTTGAGGGTCGCTTCGAAAGTTTCTGACATGGTTCTGGCTCGGCAATCTGGATCGTGCGGTTAGCGGTGGGGAATCGAAACCCGGTCCGCGCATCGTCGCTCGTTCGCCTCTACCACCAACTGCTCGCTGAGTCGCACATGGAGGTCGGCGGGACTCAGTCCCGCAGCGCTCCCCAGTGGCGCCAGGCCGTAGCGATGCAGCTCGCGAATACGATCGCGCCCGACCCGTAGCAACTCAACGGCACGCGACAACGGCGGCTGCTCCGGACGAAAGCGGATACGATGCTGGCGCAGTTGCGCTTCGAGACGGGCTTCGTCAGTCACTTGCAGAAAGCGGGCGGCGACACGTTCGCGCAAGGCATCCAACTGCGCGATGCGAAGGTCACGTTGCTCGGCGGACAAGGCCATCCATACCACGATCTCGTCATCCGTTCGCTGGCAACCCCGGCATACCGGATCGCCCAGCGTCGTCGAACAGAGCCCCACGCACGGCGAGGCGATACGTGCGCACATTCACTTCCCCTTGTTTATTCGACAATGGTAACGCGCCCCGCCCTGACTGGCACGCTGTAGTTCAGCAAACATCGCGACGACCAAAGTCTAGGCCTCGGCGGAAAGGGCCAACTTAACATTGTCGACAGTTTCCCGTAGAATCGCGCCACCCAGTGACTACGGTTGTTACACCCGCCAAGGCAGGCAGTTAGACGATGTTCGTCGCCGTATCGACCCGCCTTGGGCAACACACCAGATGAGGGCCCCCAACGTGCTTGAAGCCTATCGCCAACATGTCGAAGAACGCGCCGCCGAGGGCGTCCCGCCGAAGCCCCTGAATGCCGAGCAAGTCGCCGCGCTGATCGAACTGCTGAAGAACCCGCCGGCCGGCGAAGAGGAGTTCATTCTCGACCTGCTGACCAATCGCGTTCCGCCGGGCGTCGACGAGGCAGCCTACGTCAAGGCCGGTTTCCTCACCGCCGTCGCCAAGGGCGAGGCAGAGTCTCCGTTGGTCGATAAGGTCCATGCCGTCAAGCTGCTGGGCACCATGCAGGGCGGCTACAACATCGTCTCCTTGGTCGAGCTGCTCGACGACGCCGAGCTGGCCAAGGAAACCGGCGAGCAGCTCAAGCACACCCTGCTGATGTTCGACGCCTTCCATGACGTGGAAGAGCGCGCCCGCGCCGGCAACGCCGTGGCCAAGGACGTCATGCAGTCCTGGGCCGACGCCGAGTGGTTCCTGTCCAAGCCTGCGCTGGCCGAAAAGATCACCCTCACCGTGTTCAAGGTGCCGGGCGAGACCAATACTGATGACCTCTCCCCTGCGCCGGACGCCTGGTCGCGCCCCGATATCCCGCTGCATGCCAACGCCATGCTCAAGAACGAGCGCGAAGGCATCGTGCCCGAAGTTCCGGGTACCACCGGCCCGCTCAAGCAGATCGAGGAAGTGAAGGCCAAGGGCTTCCCGGTCGCCTACGTCGGCGATGTCGTCGGCACCGGCTCCTCGCGCAAGTCCGCCACCAACTCGGTGCTGTGGTTCTTCGGCGACGACATTCCCAACGTGCCCAACAAGCGCGCCGGTGGATTCTGCTTCGGCGGAAAGATCGCCCCGATCTTCTTCAACACCATGGAAGATTCCGGCGCCCTGCCCGTGGAGATGGACGTTTCGAAGATGGAGATGGGCGACGTCATCGACGTATATCCCTATGAAGGCAAGGTGTGCAAGCACGGCACCGACGAAGTAGTCTCCACCTTTGAGCTCAAGACTCAGTTGATTCTCGACGAGGTGCGCGCCGGTGGCCGCATCCCGCTGATCATCGGCCGCGGCCTGACCGGCAAGGCGCGCGAGTCGCTGGGCTTGCCCCAGTCAGACGTTTTCCGCCTGCCAGAGCAGCCCACCGACACCGGCAAGGGTTACACCCTGGCCCAGAAGATGGTCGGCAAGGCCTGCGGTATGGAGGGCGTACGCCCGGGCATGTACTGCGAGCCGAAGATGACCACCGTGGGCTCACAGGACACCACCGGTCCGATGACCCGCGACGAACTCAAGGACCTCGCCTGCCTCGGCTTCCAGGCCGACCTGGTGATGCAGTCGTTCTGCCACACCGCCGCCTACCCGAAGCCGGTCGACGTGGAGACCCACCACACCCTGCCCGACTTCATCATGAACCGCGGCGGCGTCTCGCTGCGTCCGGGCGACGGCATCATTCACAGCTGGCTGAACCGCATGCTGCTGCCTGACACCGTAGGCACCGGCGGCGATTCCCACACCCGTTTCCCGCTCGGCATCTCCTTCCCGGCCGGTTCCGGCCTGGTGGCTTTTGCCGCGGCTACCGGCGTGATGCCGCTGGACATGCCGGAGTCGGTGCTGGTGCGCTTCAAAGGTAAGCGTCAGCCCGGCGTGACCCTGCGTGACCTGGTCCACGCGATCCCCTACTACGCCATCAAGCAGGGTCTGCTTACCGTCGAGAAGTCGGGCAAGAAGAACGCCTTCTCCGGTCGCGTGCTGGAGATCGAGGGTCTGGAGGATCTTACCGTCGAGCAGGCCTTCGAACTCTCCGATGCCTCCGCCGAGCGCAGTGCCGCCGGCTGCACCATTACCTTGGGTGAAGAGAGCGTGGCCGAGTACCTGAAATCCAACATCACCCTGCTCAAATGGATGATCGCCAACGGCTACGGCGACAAGCGCACCATCGAGCGCCGCATCCTGGCAATGGAAGAGTGGTTGGCCAACCCGAGCCTGATGCGCGCCGACAAGGACGCCGAGTACACGGAGGTCATCGAGATCGACCTCGCCGAGCTCAAGGAGCCGGTGCTCTGCGCCCCGAACGACCCGGACGACGCCCGCCTGCTCTCCGAGGTGGCCGGCGAGAAAATCGACGAGGTCTTTATCGGCTCGTGCATGACCAACATCGGCCACTTCCGCGCTGCCGGCAAACTGCTCGAAAAGCAGCCTGCAGGTAGCCTGAAGACCCGATTGTGGCTGGCGCCGCCGACCAAGATGGACCAGCACCAGCTCACCGAAGAGGGTTACTACGGCATTTACGGTCGCGCCGGAGCGCGCATGGAAATGCCGGGCTGCTCACTGTGCATGGGCAACCAGGCCCGTGTCGCGGCCAAGAGCACCGTGGTTTCCACCTCCACGCGTAACTTCCCCAACCGTTTGGGCGATGGCGCCAATGTCTATCTGGCGTCGGCCGAGCTGGCCGCGGTGGCAGCGGTGGAAGGTCGCTTGCCGAGCGTCGAGGAGTACCAGCGTTACATGGGAGAATTCGACGCCATGGCCGGCGAGATCTATCGTTACATGAACTTCCATGAAATCGAGGAGTACCAGAACGCCGCTTCCAATGTGATTCCGGTTGCTCAGGAAGCCTGATACTCTGGATTCAATCGAATCAGTTCGACTCCGATGCTCGCAACATCGATGGTACCTGGTACCTGAGCCGATGAACGAAGCGCCCCTTACGGGGCGCTTTTTTTGTATCAATTTTCCTATTGCCGTCTCCGCTCGGCGACGCCTCGGTACGTTATTTTACTCGCCGCTCCTTGAGCGGAGATAGACGCGAGTCTACGTTTAGAAAGCCTACATGCGTCGAGCACGGTCGGCTTGGTCGACTGCGCATGAGAAAAAGAGGGATTTCAAGGCTGGGCTTCGTACACACTTGCCAAGCGCAGGTAAGCGTGACTCCCAACGCAGCCCGAGGGACTTTTCAAGGAGTCAGAACATGCCAACCAGAATGCTCCTCACCGCAACAATCGTATCCGCTTCGCTACTCGTGGCCACCGGTGCCCAGGCACAAGCCGAACCCCACGAGCGATATGCCTATCTGGGCCTGGGCACCGGCTTCAGCTCGCTGGAAAACGATCGTGAAGAGGTGGACAACTTCATCGACAGCGGTGCCAGCGACTTCGACCTCGACGACGACGACAACGTCTGGAAAGGCTTTGCCGGCTATCAGTTCAACCGCTACCTGGCCGCCGAGGCTTTCTATGCCGACCTTGGGCGTGTACGCCTGCGGGGCAACGACGGTGCCAATACCGACCTGGAGTCGACCGCCTACGGCGCCAATCTGGTTGGCCAGTTCCCGATCACAACCTGGTTCACCCCGTACGCCAAGGTCGGGGCCGCCAGTTGGGAGACCGACGTCGACGGCAACCTCGGCGACGCCAGCATAGACCTTCAGAACAACGATGGCTTCGATCCGGTTTACGGCCTCGGCGCCCAGTTCAACTTCAACCCGGTGCTGATCCGCGCCGAGTACGAACGCTACGATTTCGACAGCGACTATACCATCGATACCTTTACCGCCTCGGTAGGGCTTCGTTTCTAGCTCTTGCCTCCGACCAAGACCTACGACACCGGATCATGTCCGGTGTCGAGTTCGCCTGCGACGAATCGACGAGAGTCCGTTCGAACGAACCATGGCATCATCCGACCATCCTCACCCAGGCAAGGAATCCGCGATGAGCGCAATCATCACGCCCGATATCTGCGATGCCCATCCGCACGTGCAGGTGCTCGACCCGATCTTCGTCGGTTTCGGAGGCCGCGAGGCCTTCTGCGGGCCGGTGCGCACCATCAAGTGCTTCGAGGACAACTCATTGGTCAAGCAGGCCGTCGGCGAACCCGGTGAGGGCGCCGTACTGGTAGTGGATGCCGGCGGCTCCCATCGCTGCGCTATGCTCGGCGACATGCTGGCGGAGCAGGCCGTGGACAATGGCTGGTCGGGTGTCGTCATGTATGGCTGCGTACGCGACGTAGACGTCTTGGCCGAGACCGATCTTGGCGTGCAGGCCCTCGGCGCGCATCCTCGCAAGAGCGAAAAACGCGGCGAGGGTAGCCGCGATATTCCGGTCACCTTTGCCGGCGTTACCCTGCGCCCCGGGCAGTGGCTGTATGCAGACAACAATGGCATCGTGGTAGCCGACGAGCGACTGCCTCTCGACACTTGAGCCTGCCGGCATCGCGGCGGCACTTGCCCAGCAAGCGACCGCGATGCCACGCTAATGGCATGAATCCGCAGCGAGAGTCTCCATACCGATGACGTCACTAGGCGTGGATGTGCTGCGCAGCCTGCGAGAGCACCTGCGTCCGCTGGTGGCGTACCACCTCTTCTTCACTTTGCTCGCCTCGAGCTTACTGCTGCCTGGCGTCGCTTGGACCCTGACCGGCCTGCTACGACACTTCGACCGCCCTGTCGTCACCAATGCCGCACTGCTCGACTTGCTACTTAGCCCAGCAGGCATACTGTGGCTGCTGGCGGCCATCGGCCTCACCTTCCTGATTCTCTATCTGCAGCAAGCCGGCATGATCCTGGTGGCGGTCAAGCGTCGAGACAATCATTACCAGTTGGCCTTCACCGCCCTCTGGCAGACTCTGCGCCGGCTACCCGTCCTGGCCGGCCTGGTGGTGCTCCAGGTGGGCACGCATCTGTTGCTATTGCTGCCCGTCGCGCTGCTGCTGGGCTGGCTATACGGGCTTATCATCGGCGGACTGGATCCCTATTACGTGCTGCGCCTGCGTCCGCCAGCACTGTGGTACTTCCTGGCTACCGCTGTACCGCTAATGCTCGGCTGGGTCCTCACTGCAGCATGGCTCTACGTGCGCTGGATCCTGGCGTTGCCGGTGGCCACGCTGGAAAACCTTTCGGCAGTTGCCTCACTCAAACGCAGCCGTGAACTGACCCGGGGCCATCGCGGCAAGGTAGCCTTGGTCGTGATCTTCGTCCTGCTGATCATCGTTGCCCTGCCCTTTCTTGCCAGTTCGCTCTTCGATCACGTTTTCACCCCCCTGCTGTGGTGGCTACCGGAGCGCAATGCGGTACTGATCCCCGCCATGCTTTCCTATATGACCGGCTACGTCCTGGCAACGCTGGCCATTACCTTCATCGGCATTGCGGCGAATGCGCTGCTCTCCGCCTGCCTCTACCTGCGCCTGGCTCATCGTGAGCCTCGCCCTGCTGCACCGCCACCCGATGCCCATCCGGGCCGTCTCGCCTGGGGCGTTGAAATGGTCGTACTGCTGTTTGCACTGCTCCAGGCCTGGTGGATCGTCAATAGCTTCGAGCTTCGCGATACCGTCGCCATCATTGCGCACCGCGGCAGTTCCATGGCTGCGCCAGAGAACACTCTGTCGGCGATCAAGCGCGCGAATGAGGATCGCGCCCACTACGTAGAGGTCGACGTACAGCTGACGGCCGATGGCGAGGTCGTGCTATACCACGATCGAAGCCTTCAGCGCCTGACCGGTGACCCACGCAGTTTGCAGGAGATGAACGTCGAGGAGTTGCGCGAATACGACGTTGGCAGTTGGTTTGGCGATGCTTTCATCGGGGAGCGCATCCCTACTCTGGCCGAGGCCTTCGCGGCGGTGCGCGGCAAGAGCGCCTTGATGATCGACATGAAGCCGGACCCGGGAACGGAAGACGCCTTGGTGGAGGCCGTGCTCGATACCATGCGGCGCGAGACCGAGGCGCGGCGCGAGTGCCTCGCTCGGGTGACGCCGGCACAGGCCGCCCGCTGTGGCAGCCCCGACGTGAGCGGGGAGACACGACTGGCGGTAATGTCGACACGCGTACTGGACAAGATCAAGAAACGCGAGCCGGACCTGCGCGTGACCCTGCTGGCCCAACTGGTCATGCCCGGCACCCTCGATCGACGCAGTTTCGACGCCCTGGGGCTGCGCCACAACCGCATCACCGACAACGAGATACGGCTGGCGCGTAAACTTGGCTACGAGGTGCACGCCTGGACGGTGAACGACCGGGCGCGCATGTCGCAGTTGATCGACCTCGGCGTGGACGCCATCATCACTGACTATCCGGACCGTCTCGCCGAACTTATCCACGACCGCCGCGAATTGAGTGACGGTGAGGTCCTGCTGGTGAAGCTGCGCAATTGGCTAAGGCGTTGATGTGACGCCCAGACGGGTGTCACCGAAGCGGGTCAATTCCCCATCACCACACCCTCACGGCGCGGGTCGGCGCCACCGAAGAATCCTTCCTCGGTGCGCTGGATCGCCTGCAGGCCACTGACCAGCTCACGCTCACTGGCTTCGTGGCCGAGTTGGTTGAGTTCCTCGATCACTTGAGCCGAGAAGCGCCCCTCCTCGAGGTAGGCCGGACCACCCAGCGTAATGGCATGAGGCAGGTCGAGCGCCTCCTGCGCATCCAGCCCCCAGTCGAGCATGGCCACCAGAGCCTTGGCGGTGTAATGGATGATCGCAGCACCGCCCGGCGAGCCGAGGCTGGCGATCAGCTCGCCGCTCTCACGGTCGAATACCAGCGTCGGGCTCATGCTGGAGCGTGGCCGCTTGCCGGCCTCGACACGGTTGGCGATCGGCGATCCGTCGACGTCCAGCGGTCGGAACGAAAAGTCGGTGAGCTCATTGTTGAGTAGGTAACCACCCGGTAGCCCGGTGCCGCCGTCGGTCAGGATACGCGAGCCGAAAGCAGACTCGATGGTAGTGGTCATGGCCACGGAATTGCCCTCTTCATCGATGATGCTGATGTGGCTGGTACCGTACTCGGGTTGCAAGGGCTGCACGGCCCAAGCCGTTTCCACGTCCCCGGGATTGCCTGGTTCGGCCCCGTCGGGCCCCATGCTGCTCTCTTCGACCAGTTCGGCACGCTCGTCCAGGTACTCTTCAGCAAGCATGCTGTTCCAGTCGCCGCCGGGAGGATTGACGAAGTCCGGATCGGCGATGTACTTGTTGCGGTCGGCGAAGGCCAGCCGTGACGCCTCGAGGAAACGGTGCAGCCACTCGGTGCTGGGGCGGTCCTCCTCCAGCGGCTCATCGAGGGCCGGCAGGTTCTCCAGAATGCCCAGTATCTGCATGATAGTGAGATGCCCCGAAGACGGCGGCGGGAAACCGCAGACTCGGTAATCCTGCCAGTCGGTACACAGCGGGTCTCTCTCCTTCGCTACATAAGTGGCCATATCCTCCAGGCTGATCGCCCCCGGCCGTTCGGGATGACTCTGCACCCGTTGGACGAGATTCTCGGCAATTGGTCCGGTGTGCAGCGCCTTGCTTCCGTTCTCGGCAATATCCTGCAGGATCTCGGCGAGTGCCGGGTTCTTCAGCTGATGCCCTTGAGGCAGTGGCTCACCCTCCTCGGTGTAATAGAACTCGCCGGCAAGCGGGTCATCGCGAAGCCTCTCCTCGGCAGCAAGGCTGCTATGCAGCCGGGGACTGACCTCGAAGCCTTCCTCGGCCAAGGTGATGGCTGGCGCGAACAGCTCCGCCCAGGGCAGGTTGCCATGTTTTTCATGAGCCATTTCGAGCATGCGCACGGTTCCAGGTACGCCGACAGAGAGACCGCTGGCCGCCGCGTCCATGAATTCGAGAGGCTCGCCCTCGCCATTGAGGAACAACGACTCGCTGGCTGCGCTAGGAGCCGTCTCGCGTCCATCGTAGGTCTTCACCTCATTGCCATCGTAATGCATCAGAAAAGCGCCGCCGCCGATGCCGCTCGATTGGGGCTCCACCAGGGTCAGCACCATCTGCACGGCGATGGCAGCATCCACTGCCGAGCCTCCGGCCTTCAGCACCTGGTAGCCGGCATCGGTGGCCAGGGGATTGGCTGCCGCCACGGCAAAGCTCTCGGTGGCCCAGCCGGGTTTCTCGTTATAGCCTGACGCGGCCTCCGGCTCGATGGCCGGGGCTTCGTACTGAAAGGCCACCTCGGAAGTTGCCAACAGCGGCGTGCCCAGCATGCAAGCTGAAGTAACGGTAACTAACCAGTATCGACGAAAGGAAACTGATCGGATGTCCATGAGTGGGCCTCTCGGTAACTCCATGTAAGAGGTGTACAGCATAGGCGAAAAAAAGCCCGATTGAGAGCCATCAATCGGGCAAGTTTGTAACTAAAGCAAACTTTACTATGAGAGTGTCTCACCCGCTAGCATGAACCAGGTTTCCAACACTGCATCAGGGTTGAGCGAAACGGAGTCGATGCCTTGCTCCATGAGCCATTTGGCAAGATCGGGGTGATCGGAGGGGCCCTGGCCACAGATGCCGACGTACTTGCCCTTGGCCTTGCAGGCCTGGATGGCCATGGCCAGCAGGCGTTTCACCGCAGGATTACGCTCGTCGAACAGGTGCGCCACGATACCCGAGTCGCGGTCCAGGCCCAGCGTCAGCTGGGTCAGGTCGTTGGATCCGATGGAGAAGCCATCGAAGTGTTCGAGGAATTCCTCGGCCAGCAGCGCATTGGCCGGCAACTCACACATCATGATGATCTTGAGGCCGTTGTCACCTCGCTTGAGGCCATTGGCCGCCATCAGCTCGACGACCTCACGCGCCTCTTCGGTAGTGCGCACGAACGGCACCATGATCTCGATGTTGTCGAATCCCATCACATCGCGCACGCGCTTGAGCGCCCGACACTCGAGTTCGAAGCAGGGACGGAAGGCATCGGAGATATACCGCGAGGCACCACGGAAGCCGAGCATGGGATTCTCTTCGCCCGGCTCGTAGAGCTTACCGCCGATCAGGTTCTCGTATTCGTTCGATTTGAAATCGGAGAGCCGCACGATCACCCGCTGCGGGTGGAACGCCGCCGCCAGGGTAGAAATACCCTCGACCAGCTTGTCGACGTAGAAGTCCACGGGGCTGGCATAGCCGGCAGTACGCAGGTTGATGGTCTGCTGCAGGTCGAGTGGCAAGGTGTCGTACTCGAGCAGCGCCTTGGGGTGCACGCCGATCATGCGGTTGATGATGAACTCCAGGCGCGCCAGGCCGATGCCGGCATGAGGCAAGCTGGCGAAGCTGAAGGCGCGGTCGGGGTTGCCGACGTTCATCATGATCTTGAACGGGATCTCGGGCATCGAGTCGACGCTGGTAACACGCCGATCGTAATCCAGCAGGCCCTCGTAGACATGGCCGGTGTCGCCTTCGGCGCAGGAAACCGTAACGTCGCGGCCGTCCTCCAGAATCTCGGTGGCGTCGCCGCAGCCCACCACGGCGGGTATACCCAGCTCGCGTGCGATAATCGCCGCGTGGCAGGTACGACCGCCGCGATTGGTTACGATCGCCGAGGCGCGCTTCATGATCGGCTCCCAGTCGGGGTCGGTCATGTCGGTGACCAGCACATCGCCGGCGTTGACCTTGTCCATCTCTTCCGGGGTGAACACGATCTTCACTGCTCCGCGGCCAATTCGCTGGCCGATAGCCCGGCCGGTGACCAACGTGCGTCCCTTCTCCTTGAGGTGGAAACGCTCGAGCTTGCCGCCCTCCTGCTGGGATACCACGGTCTCCGGACGCGCCTGGACGATGTAGAGTTCGCCGTCGTCGCCGTCCAGCGCCCACTCGATGTCCATCGGTCTACCGTAGTGCTGCTCGATAGTGACCGCCTGGCGAGCCAGCGCCATCACCTGATCGTCACTGATGCAGAAGCGGGCACGATCACTGAGCGGTACGTCCACGGTGGAGACCGACTTGCCGGCACTGGCATCGTCGCTGTAGATCATCTTGATCAGCTTGGAGCCTAGGTTGCGCCGCAGCACCGCAGGCCGACCGGCGGCCAGGGTCGACTTGTGCACGTAGAATTCATCGGGGTTGACCGAGCCCTGCACTACCGTCTCGCCCAGGCCCCAGGAAGCGGTGACGAACACTGCTTCGCGGTAGCCCGATTCCGTATCCAGCGTGAACATCACGCCAGAGGCACCGGTCTCCGAGCGCACCATCTTCTGAATGCCCGCCGACAACGCCACGTTCTCGTGGGCGTAGCCGCGGTGCACGCGATAGGAAATGGCACGGTCGTTGAACAGCGAGGCGAACACCTCGTGTACGGCACGCTTGATGTTGTCGAAGCCCTCGATGTTGAGGAAGGTTTCCTGCTGCCCCGCGAAGGAAGCATCGGGCAAGTCCTCGGCGGTAGCCGAGCTGCGTACAGCCGCCTTGAGGTTAGGGTGCTGGCTGACCAATTGGTCATAGGCGCTGCGCAGATGCTCCTCGAAGGAAGGCGGCAACGGCGTGTCGATCACCCACTGGCGAATCTCGGCACCCACGCGGGAGAGTTCGGCGACGTCGTCGACGTCGAGCCGAGCCAGAGCCTGGTTGATACGCTCGTTGAGGCCCTCATGGGCGAGGAATTCACGGTAGGCATGGGCCGTGGTGGCAAAGCCGCCGGGCACGGTCACGCCGGCACCCGAAAGATTTGAGATCATCTCGCCAAGCGAGGCGTTCTTGCCACCCACCCGCTCCACATCGTCCATGCCGAGCTGATCGAACCACAGGATGTAGTCTTCCACGTTATCCCTCCAATGATGTCCGTTGCCTAGACTTCAGGCGAAAAGCGCAATGCTGCCCACCTTAAACGCAAGCGGCCATATTCGCCATTGGTCTAACATCGAAGTCACTGGAGGTTTTTTACAACAACTGCCGGATTCTTGCGTTTCCTGTAGTCGAAAGGTTATCCAATGTCACTAGCATCACGCCTTGCCGACGGCGCCACGAGCCGTGACAATGAGATATTCGAATCATCACGGATACCCTCGACGCCATGTCCCGAACCGCCTTTTTCATCTCCGACGGCACCGGCATTACCGCCGAGAGCCTGGGTCGCAGCCTGCTTGCGCAGTTCGAGAACGTCGAGCTGCGCATGCTCACCAAGCCCTATATCGACACCATCGACAAGGCGCGAACCCTGGTCGATATCATTACCGGCGCCGCGGCGCGTGATGGCGAGGAGCCGATCATCATCGACACCATCGTCGACGAATCGATCCGCGAGGTTATCCGCAGCGCGCCCGGTTTCAAGATCGACATCTTCTCGACCTTCCTCAAGCCGCTGGAAAAGGAGCTCGGCACTCACTCGAGCTATACCGTGGGCCGCACTCACTCCATCGGGCAGGACGAGGTCTACATGGATCGCATCCACTCGGTCCACTTCGCCCTCGATAACGACGACGGTGCTCGCACCCACCAATACGACCAGGCCGACGTCATCCTGGTCGGGGTGTCACGCTGCGGCAAGACGCCGACCTCGCTCTATCTCGCCCTGCAGTTCGGTATACGCGCCGCCAACTATCCGCTCACCGAGGACGATCTCGACGAGGACGGCAGTCTCAAGCTGCCACGGGCCCTCGCCCAGTACCGCCACAAACTGTTCGGACTGACCATCGATCCTCGCCGGCTGACCGCCATTCGCCATGAACGGCGCCCCAACAGCCGCTACAGCTCGCTGGATCAGTGCGTCCAGGAAGTGGAGCAGGCCGAAGGGCTCTATCGCCAGATGCATATCCCCTATATCGACACCACACGCTTCTCCATCGAGGAGATCTCGACCCGCATGATCGCCGAGACGGGGCTGACTCGGCGCTTCTCGCCGCGCTAACGAACGATACCCTCGCGCCGCAGCCGCTCGATATCGTCGGCGTTCAGGCCCATCTCGGCGAGTATCGTATCGCTGTCCTGGCCCAGCCGGGGCGGTGCTACCTCGCTGACGGCGGGCTGGCTATTGAAGCGCAATGGACAGGCCACCTGCGGCACCTCGAGCTCACCGCGCTTGAGCGTGCGCTGCATGTGCCGGTGCTTGACCTGGGGATCGTCGAAGACTTCCGCGATGGTATTGATCGGCCCGGCAGGAATGCCGCGAGCCTCGAGCTCGGCCAGCCATTCGTCGCGCTTGCGCGTCAGGAAGATCGCCTGGATCAGCGGCACCAATACGCCACGATTGCCCACGCGGGCGGCATTGGTGGCATATGCCGGATCATCAGCCCATTCGGGATGGCCCAGCAGTTCGGCCAACCGCGTGAACTGGCTGTCGTTGCCCACCGTCAGGACTAGATGACCGTCGGCACAGGCAAAGGCCTGATAGGGCACGATGTTGGGATGGGCGTTGCCATGGCGTTCGGGCGAGACGCCGCTGACCAGGGCGTTGAGTGCCTGATTGGCCAGCGCCGCTACCTGTACGTCGAGCAGCGCCACGTCCACGTGTCGCCCTTCGCCGGTGCGGTCTCGCTCGTGCAGGGCCGCAAGCACGCCGATGGTGGCGTAGAGCCCCGTCATCACGTCGGTGATCGCCACACCGGTCTTCATCGGCATGCCGTCCGGCTCGCCGCCGATACTCATTAATCCGCCCATGGCCTGGATCATGAAGTCGTAGCCGGCCCGGTGTGCGTAGGGCCCGTCCTGACCGAAGCCGGTGATCGAACAGCCGATCAAACGCGGATTGAGCGCCTTCAGGCTGGCGTAGTCGAGACCGTACTTGGCCAGACCGCCGACCTTGAAATTCTCGAGCATGATATCGGCGCCCTCGGCGAGCTGGCGAATCAGCGCCTGGCCCCGCTCGCTCGCGATATCTACCGCCAGCGACTGCTTGCCACGGTTGGCGCACAGAAAATAGGCCGCCACCCTCTCGACGTCACTTCCCGCCTCCAGATCTTCATCAAGCCACGGCGGCCCCCAGCCACGGGTGTCGTCACCACGCTGGGGATGCTCGATCTTGATCACGCGCGCCCCGAGGTCGGCAAGCAGCTGACCGGCCCAGGGGCCGGCCAACACACGCGACATATCGAGCACCGTGATGCCTTCCAGCGGTCGGCTCATGCTCACTCCTCGCGTCGCCGCGTATTCAATTTGCGAAAGCTTGCAGGCCCGTCTGCGCCCGACCAAGAATCAGTGCATGCACGTCGTGGGTGCCTTCGTAGGTATTGACCGCCTCGAGATTCATCATGTGGCGAATGACGTGGTACTCGTCGGCGATGCCGTTGCCGCCGTGCATGTCGCGGGCGACACGGGCGATGTCGAGTGCCTTGCCGCAGTTGTTGCGCTTGATCAGCGAGATCGCCTCCGGGACCAGTTGGCCCGCATCGATCATGCGGCCCACGCGCAGCGCCGCCTGCAGGCCCAGCGCTATCTCGGTCTGCATGTCGGCGAGCTTCTTCTGGATCAGCTGATTGGCGGCCAGCGGACGGCCGAATTGCTTGCGGTCGAGTGTGTACTGGCGGGCAGCGTGCCAGCAGGCCTCGGCGGCCCCCATGCTGCCCCAGGCGATGCCGTAACGGGCGCGGTTGAGGCACGAGAACGGCCCCTTGAGCCCGGTGACGCCCGGCAGGCGCTGTTCGTCGGTCACTTCCACATCCTGCATGGCGATCTGCCCGGTAACGGAGGCACGCAGGCTGAACTTGCCTTCGATCTTGGGGGCGGAAAGCCCCGTCATGCCCTTCTCGAGAATGAAGCCGTTGACCACGCCCTCCTCGTCCCGCGCCCACACCACGAAAACGTCGGCGATCGGAGAGTTGGTGATCCAGGTCTTGGTGCCGTTGAGCCGCCAACCATTCTCGGTACGCACGGCGCGCGTGGACATGTTGCCCGGGTCGGAGCCGTGGTCCGGCTCGGTGAGGCCGAAAGCCCCCACCCACTCGCCGGTGGCCAGCTTGGGCAGGTATTTCTCGCGCTGCGCTTCACTGCCGAAGGCGTGGATGGGATACATCACCAGGCTCGACTGCACGCTCATGGCACTGCGGTAACCGGAATCGACGCGCTCAACCTCGCGGGCGATCAGACCGTAGCTGACGTAGTTCATGCCGGCACAGCCATAGCCGTCGATGGTTGCGCCGAGCAGGCCCAGCTCGCCCATTTCGTTCATGATTTCACGGTCGAAGCGCTCGTAACGGTTGGCCTCGAGCACCCGCGGCATCAGCTTGTCCTGACAGTAGTCGTGGGCGGTCTGAAGGACCATACGCTCGTCTTCGTCGAGCTGGTCGATCAGGCGGAACGGGTCTTCCCAAGTCACGGGGGTGATCTGGCTCATGGCGGCTCTCCTGAAATAATTTCTACATTTTTAACAAATGTAGACCAAACTAGATCCTCTGCCAAGCCTTCGCCACTTTTTTCTAAAGAGAATTGACTGAACCGCCCCTGAGTTCTACCTCTTCGGCACGCATGGCATCGAGCCGCCGATGCAGGGTTCGCCACGCCACCAGTCCCACCAGCACGTTGGCCAGGAACAGGCCGATGAAGATGCCCTGGGTATCTCCTATCGCACCACCCAGCCAGGCCAGCGGAACCGTGAGCAGAAACAAACGAATCACCGAGAGACGCATGGCTCGGGAGGGTTCGTGCAAAGCATTGAACGAGGATACCGCCAGGATCACCACGCCCTGGGCGCCGAGACCCAGCGGCACCCACCACAGAAAGTCGCGTAGCACCGCTGCCGTCGCTTCCCCAGCGGTATAGCCAGCCACCAGCCAGGGGGCCAATAGTTGCAGCAACAGCCATACGCCGAGCTGCCATGCCAGCACGAAAACGAAGCAACCGAAGATGGCACGCCGTACGCGCTCGTGCTGCCCTGCCCCCACGTTCTGGCTGACCAGCGGTGGTAGTGTCATAGAGAGTGCCAGCACGGCGATTTGGGCGATGGCCTCGATGCGCGTGCCGACACCATAGCCGGCCACGGCATGGTGGCCATGACCGGCGACGATGCGAGTTATCAGCGCCAGGGCCAAGGGTGTGAATACGCTGGTGATGGCGGCGGGCAAGGCGATTCGCGACAGCTCGCGCCAAGAACCCACGAGCCCACCAAGGGTGAGTCGGCGCAGATCGAGACAGTCGCGCAGCTCACGTTGCCCGAACAGTGCCGCAGTCATCGCGCTCCAGCTCAGCAGCGTGGCCAAGGCCGCGCCCTGTACACCCAGCGCCGGGAACGGCCCCACGCCGAAGATCAGCAGCCAGTCGAGCAGACCGTTGAGCAATGCGGCCAGCGCCATCATCAGCCCAGGGATGAGCGTATTGCCCTGGGCGCGCAGCACGCTGTTGAGCACGCGCGGCACGATCACCGCCGCCGCGCCCAGGTACCAGATACCCATGTAGTTCCGGATATGCGGCATCAGCGCTGCATCGGCCCCCAAGAGCCGGAATAGCGGCTCGAGCGTGGCCAGGCCGAGCAGGCTCAACAGCACACCAACTACCAGCGCCAGCAGCGCGGCGTCGGTGGCGCGTCGCCGCACGGTCTCGATATCGCCCTGGCCCAGGCGTCGCGCCACCACCGCCGAGGTGCCGATACCCAGACCGATGGCCAGGCTGATCACCGCGAATACCACCGGGAAGGTGAACGACACCGCCGCCAGCGGGACTGCCCCCAACCTGGCGATGAACCAGGTATCGACCAGGTTGAAGCTCATCATGGCAATCATGCCGCCCACCACGGGCAGGCACTTGCGCAGCAGGGTCAGCGCAATGGGGCCTTCGAGCAGTTCGCGGCGCATGGGGCGTCGCGAAACGCCTTCAGCCGAGGAAGGGGAAGTAGACATGGGACCTCAAAACGAGAAACGAGCAAAGGATTGTGCCCGTTTCTCGCCAAGCTGCCAAAAGCGGGGTTCAGCTATCCTCGCCTGCCCGATAGAGCTTCTGAATACTGGAGAAGTCGAGCCCACCGTTGCCCTGTGCCGAGTGCAAGGCAAACAGGTTGCGCGCTTGGGACCCCATCGGCACCGTGGCCTTGCAACCCAGCGCCAGCTCCCAGGCCAACCCCAGGTCCTTGGCCATCAGGTCGGTAAGGAAGCCGCCCCGGTAGTCGCGCGAGGCGGCAGAGCCCTCCATCACGCCAGGCCAGGGGTTGTAGACGTTCAGCGCCCAGTTGCCGCCGCTGCTCTGCTTCATGATCTCGGACAGCACGACCGGGTCGAGGCCGTTCTTGACGCCCAGGGCCAAGGCCTCGGCGGTACCGCTCATGAGGATGCCGAGCAGCATATTGTTGCAGATCTTGGCCACCTGGCCAGCACCGATCTCGCCGGCATGGAAGATGTTCTTGCCCATGCCCTCGAGCACCGGCTTGGCCTGCTCGAAGCCGGCCTGGCTACCACCGACGATGAAAGTCAGAGTACCGGCCTGGGCGCCTCCCACGCCGCCGGAGACCGGCGCATCGAGGTAGGTCAGGCCGCGCTCGGTGGCCGCGGTGCCTACGAAACGGGCATCCTCCGGCGAGATGGTGGAGGCATCGATGATCAGCGGCTTGCCTTCCAGGGCATCGAACAGCCCCGGCGAATCCTCGCGACCGAGATAGAGACGGCGCACATGCTGGCCGGCCGGCAACATGGAGACGACCACCTCGGCATCACTGGCCGCGCTCTGGGCGCTGGCGCAAGCACGGGCACCCGCTTCCTCAAGGTGTTTCATGGCGGCATCGACCAGGTCGAAGACGCTGACTTCATGGCCGGCCTTGACCAGATTGTGGGCCATCGGGGCACCCATGTTGCCGAGGCCGATGAAGGCGATTTTCATGTGAGCTGCTCCTGATTGTCGTTACAGAAAAGCATGTCTGGAATCAATAGGCGTATCGCGTTCAGGTCCATCGTTTGCCACTGCCAAGGTCGCTCAAAGGATGCTCCTCCTCGTTCCACAGCGGAGCCAACAGCGCCTGTAGATCCGCTTCAGGTACCTTGTCGGCACTCTCGTGTAGCCACTTGGGGTTCTTGTCCTTGTCGATCAGCAAAGCACGCACCCCTTCGGCGATATCGCCTTGGCGGCAGCACTGCACCGAAAGGTTGAGCTCATCGCGGAAGGCATCGGCCAGGCTGGTATGACGATGGCGCTCGAGCATGCGCCAGACCAGATGGGCACTCAGCGGACTGCCGGCCTCGAGCCGCTTACGATTGGCGGCAAGCCACGCATGGTCGCGATCGTCTTGCAGGATACGCTTCACCGCCATCGGCGCATCGACCTGACCGCAGAGGGCCTGGAGATGATCGACCAGCGGCCAGACCTGAGCATCCGGTGCCTGAGTGCGGTCCTCGAGCTCGTCGAGTACCCGCTGCACTCCGGCCTCGAGGTCGCGAGGGCTATGCGAGCCATAATCGGCTTCGCCGAGGGCCTCGAGCAACGCATCGCGTCGCTCGCGCGGCACGAAGTGGTCGGCCAGCCCCAGGTCCAGTGCATCGCGAGCGTTGAGCTGGGCCCCGGTGAGCCCGAGATAGGCCCCTACTCCCCGCGGCATGCGATTGAGGAACCAACTGGCGCCGATGTCGGGGTAGAGACCGATGGTGATCTCAGGCATGGCGATCAGCGTGGTCTGCGTTGCCAAACGCCGCGAGGCACCCGCCATCAGGCCCAGGCCACCGCCCATGACGATTCCGTCACCCCACACCAGAACCGGCTTGGGGTAAGTATGGATGCGGTAGTCGAGGCGATATTCCGTGGTGAAGTAGGTTTCGGCGAAGAGGCTGTCGCGGCCGGCACCGCAGTTGTCGCCCTCCTCGGTCATCGAGTGGTACAACGCCACCACGTCACCACCGGCACAAAAGGCCTTTTCCCCCGCCCCCTCCAACCACACCGCGACGATGCTGCGATCCACTGCCCAGGCCTCGAGCTTGGCATCCAACTGTCGCGCCATGTCCAACGTCAATGCATTGAGCGACTTCTGCGAGTTGAGGGTGGCGACACCGATCCTCCCCCCGCCGCGGGTTGGCAACTCATCGAAGATGACCGCAAGATCCGTCATGCCACTATTCTCCTTCTGATTATTGCAGCGCCTCGATCACACCATCCGCCAGCAGGCGGCGGGCCACGATCACACGCATGATCTCATTGGTGCCCTCGAGAATCTGGTGCACTCGGGTATCGCGCACCATGCGTTCCAGGGGGAACTCTCTCAAGTAACCATATCCGCCATGCAGCTGCAGTGCCTCGTTGCAGACACTGAAGCCCATGTCGGTGGCGAAGCGCTTGGCCATGGCACAGTAGGCGGTGGCCTCCGGGTCGCCCTGGTCGAGCCGCCAGGCGGCATTGCGCACCATCAACCGCGCCGCAGTGAGCTCGGTGGCCATGTCGGCCAGCTTGAACTGCAGCGCCTGGAAATGTGCCAACTCGCGGCCGAACTGCTTGCGCTCCTGCAGATAGTTGCGCGACAGGCTCAGGGCGTGCTGGGCCGCCCCCAGCGAACAGCTGGCGATGTTCAGACGCCCACCGTCAAGCCCCTTCATGGCCAGTTTGAAACCTTCGCCCTCCTCGCCCAGGCGATTGCCTACCGGCACGCGCACTCCATCGAAGCTGACCAGGCGCGTGGGCTGACTCTTCCAGCCCATCTTCTCTTCGTTCTTGCCATACTCGATGCCTGCAGCATCCGCCGGCACCAGAATCGCAGAAACCCCGCCGGCACCGCTGTCGGCTGCGCCGGTGCGGGCCATGACCACCAGCACGTCATTGGCGCCGGCGCCGGAAATGAACATCTTGGAGCCGCTGATGACATACTCGTCACCGTCGCGCACGGCCTTGGTCCGCAGGCTGGCCGCATCCGAGCCGGAACCGGGCTCGGTCAGGCAATAGCAGCCCAGGCACTCGCCGCTGATCAGCCGTTCGACCCACGTCTCGCGTAGCGCCTCGTTGCCCCAGCTCGCCACCATCCAGGCGACCATGTTGTGAATGGTAAGATAGGCGGTCGTGGAGATGCAGCCTTGGGAGAGCTGTTCGAAGATCAGCGAGGCATCCAGCCGCGACAGCCCCAGGCCACCGCGATCTTCGGGAATGTAGATGCCCAGGAACCCCGCTTCGCCGGCGCGACGAATGACCTCGACCGGAAAGTGCGAGGTGGCGTCCCATTCGGCGGCATGGTCGGCCAGCTCGGCCTGAGAGAAATCGGCGGCAGCCTGGACGAGCGCCTGCTGGTCATCGGAAAGTGAGAAATCCATCGGGGTAACCTCGTGTGTTTTGTACGTCAGGCCGCATGTCTAAGCGCGACTCAGTCCCCGCCGCTTGAGCGGGGTAACGCAAGGCGCTTGATGCCGACCAACCTAGCACTTGCTAGGTTTTACCGCACACATCCCTTGGTCGACAACCACTTTACGTTAACGTCAACGTCGTCTAGTGTTGCGAATACGTGGCGAGGCACCGCGCGACGGCCCGCCCTACTCATAGGAAGGTAGCAATGAGCACACCCAAACCGGAAGCCACACTCGCGGTCAACGGCAGCCTGCCCCGGCACCGCCGCACCTACTCAATCGGCGAACTGGCCCGGATGTTCGAGGTGACGCCACGCACCATCCGCTTCTACGAACAGGAAGGGTTGTTGGCACCGGAGCGCCGCGGCCAGACCCGCATCTATCATGAGAAGGATCGCGTTCGCCTCAAGCTGACCCTGCGCGGCAAGCGCCTGGGCTTCTCGCTCGCCGAGATTCGCGAGGTCATCGAGATGTACGACGCCATGCCCGATGGCAACGCGCGCCAGCTCAAGCGCCTGCTGGAAATCCTCACCGACAAGCGCAGCAACATGGAGCGTCAGCTGGAGGACATACGGTTGATGCAGCGCGAACTCGATGACGTGGAGATGCGCGCACGGGAAGTCCTGGAGCGCCTCGACCAGAATTGACCGAAACGCCGCGGCGTCCTTGCAGTGACAGCCCCAGTGGTCGGCATTCCAGCGACAATCGATTAATGCAAACTGCCACAACAAGACGGGTAACACGATGACACGCCAAGCACTTCAAGAACGCGTCCCCAACAGTTACGTCAGCGGCATCAGCGACACGCCGCTGAAGGGTGAAACCATTGGCGACTGTTTCGACGCTACGGTCGCGCGCTTTCCCGACGGCGACGCCCTGCTCAGCCTGCACCAAGGGCTGCGCTACACCTGGAAGGAACTGCAGCAGGCGGTCAACCAGGCAGCCCGCGCCATGCTCGCCCTGGGCGTGAAGAAAGGCGACCGAGTGGGCATCTGGTCGCCCAACTGCGCCGAGTGGACCATTACCCAGTTCGCCACTGCGAAGATCGGCGCCATCCTGGTCAACATCAACCCCAGCTACCGCACTCACGAGCTGGAATACGCGCTCAAGCAATCCGGCGCCTCGACGCTGATCCTGCAGGGCCTGTTCAAGACCTCAGACTATGTCGCCACCCTCGCCGAGCTGGCACCGGAGCTGCGCGAGGGTGCGCCCTCCACCTTCTCGGCCGCCAAGCTGCCCGAGCTCAAGCGCGTGGTGTGCCTCGACGCCGAGCGTGCACTGACCGGCATGTTCAGCTGGCAGAGCATGCTGGCGCACGCCGATGAAGTCTCAGCCGAACATCTGGCCGACATTCAGGCCACGCTGCAATTCGACGAGCCGATCAACATTCAGTACACCTCCGGTACCACCGGAGCACCCAAGGGGGCCACGCTCTCCCATCACAACATTCTCAATAACGGCTTCTTCGTCGCCCGCACCATGGGCTTCACCGAAAAGGACCGCCTGGTGATCCCGGTGCCGCTCTATCATTGCTTCGGCATGGTGATGGGTAACCTGGGCTGCGTGACTCACGGCGCCACCATGATCTACCCGGGCGATGGCTTCGAGCCTGAAGCCACCCTCAAGGCGGTCGCCGACGAGAAAGCCACGGCGCTGTATGGCGTACCAACCATGTTCATCGCCGAACTCGAGCACTCCAACTTTGCCCAGTACGACCTCTCCACCCTGCGAACCGGCATCATGGCGGGCTCGATCTGCCCCATCGAGGTGATGCGCAAGGTCATCGACAAGATGCACATGGAAGACGTCACCATCTGCTACGGCATGACCGAAACCAGCCCGGTCAGTACCCAGACCCAGACCGACGCCCCGCTGGAGAAGCGCGTGACCACGGTGGGCACCATTCACCCCCATCTGGAGGTCAAGCTGGTCAGTCCCGAGACCGGCGCGGTAGTACCGCGCGGCGAGTCCGGTGAGCTGTGCACCCGTGGCTACAGCGTGATGCTCGGCTACTGGAACAACGAGGAGGCCACCGCCAAGTCGATCGACGGCGCCGGTTGGATGCACACCGGCGACCTGGCGACCATGGACGAGGACGGCTACGTCGCCATCGTCGGCCGCATCAAGGACATGATCATCCGCGGCGGCGAGAACATCTACCCGCGCGAGATCGAGGATTTCCTGTATACCCACCCGGCCATCTCCGACGTGCAGGTCATCGGCGTACCCGACGAGAAGTACGGCGAAGAGGTCATGGCCTGGGTCAAGCTGGCGGACGGGCAGCGATTGTCGACCGACGAGCTCAAGGAGTTCTGCAAGGGCAAGATCGCGCATTACAAGATCCCGCGCTACGTGAAGTTCGTCGACGAATTCCCGATGACCGTCACCGGCAAGATCCAGAAGTTCAAGATGCGCGAGGAAGCCACCCACGAGCTGGGCCTGGCCTGAACGCATAGCAGCGCTCCACACCAGCCCGCCCCTCACCGCGCCCCTGCTTCGTCAGGGGCGCTTTCCGTTTACCGCCTCACGCCGTGCGCTCGCCAATCCAGTCGATGAAGGCTCGCACCTTGTAGAGGTCGGCCATGTGTTCGGGGTAGGCCATATAGTAAGCGTCCTGGCTCTTCAGGCTGAAGGGCCAGGGAACCACCAGCTTGCCCTCGTCGATCTCCTCCTGGGCGAGAAAGCGCGGCACCAATGCCACACCGCATCCGGCCTGCGCCGCCCGCAGCGCCATATAGAAGGTATCGAAGCGCGGCCCATGGTAGCTGTGCTCGGTGTACTGCCCCTGGGCATCGAACCAGTCGTGCCAGGCTTCCGGCCGGGTAGTGCTCTGCAACAACACCAGCCTGGTCAGGGCCAAGGGTTCGTCCACGCTCATCCCCTCCAGCGCCTGCGGGGAGCAGACCGGCACGATCTCCTCGTCGAGCAGCTTGATGCACTCGGCCTTGGGCCAGGCACCATGGCCGAAGAAGAACGCCACCTCCACCCGCTCCTGCTGCATGTCGAATGGCTCGACGCGATTGCTGATATTGAGATTGATGTTCGGGTAACGAAACCGGAAGCCGTTGAGCCTCGGTATCAGCCAGCGCGCCCCGAAGGTGGGCAGGGTGGCGACATTGAGCACATCGGCGTCTCCGCCATAGGACTGCATGTAGCGCGTCGACATCTCTACCTGGGCGAGAATCTTGCGTGCCTCGCTCAGGTAGATTGCTCCCTCGGGCGTGAGGTGCAGGCGGCGCCGGATCCGCCGGAACAGGGGATGCTCCAGGATCGATTCCAGCTGTGCGACCTGCTTGCTCACGGCACTCTGGGTCAGACTCAGCTCATCCGCCGCACGGGTGAAGCTCAAGTGTCGGGCCGCCGCTTCGAAGCATTGAAGCCCGGCAAGGGAAGGGAGATGTCGTCGACTCATGTAGGCCACATAGCATGAAATTAAGGAATGATATGCATCGTAATCGTCGCTTGTTGCTGCTCGCTGACACTAGCAATACTGGGTGCCACGACATTCATTGACAAGAACGATAGGAGAAAGAATGATCGAATCCCTTTTGCAGCGTCTCGGCGTGGCGCCCGAACAGTACCAGCACGGTGAGATCGCGGTCTCCACTCCCATCGATGGCAGCGAGATCGGGCGCGTGCACATCGCCACCCCCGACGAAGTCGACACGGCCATCGCCAACGCCCAGCAGGCCTTCGCGGCTTGGCGCCAGGTGCCCGCCCCGCGCCGCGGCGAACTGGTCCGCCTGTTCGGCGAACAACTGCGTCGCCACAAGGAGGACCTTGGTGCCCTGGTGACCTGGGAGTGCGGCAAGATCCTCCAGGAGGGGCTCGGCGAAGTGCAGGAGATGATCGACATCTGCGACCTGGCCGTGGGTCAGTCCCGCCAGCTCTACGGCCTCACCATCGCCTCCGAGCGCCCCGGGCATCACATGCGCGAGAGCTGGCACCCGCTCGGCCCGGTGGGCCTGGTCACTGCCTTCAACTTTCCCGTCGCTCCCTGGGCATGGAATGCGGCGCTGGCACTGGTATGCGGCGACAGCTTGTTGTGGAAGCCCTCCGAGAAGACGCCGCTCACGGCCCTTGCCTGCCAGGCGCTGCTGCAGCGCGCCATGGCCGAGTTCGGCGACGACGCCCCTCGGCACCTCAGCCAGGTAATCACTGGCGAGCGCGCCGCCGGCGAGCAACTGGCAGACGACCCTCGGGTTCCCCTGATCAGCGCCACCGGCAGTACCCGCATGGGCCGCGAGGTAGGCCCCCGTGTTGCCTCCCGCTTCGGCCGCAGCATTCTCGAGCTCGGCGGCAACAACGCCATGATCCTGACGCCCAGCGCCGATCTCGACATGGCCGTGCGCGCCATCCTTTTCTCAGCGGTGGGCACCACCGGGCAGCGCTGTACCACGTTGCGTCGCCTGGTCGTGCACCGCTCCATCAAGGAGGACGTCGTGACCCGCCTCAAGCAGGCTTATGCCGGTGTCAGCATCGGCAACCCGCTCGAAGGCAACCTCATCGGCCCGCTGATCGATCGCCAGGCCTTCGATAGCATGCAGCAAGTGCTGACCCAGGCCCGCGAGCAGGGTGCCAGCGTGTTCGGCGGCCAGCGCCAGTTGGCCGAGCAGTATTCCAAGGGCTACTACGTGGCGCCGGCCATCGTCGAGGTCGACGGTCAGGACGACCTGGTGAGACACGAAACCTTCGCACCGATTCTCTACGTGATCGACTACGAGCAGCTCGGTGAGGCCATTGCACTGAACAACGACGTGCCTCAGGGGCTCTCTTCCTGCATCTTCACCACCGACGTACGCGAAGCCGAAACCTTCGTCTCAGCGGTAGGCAGCGATTGCGGAATCGCCAACGTCAACATCGGCCCCAGTGGGGCGGAAATCGGCGGTGCCTTCGGTGGCGAGAAGGAAACCGGCGGCGGCCGCGAATCGGGCTCCGACGTGTGGAAGAGCTACATGCGCCGCCAGACCAATACCGTGAACTACTCCCGGGAGCTCCCCCTCGCCCAGGGCATCAAGTTCGATTGAACCCGTCGCACCATCGGCCCCGGCACGGCGGCTCGCCGGGGCCTTCCCAAGCGCTCCGACTACGGGAGGCACCATGAAGGAACGCTGTCTCTGGCACGACACCTCACTGGAACCGCCTCTTGACCTGAGTACGCTGCAAGGTAACCACACCACCGATGTATTGGTGATTGGCGGAGGCATCACCGGACTCAGCACCGCCCTGCATCTGGCCGAGGCCGGCGTCAGCGTAACCTTGATCGAGTCGGGCGACGTGCCCAGCGGTGCCTCGGGGCGCAATGTCGGACTGGTCAACGCGGGCTTGTGGATACCGCCGGATGATATCAGCGAGGTTTTTGGCGAGGAGATCGGCGAACGCGCCAACTCCATTCTTGGCGGCGCGCCAGCGGTCGTTTTCTCGCTGATCGAGCGGCATAGCATCGAATGCCAGGCGACCCGTACCGGGACGCTGCATCTGGCCCACAACGGCAAGGGCGACCAGGAGTTGGCACGTCGCGCGGAGCAGCTTCAGCGGCGCGGTGCCCCGGTAGAGCTGCTCGAGGCCGGTGCCTGCCAGCGGCTCGTAGGCACCCAGCGCATCCGCCGCGCCCTCCTCGATCATCGCGCCGGCACAATGAACCCTACCGCCTATACCCGCGGCCTGGCACGTGCCGCCCAAGCAGCCGGAGCACGACTCTTTACGCACAGCGCTGCCACCGGGGTCTGCCGAGCGGGTGAAGATTGGTCGATCACCACCCCCCGTGGCAGCGTCAAGGCCCGCCGCCTGGTACTCGCGACCAATGCCTACACCGAGGATCGCTGGAACGAAATCCGCCATCACTTCTTTTCCGGCCATTTTTTCCAAGTCGCCTCTCGACCGCTACCCGAGGAACTGGCCGGCGATATCCTGCCCGAGCGTCAGGGCGCCTGGGATACCCGCATGGTGCTGAGCAGCATGCGCCGCGACGCCGAGGGCCGCCTGGTCCTCGGCAGCCTGGGCAAGGGTGACGGCAAGCCCGCCGCCTTCCTGCGCTGCTGGGCCAACCGCATCCAGCGTCATTACTTCCCCCAGTTGGGCAGTGTCGAATGGGAATGCAGTTGGAGCGGGCGAATCGGCTTCACACCCGATCATACGCTACGCCTGTTCGAACTCGCGCCTGGAGTACTCGGAGTGTCGGGCTACAACGGCCGCGGTATCACCACCGGCACCGTGGTGGGCAAGGGCTTTGCCCAGTACCTGATCAACGGCGACGACGGCGCCCTGCCCCTGCCGATTCGCTCCCCCAGACCGATACGTGCCAGGTCGTTGCGAAGTTCAAGCTATGAAGGAGGATTCACGCTCTACCATACCGGACAGTGTCTGAAAGTACTGATCTGAGCACTCCAGGACCTATGGCGAGACACCGAGAAGAGGGCCAAAAAGAGACCGAGTCAGCCGGTTCCCCCCCCAATATCCGTTCAAGGAAAGGCGTCGATGGGCACCGGTACCGTGACTTCATCCTTGACCAGTTCCATCACTACGAAGGAGTGCGTCTGATGAACATTCGGCAGCCGGCCAATCTGCTGCACGAGCACGCCGCGGTAATGGGTGATGTCATGGGTTCTCACCTTGAGCAAGTAGTCGAAATTTCCCGCCACCATGTAACAACCCTGCACTTCGGGAATGAGGCGCACGGCCTCGTTGAAGCGTTCCAGGGCATCCTCACTGGTCTTCTCCATGGTCACCAGTACCACCAGAACGTGCCCGGCACCGAGTTGCGCCGGATCCAGGTCGGCGCGATAGCCGCGGATGATTCCGGCCTGCTCGAGTCTACGCACGCGCTGGGCACAGGGTGTCTTGGTGAGATTGACCCGGCTGGCCAGTTCAACGATGGAAAGGCGTCCATGCTCTTGCAGTTGGTAGAGGATCCGGCGATCGATACGATCCAACTTGGTAGCCATATTGCCTACTTATAGGGTTTTAGAAGGACAATAGGAAATGAATCTAGCGTTATTTGGAGCCTATTCCTAGTTGTTTTGGCCAATACTAAGCCTGTAAGGCCTGCAGGAACGATAACAATGACTAGCCATCCCGCGGCCATGCCGCCGAGACATTGATCGCTTCAGTCACTGCGAAACGCAAAGTATCGCTGTAACAGGTAAATATTGGAGGAAATGACTGCACGACCAGATGGTATCCGGCGATTCCAGCCACCGAATCTTATCGGCCCCTGAGACATTGGATCGTCAGGCTGGACATCGATCAAACAACGAGATGAGAAGCAACGCGTATCAACCCCAGGGTAATGACATGACAAGTCCAAAAGAACCAATAGCTTACAAGCAGCCAAGCCTGATGCTGGCGCTGATCCCCGTCGTCCTGACACTGCTGGTACTGGCGGTGCAACTGTTCTATTTCGGCGATTTCACTCCCCATATCCCGCTGGCCATCGGTTTGGCGATCACGTCGCTGGTGGGGGTCAAGCTAGGCTTCCGATGGAGACAGATCGAAGAAGGCGTTTTCCACGTCATCCACGTGTCCCTGCCCTCCGTATCGGTACTGATCTGCGTCGGTATGATCATTGGCGTGTGGATCGCCAGCGGCACGGTGCCCACCCTGATCTACTACGGGCTGACGCTGCTCTCGCCGACCATCTTCCTGGCGGCGGCCATGCTGCTCTGCTCGGTCGTCTCGGTGTCGCTGGGCACTTCCTGGGGCACGGTCGGTACGGTCGGCCTGGCGCTGATGGGCATCGGCGCAGGCTTCGACATCCCGGTGTACTGGACCGCCGGCGCAGTCGTCTCCGGCGCCTTCTTCGGCGACAAGATCTCGCCGCTGTCGGATACCACCAACCTGGCCCCGGCGGTCACCGGAACGGACGTGTTCTCGCACATCAAGAACATGATGCCGACGACAATCCCGGCAATGCTGATCGCTTTCGCCATTTACCTGGCGGCGGGTTTCACCCTGATCGACGACAACAACGCTTCCTTCGAACGGATCGATGCCATCACGGCGGCGCTGCAGGCCAATTTCTCCATCTCGGCCTGGCTGCTGCTGCCTGCGGTGCTGGTCATCGTGCTCGCGATCAAGCGCATGCCGCCCATCCCGTCGCTGTTCGCCGGCGCCCTGGCCGGGGCTGTCACCGCCATGGTCGCGCAGGGAGTCGGTGTGCATGAGGTATTGACCTATGCCAACAGCGGCTATTCGATCGAGACCGGTGTCGCTGCTATGGACAGCCTGCTCAATCGGGGTGGCATCCAGTCGATGATGTGGACCATTTCACTGATCCTCATCGCGCTGGGCTTCGGCGGTGCGCTGGAGAAGACAGGTTGTCTGGAAACGATCATCCGCGCCATCATGACCAAAGTGCGCAGCTTCAAGGGCGTGCAGACAGCCGCAATGCTGACTTCGGTGTCCACCAACCTGGTCGCCGGCGACCCCTACCTCTCCATCGCCCTGCCTGGCCGCATGTATGCTCCCACCTACCGGGGCCTGGGCTACTCGACCCTGAACCTGTCCCGCGCCATCGAAGAAGGCGGCACGCTGATCTCGCCGCTGATTCCGTGGAATGCCGGCGGCGCCTTCGTCATCAGCGCCCTCGGACTCGGTATCGTCGAGGGAAATATCGAGAACCTGCTGTACATTCCGCTGGCCTTCGCCTGCTGGCTGTCGCCGGTGATCGGCCTGATCTATGCGCAGACCGGCCTGTTCTCACCGCGAGCCAGCGAGGAAGAACGCAAGCTCTGGCAGGAACAGGGCGAGGCTGTCGCGACCGACCTGGGCGCCGCGGCTGGCGAAGCTGAAACGGGTGCAGGCACAGCCCCAGCGCCACGGGTGAGTTGAATCGTCAACCCGCCACCGCGCGGGGGAACACGCCCCAACCCAGCAGGCCATGCCTGCTGGGTTTTTTGTTAGTTAATATCGCTTTCGACCTTAACCCGCCTCACTCACCGACCATGCGGCGGAGCTCATCGAGATAGGTCTCCAGCACCAGATTGGGTGGGGCTCCCTTGCGGGTAATGGCGCTGTAATGGGTGAGATAGTGCCATCGCTCGGGATTCAGGGCGTACATCCGGCCGCAACCTACCCAGCGTTCGGCATAGTGGGTCGGCAGGTAGCCGATATAGCGATTGGAAAGGATGAGGAAGGCGATGCCTTCGCGATCCGTGGCCGAGGCGGCCGCCCTGAGCGGCTCATGCAACGCCTTGACCTCAGGCGTCTGGGCATAGGCGGGTACCACGGCATCGCAGTTCGCCAGCTCTCGCTCGGTCACTGCTTCGCTATCGAACAGGGGGTGCCCGGAAGCGCAGTAGAGCTGGGAGGTCTCCGCATAGAGCGAGAGATAATCGAGCCCCGGCAAGGTCTTGAGCGCCGGGATCACCCCGGTATGCAGGCGACCGTCCAGTACCGCCAGCTCGATGTCGCTGGGCGGAATCATGCGAATGTTGATGCGCACGTCCGGGCCGCGCTCCTTGAGCGCGCTGAGGGCGTTTGTGATATGCATCTGCGGCATGGTCACCAGATTGTCGGTAATACCGATATTGAGCTCGCCCTTGAGCCAGGCATGCAGGCCATTGACCCGTGTACGAAACCCTTCCACCGCAGCTAGCAGCTGCATGGTGGCTTCGTAGACTTCCGCTCCCTCGTCGGTCAGCGAGAAGCCACTGCGCCCGCGCTGGCATAGCCGCAGGCCGAGCCGGGTCTCGAGATCGTTCATCGCCATGCTGATGGCGGCGCGGCTGATGTTCAGCTCTACTTCGGCGGCAGAAAAGCCACCGCACTCGACCACTTTGCGGTAGATCTTCAGCAGGCGCAGGTCGGCATCGCTGGGCTGGGCCGAGAGGGTCTTCTTGCGGCGTGACATTGGCGTTTCCGTTACGGCGTGACGTTCGGTTTCGAGGGTATCGCTGCCAGGCAAGAAAGTTAAGTAAACGCTTTCGTTAGATTAAAAAAATCTAGATTTAACTTATCACTGACCCGGACTAGCCTGTCTCCCATATCACCAACAACACGCTATCAGAGGGTGGTGCCATGTCAGTCCAGGAATCCCCACGGGCCGCAGGTTTGAGCCAGGCGCAGCTCGACGCCTACTGGATGCCCTATACCGGCAATCGGCAGTTCAAGCGCGACCCGCGAATCATCGTGGGTGCCGAGGGCAGCTACTTTACCGACGCCGACGGACGCCGCATTTACGATGCTCTTTCCGGCCTGTGGACCTGTGGCACCGGACATGGTCGTCCCGAGATCACCGAGGCCGTGGCCCGGCAGCTGCAGCAGCTGGATTACGCCCCGGCCTTCCAGTACGGCCACCCCAAGGCCTTCGAGCTGGCCCACCGCATTCGTGAACTGACCCCACAGGGGCTCGACTACGTCTTCTTCACCGGCTCCGGCTCCGAGAGTGCCGACACCTCGCTGAAGATCGCCCGCGCCTACTGGCGCAAGAAGGGCAAGCCGACCAAGACCAAGCTGATCGGAAGGGCAAAGGGTTATCACGGCGTCAACTTCGGCGGAATCAGCCTGGGCGGCATCGGCGCCAACCGTGTCCTGTTCGGCCAGGGCATCGATGCCGACCACCTGCCCCACACCCTGCTCGCCGAGAACGCCTTCACCAAGGGCATGCCCGAGCGCGGCGCCGAGCGTGCCGAGGAACTGCTCGAGCTGATCGCCCTCCATGACGCTTCCAACATTGCCGCGGTGATCGTCGAACCCTTGGCCGGGTCGGCCGGCGTGATCCCGCCGCCCAAGGGCTACCTGCAGCGGTTGCGTGAGATCTGCGATGCGCACGACATCCTGCTGATCTTCGACGAGGTCATCACCGGCTTCGGTCGCATGGGTTCCATGACCGGCGCCGAAGAGTTCGGCGTGGTGCCGGACATCATGAACGTGGCCAAGCAGTTGACCAACGGGGCAGTACCGATGGGTGCGGTAATCGTACAGGACGAGATCTACCAGACCTTCATGGAACAGGGTGGCCCCGAGTACATGCTCGAGCTGCCCCACGGCTACACCTACTCCGGCCACCCGGTGGCCTGTGCCGCAGCGCTTGCCGCCCTGGACGTGCTCGAGAACGACCGCCTGATCGAACGCGTGCGTGAGATGAGCCCGGTATTCGAAGCCTCGCTGCACAGCCTCAAGGGCACTCGCTATGTCAGCGACATTCGCAACTACGGGCTCGCCGGCGCCCTGCAGATAGAGAGCTATCCCGGCGAGCCGGCCCGGCGCCCCTTCGAAATCGCCATGAAGTGCTGGGAGAAAGGCTTCTATGTGCGCTACGGCGGCGATACCATCCAGCTCGGTCTGCCCTTCATTGTCGAGCGCGACGAGATCGATCGGCTCGTGAACGTGCTGGGTGAAACCATCGGCGAACTCGACTGATTACAACTGACACTCGTTTAACTAGAGGTACTGAAATGACCACGCTCGGCCATCTGATCAACGGCGCGCGCATCAACAGCGAAGGGCGCACCCAGGATATCTTCAATCCCTCCACCGGCGAGGTCGGTGGCCAGGTCAGCCTGGCCAGCAAGGCCACCGTCGAGGAAGCCGTCGCCGCTGCCCAGGCCGCCTACCCGGCCTGGCGCAACACCCCGCCGGCCAAGCGTGCCCGCGTCATGTTCCGCTTCAAGCAGTTGCTGGAAGAGCATACCGACGAGATCTGCCGACTGATTGGCCAGGAGCACGGCAAGATCGTGCACGATGCCCAGGGCGAACTGCAGCGCGGCATCGAGAACGTGGAGTATGCCTGCGGCGTGCCGGAACTGCTCAAGGGTGAGCACAGCAAGAACGTCGGCCCGGGCATCGATTCGTGGAGCGAGTTCCAGCCGCTGGGCGTAGTCGCCGGCATTACGCCTTTCAACTTCCCGGCCATGGTCCCGCTGTGGATGTACCCGATGGCTATTGCCTGCGGCAATACCTTCGTGCTCAAGCCCTCCGAGCGCGACCCGAGCTCGACGCTGTTCATCGCCGAGCTGGCGCTGGAAGCGGGCCTGCCCGCCGGCGTGCTGAACGTCGTCAACGGCGACAAGGAAGCCGTCGACGCCCTGCTCGACGATCCGCGCGTGCAGGCCGTCAGCTTCGTCGGCTCAACTCCAATCGCCGAGTACATCTACGGCCGCGCCAGCGCCAACGGCAAGCGTTGCCAGGCCCTCGGCGGCGCCAAGAATCACGCCATCGTGATGCCCGATGCCGACATGGACAACGTCGTCAACTCGCTGACCGGGGCCGCATTCGGCTCGTCGGGCGAACGCTGCATGGCGCTGTCCGTAGCCGTCGCCGTAGGCGATGAGGCCGCCGATGCCCTGATCGCCAAGATGCAGGAGCAGATGCAGAGCCTCAAGGTCGGCTCTTTCGCCGATGCCGGCAACGATTTTGGCCCGGTGATCACCAAGGCTCACCAGGAGAAGGTCTGCGGCTACATCGACAGCGCCGAGGCCCAGGGTGCAGAGATCGTGGTCGACGGTCGCGGGGTGCAGGTGCCGGGCTTTGAAAATGGCTTCTATGTAGGTGGCACCCTGATCGACCGCGTGTCCCCCGAGATGACCTGCTATCAGGAGGAAATCTTCGGACCGGTGCTGCTGGTGGTACGCGCGGGCTCCATGCAGGAAGCCATGAAACTGATCGACGATCACGAGTACGGCAACGGCACTTGCATCTATACCCGCGACGGTGAGGCCGCCCGCTACTTCAGCGACAACATCCAGGTCGGCATGGTCGGCATCAACGTACCGCTCCCGGTACCGGTCTCCTACCATAGCTTTGGTGGCTGGAAGCGCTCGCTGTTCGGCGACCTGAGCGCCTACGGCCCGGATGCCGTGCGCTTCTACACCAAGCGCAAGACTATCACCCAGCGTTGGCCGTCGGCCGGGGTCCGCGAAGGCGCGCAGTTCTCCTTCCCCTCCTGAAGCCAGGCGTTAGGCTTGATAAAGCCGAACCAGCCCCTGGTTCGGCTTTATCATTTCTGCTCCTTCCCTCGGGTCGACGGCTATTCTGCTGACAGTGCCTTCAATACCCTTTCGCGAGAAACCCGCTCACGCTCGGCATACAACGCCAGTTCGTCGGCGACAGGTGCCCCCAGAGCCTGCTCGAAGGCTTCGCGATTGGCACTGCCGGTATAGTTGCCGCCGTTTTCACCACCCAGGTTCGATTGGAAGATTCCGGCCGCACTCACCGGCAGGAAGTCCTCATAGGTAAGCGGCCGGGCCGAGACCAGGCCACGCTCGAGCAACTCCTCCAGGCTAGCGCTCTCCACGCATCCGCCGGTTCCGCCGGCTTCGCTGAGACGGTAGTTGAAGAATGCCAGCCCCTCTCGCCGCAGGGTCTTCTCGTCATTGGGAAAGTCGGCGAAGGTCTCTCCGAGCACGCGCTGATGCGCCTCGTTGTCGAGGCCGGCAGTACGGCGTCGGGCATCGCCAAGCAACCTGTCGTAAAGCTCACGTCCCCTGGCGGTCAGCGCCATGCCGCGCTGCTCGATCTCGCCGAAGCGAGCTGTATGAGTGCCCTGCCGCTCGCCGGCGAAGCGAATCCCCTCCTCCAGGGCCTTGAAGCTGGTCTGGCGCAGCAGGATCGGACAGGCGCGACGGGGCGGCCCCTCGATTACCGCCTTGGGATTCATGCCGGCATCGGGCATGCGTCGCTGCGCCTCGTCGATATTCAGCGTGCGCGGCGTCAGGTGGTTGATATGCGGTCCGCGAAAGCAGACTACGTCGGCGATCAGGCGATGCTCGGCATTCAACGCCTCGTAGGTTTCCAGGTCCACCGTGGCCTCGCGATGCCAGCGGAAGGTCTCTAGAGCCTCGGCGATGAAGCGTTCGCTCTGCTCCTCATCAAGCCCGCCCTGTGCTTCATGCAGTGCGATCGACTCACGGCAGCCCTCGGTGAAGATGTCGCGCCGAGCCAGAATCGCAGTGGCACGCTCCCGCAATGCCTGGCTCTCGATCAGCTCGAGGCGCAGCAGCGAGGTGAAGACCCGGAAAGGGTTACGGGCCAGCGCCGTCTCGTCGATGGGTCGGAAGGCAGTGGCGTGTACCGGTACCCCGGCTGCGGAAAGGTCGTAGTAGCCCACCGGAACCATGCCCATGACCGCGAACAGCCGGCGCAGCATAGCCAACTCCTCGGCCGTTCCCACGCGGATAGCGCCATGGCGCTCGGCATCGAGGCGTTCCAGCTCGCCATGAGCTGCCAGGCGCTCAGCCAGCGCGGGGTCGGCCTCCAGGGTTTCCCGGTTAACGCGTTCGACCAGTTCGAGCAGGGTCCCGTACTGGGGCACCTCGGCCTGGTACATGGCCGACATGGCCTGGGCAAAACGCTCACGAATGTCGTCGGAAGATAGAAAACGGGATACGGGCACCTTCATGCCTCCTTGGTATCAAGTTGAATGAGTGATTCCAGGCCACGCTCAATGCGAGCGAGTCCTTCCATCATGACTTCAGGCTCGGCGGTCAGGGGTGCCAGCAGGCGCAGCACGTTACGCCGACGGCCGCTCGGCATCAGCAGTACACCGGCCTCACGCGCCGCCGACAGCAGCCTGGCCAGATGCTCGCCGCCGCAGGCTCGGGCGGTATCCTTGAAGACGATTCCGCGCATTGCGCCCACCCCGGTGAGCGCCCCCACCATCGGAAAGCGCCCGCTTGCCTGCCAGCGCCGATGGGCCTCGACGATCAGCCTCTCCTGAGTTTTGCCCCAGGCGGCCAGGGCCTCCTCGCTCATCAGCGCCATCACCGCCCGTGCTGCGGCACAGGCCACGGCATTACCCGAATAGGTGCCGCCCAAACCGCCCTTGGGAACGGCATCCATGAGCTCCGCCCTGCCCACCACCGCCGCCAGCGGCAGCCCTGCGGCCATGCTCTTGCCCATCAGCAGCAGGTCGGGCTCGATTCCCAGGGGGGAGAAAGCGAAGCGCGACCCGGTTCGCCCGAACCCCGACTGGATCTCGTCGAGGATGAGCACGATGCCGTGACGATCACACACGCCGCGCAGCCGCGTGGCGAAGTCACGACACAGCGGCCGGAAGCCCCCTTCACCCTGGACCGGCTCGACGACGACGCACGCCACCTCATCGGCTGGTGTTTCGACCTCGAAAAGACGCTCCAATGCGGCCATCGCCTGGACGGCGTCGATATCACTGTCGCCACTGGGAAAGGGGATATGGTGAACCGGGCCAGGCAAGGCACCCAGCCGGCTCTTGTGGGGTTTGACCTTGCCGTTGAGATTCAAGGCTGCCAGCGTGCGGCCGTGGAACCCATCGTCGAAGGCGATGACCGTCTGCCGTCCGGTCGCCGCGCGCGCCACCTTCATCGCATTCTCGGTGGCCTCAGCCCCGCTGTTGGTCAACATGCAGGAGAGCGGATAAGAAACGGGCACGAAGGCGGCCAAGGCTTCGGCCACTTCCAGATAGCCGCGGTGCGGCACGGCATTGAACGCCGAATGCATCAGCGTATCGACCTGTGCCTTTACCGCCTCGATGATGGCGGGGTGCGAATGCCCCAGGTTGAGTACACCGATGCCGCCTACGAAGTCGATGTATCGGTTGCCGCGCTCATCCCACACTTCGGCATTGCGCCCCCGCTCGATGCAGATGGGATGTATGACGCCCAAAGCTTGGCTGATGTGAGGAAAATCCATATCGAATGACTGCACTCGTCAAAGGTTCAAGTGGCTTCAATGAGAGCAGACGGCCAACCTGTTTCACAAACGAAAAAAAGACGCCTATGCATTCGCAAAAGTTATGAAAGAAGGCGCCTTTAAAGGGTTAATGCGTATTTTCAGCCCGATGGAAGCAGGATGTGCCTTAACCATTCCGAAATGGATGAATCAAAGCCCCTTGGGAGCGAAGATTCCCGGCGCGTTCCGCCAGTAGCCCTTGTAATCCATGCCGAAGCCGAACACGTAGCGATCGACCACTTCCAGGCTGCAGTAGTCGGCCTTGAGACCGGGTACCGACTTGCGGTCGTGGCGCTTGTCGACCAGAACGGCGGTAGAGATGCTGGCCGCCCCCGCCTCTCGGCAATAGGCGAGTATCGCCGCCAGGGTGGCGCCTTCGTCGAGGATGTCGTCGACGATCACCACGTGGCGATCGGCCATCGGTATCTCCGGCGAGACCCGCCAGAACAGTTCGCCCCCGCGCAGGCCGCCGCGATAGCGTGTCGCATGGAGGTAATCGACCTCCAGCGGGAAGCCCAGGCGGGTCAGCAGGTGACCTGTGGTAATCAACCCGCCGTTCATCACGCAATAGAACACCGGCAGCTTGTCGCCCAGATCGGCGGTGATCTGCTCGGCCATGCGGTCGAGCGCACGCTCTACCTCATCATGGCTGATCAGGCAGTCGGCGTTCTCCATGACATCGCGCATGGTGGCCAGGGATTCGAGATAATCGGCTTCGAGTTTGGGCATGAAGGACTCGTATCAATGCAGGTAAACGAATGAGAAACGAACAGGCAAGTCAGAGCGACGCCATGGCTTCGAGCCGTGCGTGCACACGACGCCAGCGCCCCAGGGCCTCGAGCGCCTCGATGTCGGGACGCGCCCGGCCGTAGCGGAAGCGCGCCGTCAGCCGTGTCGTCCGCCCCTGACAGGCTTCCAATACTTCGAGCGCAGCAGCACGATCGTTGCACACCAGCACCATGTCGCAACCGGCATCCAGCGCGGCCAGGGCTCGCTCACCCGGTGTACCGGCGAAGCTGGCGCCCGCCATGCCGAGATCGTCTGAGAAGATGGTGCCCTTGAAACCAAGCGACTCGCGCAGCAGGCCCAGCCAGCTACCGGAGAAGCCCGCTGGACGCGAGTCGAAGGCGGAATAGATGACGTGGGCCGGCATGATGCCATCGAGCCGGGAGGCGAGCTCGGCGAAGGGTATCAGGTCGTGCTGGCGAAGCGCCTCGAGCGGGCGAGCGTCCACCGGCAGTTCAAGGTGGGAATCTGCCGCCACGCCGCCATGCCCGGGAAAGTGCTTGCCCACCGCCGCCATGCCGGCTTCGTGCAGGCCGGCGATGAACGCACCGCCCATGGCCGCCACGGCCTGAGGGCTGGAAGATAAACTGCGATCGCCAATGACGCTGGAGATGCCGGTATCGACATCAAGCACCGGAGCAAAGCTGAGGTCGAGCCCACAGGCGGCCATCTCCATGCCCAATAACCATCCGGTATCCAGGCACAGCCTCAGGGTCACTTCCGGCGTCGCCTCATAGTCACGGCCGATACGGCCCATGGCGGGCAGGCGAGTCACGCCTTCGCGGAGCCGCTGGACACGACCGCCTTCCTGGTCTATGGCCAGCAGCAACTCAGGGCGAACGCGCCGAATGCCGTCGCAAAGCTCCCGCACCTGCCGCGCATGCTCGACATTGCGGCCGAACAGGATGACACCTCCCACCTCGGGACGCTTGAGCAGTGCGCGCTCTTCTTTACGTAATGCGGTGCCTTCCAGATCGAGCATCACCGGGCCGTGGGTCTGGGTCATGATCGGAGTCCTTGGGGCAGAAAGGGAGCTGATTCTAGACTAAAGCCGCCTACGGCAACAGCCATCCATGGCACACCTGATTCGAACTCTGTTGGAACCGGCAAGCGGCCCTATTGGGTCATTCGTGCAGCCAGACGGGAGTGCCCGGCAATGCCAGGGCGAAGACTTCCAGCAACGCCTCGTCACGCATGCGAATACAACCATGCGAACGGGGTGCCCCCATCGGCTGGTCCGGCGGTGTGCCGTGTAGATAGATATAGCGCCTCTGGGAGTCGACGTCGCCACCTCGATTGACATCACGCTCGAGTCCGCACAGCCACAGAATGCGGGTCAATATCCAGTCACGTTCGGGGTGGGCGTCAGCCAGTGCCGCGCTATAGACCTCGCCGGTAGGGCGCCGGCCGCGAAACACCGTACCCGCCGGCTGACCGGCACCGATCGCCGCCCGCACGTAATGCCAGCCCAACGGTGTGCAACCGCTGCTCTCGCGCTGCCCCGTGCCCGCCAGCGCCGTCGACACCAGCCACTCCCTCTGGGGCTGCTCGCCCAGCCACTGGATGAGGCATTGGCGACCGATATCGACCTCCAACCAGCACCCATCCCGGGGCGGCAATGCATCCAGCCGAGGGGTGTGCATGTCAGCTCGCCTTGGCCGGCTGCGCGGCGGGTGGCGGCGGTAGAGGCGCGTTCATGGCAGCAACTACCACAGGGCGCAAGCGTCGGATCAAATCGCGCACCGAGACGTGCTCCTGGTAGTCCTTCTCGGCGATATCGCGCAGCGCGTCGAGGCCGGACAGCGTGAAGATCACCGTACCGAGAACGAAATGCAGGCGCCAGAATCGCTCGGCATCGGGCAGCTCCGGGGTGGCGCGCCTTACCAACTCGGTAAAGCGGGTAAAGACGCTGCCGTACTCTTCTTGGATGTGGCGCCGCAAGTGCCCTTGAGCCTGACTGTAGGCAAGCCCCAGCAGCTTCATGAACACCTTCAGGCTGTGCTTCTCTGCGGGTACTTCGAGCACGGTTCGCGCCATGGTTTCCAGTAGCTCTTCAAGCGGAATGACGCCGCCGGCGTGACGCGCCTCCAACTCATCCAGGGCGTGATGGAAACGCATGGTAAAGGGATCGAGATAACGAGAGAAGACCGCCTGGATCAGTGCTTTCTTCGAGCCGAAGTGGTAATTGACCGCGGCGAGATTGACGCGTGCCTTGCTGGTGATGGTACGCAGCGAGGTCTCGGCGAAGCCGCGCTCGGCGAACAGCACCTCGGCAGTGTCGAGAATACGGGTGACGGTATCGGTCTGGGCCATGATCAGTTCCCGCTGGAAACGTCTGTTTTAAACATTACAAAAGTCTACGTCATTACGACTCGTCACTCAATGAATAGACAACCAGTAGCGTTTTAAACGTCTTCAGACGCTTGGCGGCGATGAACGATCCCCTTTTTACTGTATGGGCTTCCATGCTGTATACTTGACCAATACGGCAGTCACGCCACTGGAGTTTGCCATGACACGCCCTCTCACCTCGCGCCAACAGAACGTTTATGACTTCATCGTCAAGACCATGAACGAGTTCGGCTACCCTCCGACCCGTGCTGAAATTGCCCGGGCGCTGGGTTTTCGCTCTCCCAATGCCGCCGAGGAACATCTGCGAGCACTCGAGCGCAAGGGGGTCATCAGAGTGATCCGCGGCACCTCTCGTGGCATTCGCTTGCCGGCCCAGGAGGCCGACGCCGCTGTCAACGAGCCGAATGCCGAGGGGCTACCGATCATTGGCGAGGTCGCGGCCGGCAGCCCCGTTCTCGCCGCCGAGCACATCGACCGCTACTGTCCCCTGCCCCCGGAATTCTTCACACCCCGGGCCGATTACCTGCTCAAGGTCCGCGGGCTTTCGATGAAGGATGCGGGCATCCTGGAAGGCGACCTGCTGGCCGTGCACCGCACCGACCGCGTGCGCGACGGCCAGATCGTGGTGGCACGGCTGGAGGACGAGGTCACGGTCAAGCGCTTCCACCGTCAGGGGCACCGCGTGGTGCTGGAAGCCGAAAACGCTGACTTCGCTCCCATCGAGGTGGACTTGCGCCATCAGCCGCTCGAAATCGAGGGTATCGGGGTGGGAGTCATACGCGGCGGCAGCGGCCAAGCTTTGGGTTGATCGCTTCCTGAACTCGACCATACGGCGTTGGAGCTCTCCTCGGAATGCTCATTGACTACAGTCAACTCCGCTTCCTCGTCGAGTTCCGCTTTGTCTGGTCGTCGCCCAGAAAGCGCTCCAGTTGAGCGGAACAACGTATCGATGAGCCGCAAGATCCTGCACGCCGATTGCGATTGCTTCTACGCCGCAGTGGAGATGCGCGACAACCCGGCGTTGCGCGATATTCCCTTGGCGATCGGCGGCAGCGCCGAAGGGCGCGGCGTCATCTCGACCTGCAATTACCCGGCCCGGGCCTACGGCATCCATTCCGCCATGCCGACGGCGCGGGCGTTGCGCTTGTGCCCTCACCTCACTCTGTTGCCCGGCGACTTCGATCGCTACCGTGAGGCTTCGCGGCAGCTACTGGCGATCTTTCATGAGCTGACACCGCTGGTGGAGCCGCTCTCCCTGGACGAGGCCTTTCTCGACGTCACCGACGTGACCCGCTTCTCGGGCAGCGCCACCTGGATGGCACGCTGGCTGAAGGAGGAATGCACCAAGCGCGTGGGTATTACCGTCTCGGTGGGTGCCGCCCCAGCAAAATTCCTGGCCAAGATTGCCAGCGACTGGGAGAAGCCGGACGGCCTCACCGTAATCACGCCGCCCCAAGTGGACGACTTCGTGAGCGCGCTCCCGGTAACCAAGCTGCACGGCGTCGGGCCGGCCACGGCCAAGCGCCTTCAAACCCTGGAGATCGCTACCTGTGCCGACCTTCAGCGCGTTCCGCTGGAACGTCTGCTGCAGGAATTCGGCAAGTTCGGGCGGCGCCTGTTCGAGCTGGCACGTGGCATCGACGACCGGCCGGTACGCATCGAGCGCGAGCGCAAATCGGTGAGCGTGGAGACTACCTTCGCCACCGATCTGCCCGACCTGGCGAACTGCCACACTCAGCTGCCACCGCTATACGAACGCCTCGAGGCACGCCTTGCCCGCCATGGCCACCCGCCTATTGCTGGTGTTTTCGTCAAGGTGCGCTTCGACGACTTCTCTCTCACCACTCTCGATTCCCGTGGCGGCCTGCCCACGCTCGACACCTTCACCACGCTGATGGAACAGGCATGGGCCAGGCGTCAGCGTCCGGTGCGCCTGCTGGGCGTCGGGGTACGGCTGGTGGCTGACGACGCTCGGCGCCAGCTCAGCCTGCCACTGTAGGCTCACTTGGTATCGATATAGCGGTGATCGTTGAATGTCGCGACCCACTCGGGGTGGTAGACCATCAGCACACTGAGCAGCATGCCGGTGATGAAGGCTTCCGAGGGCATAAGCAACGGCAGGAACAGCGCGTACTCCTTGGCCAAATAGACCGCCTCAGGATCGGTAGCACCCAGCATTACCAACCCCAAGCCCGCGAGCCCGGTACCCAGGGTAGCCAGCGCCGCGCCGAAGAAACCGCATACAAAGAGGAAGATCATCAGGTTATCAGGCAGGTAGCGATCCACGATACGCCATATCGCCACCATGATTGCGATCGGCACCACTCCGGTGATCAGCACGTTAACGCCCAGCAGAGGCCAGCCTGCCTTGCCCAGCACGACCAGCGCGAGGTTGGCCAACAGGTTGGTCAGCAAGGCCAGCGGCGCCTTGAAGATCAGCGTCATCAATACCGTCAGCATCAGGTGCAAGGTCAGCCAGTCGACCGACTGAGCCCTGAGCTGCCATAACAGCATGACCGCCACGCTCGCAGCCAGCCAGCGATGCTGCAAGCCACGATCGGCCAACAGGCTCTGCCAGGGGCGCTGCATCAGCCCCAGGAACAGCCCCACAAGTGAGATCGGCCCGCAGGCAATCAACAACCATGAGGCTAGAATCGGCTCGGAAAAACTCATTGCCGCATTACCTACCGGCGTCAGGCAAAGACAACGGTCTTGTTGCCGTGAATCAGCACCCGATCCTCCAGATGCCAGCGCAAACCGCGTGCCAGTACCGCCTTCTCCACATCGCGGCCGAAACGGACCAGGTCCTGTGGCGTATGGCAGTGACTCACGCGGTGTATGTCCTGTTCGATGATCGGCCCGGCATCGAGTTCCTCGGTCACGTAGTGACAGGTGGCACCGATCAGCTTGACCCCTCGCGAGTGCGCCTGGTGGTAAGGCCTTGCACCGGCAAACGACGGCAGGAAGCTGTGGTGGATATTGATCACCCTGCCGGCATAGCGCTGGCAGATTCGCGGCGGCAGGATCTGCATGTAGCGGGCCAGCACTACGCTATCGGCTTCCAGCGCTTCGACATGCCGCTCCACTTCGTCGAAAGCCGCACTCTTGTCATCGCCAACCGGCACGTGGTGATACGGCAGGCCATGCCACTCGACCATGCTGCGCATGTCGTCGTGATTCGAGATGACGCCGACGATATCGCCCTCCAGCTCCCCTGCCGTCCAACGATAAAGCAGGTCGACCAAGCAGTGTGACTCGCGCGAAGCCAGGATCACTACCCGCGGCCGTCGACGCGTATCGCGTAGCGCCCAATCCATGTCGAATTCACGGGCTACCGGCTCGAAAGCCTCCTTCAGCTCGCCGGCAGTCATGCCGATGGAATCGGTGAGTATTTCGTAACGCATGAAGAAGCGCCCGGCTTCCAGGTCGGAGTGCTGGCTCGCCTCCGTGATGGAACCACCGTGGCCGGCGATGAAACCGGAAACGCGAGCCACGATGCCGCGGCGATCGGGGCAGGAAACGACGAGACGATAATAGTGAGACATGGGCCCAACCTGGTGCGGACGTTATTCAAGGAAGCAGGCATTGTAGCGAACTCATCAGACCCGGGACACGTCCAACGTCCAACTCCGCCACTCACTACCGGCATCGCATTGTGGTGAGTCGCGACGTTGCCGTATAGTGAAGTTTCCATTGTCTGGTCATGATTTGCCGATGCATTCGACTCAAGCCACCATACGTCCCCGCCGCCGTTCCCCGCTTCATTTTCTGCCATTGGGGGGCTGCGGCGAGATCGGCATGAACCTGGGACTCTACGGGCACGAGAACGAATGGATTGCCGTCGATTGCGGCATGATGATTCGCCAGGATCTACCGGAAACGCCGCTGCAAGTACCGAGCCTGGAGACCCCCGAAGCACTCGGCATACAACCGATGGCCCTTGCCATTACCCATGGTCACGAGGACCATATCGGTGCTGTCGCCTGGTTGTGGCCCAGATGGCAATGCCCCGTCTATGCCACACCGCTGGCTGCCGGCCTGCTGCGGGCCAAGTTCCATGAGCGCGGCCTGAGCACCGATGCCATCCAGGTGATCGAGCCTGGCGAGGCCTTGGAGAGCGGCCCTTTTACACTGCGCTACCTGCCATTGACCCACTCGATACCGGAAAGCTGCGCCCTGCTGATCGCCGCCGGCGACTACCGAGTGCTGCATACCGGTGACTGGAAGCTCGACCCGGAGCCCTTGATCGGGGCGCCAATAAAGGGTTCGCTGTTTCGTGCCCTCGCTCCGGTCGATCTCGTGGTCGGGGATTCCACCAACGCTCCCATGCCGGGCCATTCGCGCAGCGAAGGTGAAGTGGCCAGGGCCCTCGAGAGTCGCTTGGCCCAATGTGCGGGACGCGTCGTGGTGACGTGCTTCGCCAGCAACTTGGCCCGAGTATTGGCCGTGGCCCGTGCCGCCGAACGCTGCGGACGCCGGGTCAGCCTGATGGGCCGGGCCATGGAGCGCATGGTGGCGGTGGCTCGTGGCCTAGGCTACCTGGACGACATGCCAGCACTGGTACCGGTAAGCGACCTTGGTTATCTCCCGCCGGAAGAAGTTCTGGTCATAGCTACCGGCAGCCAGGGCGAGCCACGTGCCGCCCTCAGCCGCCTGGCCAACGGCCGGCACCACAGCTTCGAGCTGATGGCGGGCGATACCGTCATTTTCTCGGCCAAGGCAATCCCCGGTAACGAGCGCCAGATCGAGCGCCTCAAGCATGCCCTGAGCCATCTCGACATTGCGATATGGGATGAATTCAATCATCCCGAGCTGCACGCCTCTGGCCACCCCGCCCAAGATGAGCTATGCACCTTCTACGGCTGGATAAAGCCGCGTCACCTACTGCCTGTTCATGGCGAACGCCGTCACCAGCAGGTACATCAGGAGCTGGCGGAATCGATGGGCATACAGGCACCGCTGGCACCGGTGAATGGCGATCTGATTCGGCTCGACGGGGATGGACTAAGCCTGGAATCGCGTCATCCGCAGCGCCCCTGCATCGTCAGCCAGAACGCAGTCACTCCACTGCCAGGGCTAACGGCGGAGCGAGGATCGTCACGCCATGGCATCCTACATCTCGCCCTTTCGGTCGCCGCGACAAGGACCGGCTGGACGCGTATCGGAAGACTCATGATGGATGCTCACCGAGTCAGCGCCATGGATGAAGATAGCTTTACCGATTGGCTCGACGAGCGCCTGGAGGAAGTCGAGGCGGAAACACTGGCTGAACTTCGTACCGCCCTGCAGCCCCTCATTACTTCCTGGCTGGGGCAGCACCTGCGTCAATTACCGGATGTTCACCTCCAGTTGATTGCCGTGGAGGTGCCTGCCTACCGCTGAACCTTTGGATCAAGCGCGGTAGAAAACAAAAGCAAGGTGAAGTCAGCAGATCGGGGGTGATGCCCCATGCATTACCCCCGACCCGATTTGCACGAGCAGACGATTCGTGCCCTGACGGCTCACGAACCGCTGGCATTCTTGGGCGGACGACCACGTCGACGGCGCGGCTGTTCTCCCACGAGATCTTCCACGGAGAGACCGGCATCAGTCATGGCCTCGCGGATCTCAGCCAGTTTCTTTTCCTTGTCCGCTTCTTCCTTTTTGCGGAGCTTCTCCTCTTCGTTTTTCTGCTCGATGACCTCGCCGATCACATCGGACAGCTTATGCAGCTGTTCCATGCTCAGCTGGCGAGCCGCGGCACGAGCCACGTTCTTGTTACGGGCGATGCGCTCCAGGGTTTCGCTGGACATTGGCCTCCTCCATGCAAGAAAACAACGAGTCAGCCATAAGGCTCACTCGTCAAAAGTATATGCCGAATTGCCGAATTGGCAAGAAAAGCCCTTTCCAACGCAAGGCCGATTAAAATGTAAGAAGGCGAGGAGAAAGTGGTCTTCTTATTGGTGCTCAGCCACCGGTCATGTTCATGAAGCGAACGATCTGTACATCGCCATCGGTAGTAAAATGATGACGCTCGGGCTTGAGCGGCAGAGCTGCGACGATAGCGCGCTTCAAGGCATCGATGTCGCCGGGATACTGGCGCAGCACGGCACGCAAATCGACGGAGTGCTCATTGCCCAGACATAGCAACAAACGACCTTCTGCAGTGACACGCACACGGTTGCAGCTAGCGCAGAAGTTATGGCTATGGGGAGAAATGAAACCGATGCGGCTGTCACTATCGACCATACGGTAATAGCGCGAAGGACCAAGCGTTGATTCGGCGGTGGGAATCAGCTCGTGGCGTTCTTCGATCAAGGCCTTCACGTCATCGCTCGAGCAGAAAGTCTCGGCGCGGGAGTGATCGGACACATCGCCCAGCGGCATCTCTTCGATAAAACTCAGGTCGACGCCTTCGGACCTGGCGAATTCCACTAGGTCGAGCACTTCGTCATCATTGCGCCCCTTGAGTATTACGGCATTGAGCTTGATGTGCTCGAAGCCGGCTTCACGCGCCGCACGCAGCCCACCCAGCACCTGTTCGAGGTCGCCGGTACGTGTCAACTGGCGAAAGCGCTGCGGGTCGAGGGTATCGAGGCTGATATTGAGCCGGCCCAGGCCAGCATCACGGAGGCGCCTGGCGTGCTTGACCAACCCAGCCCCGTTGGTGGTCATGGCAAGGTCGCGCAGCCCTTGCAGCTCGCTGGTCTGCTCGATCAGCTGGTCGATACCACGCCGCACGAGGGGTTCGCCGCCGGTCAAGCGGATTTTCTCCACCCCCATTTCTACGAACGCCCGTGCTACCATGCCTAGTTCTTCGATCGTCAGGATTTGCGCTCGAGGAAGGAAGGTCATTTCTTCGCTCATGCAGTAGACGCAACGAAAATCGCAGCGATCGGTGACGGAGATCCGCACATAGCGAACTCTTCTGCCGAAGCCATCGACCAATTCGGACGGCAAGGTCTCAGGGAATTTTGTCATCATCGCTCTCCCAGCGGCTGGCATCCCGGTGGTCCGAATCGCGCTCGGCAACCCAGTAGTCCCCGGTGATGCTATGCTCCTTTTTCCAAAAAGGGGCACGGGTCTTCAGGTAATCCATGATGAAGTCGCAGGCTTCGAAGGCCGCGCGGCGGTGAGCACTGGCGACCACTACCAACACGATAGGCTCTCCCGGGGAAAGGCGTCCAACCCGGTGGATGACGCGTATCCCCTGAAGCGGCCAGCGCGACTCGGCTTCCGCCACGATCTCCCCCAGGGCCGATTCCGTCATGCCAGGGTAGTGTTCAAGCGTCAGCGCGCTTACGTCGGGGCGCTCGTTGAAGTCGCGCACCAGCCCGGTGAAGCTGACGACTGCCCCGATGTCCGAACGTCCTTCCAGCAGCTGGCGTTGTTCACTACCGGCATCGAAGGGCGCCTCCTGTACCCGGATCATGCCGCTCAGCCTCCCGTTACCGGTGGGAAGAATGCCACTTCATCGTCGTTGGTAATCGGCGTCGGATCCAGCGCCATGACTTGATTCACCGCGCACAGCACCCGTTCCTCGCTCAGTCGTGCAAAGCGCGCATCGCGCTTCAACAGCGCGCTCTTCAACCCACCGACGTCGGTGCTCGGCAGCGTGTCGAGCGGCAGGGTCAGCTCGCTGACGCCGAGCCGTTCACGTAACTCGGCGAGAAATTTTACCCGGACGCAAGGCGAGTCGATATCGCAGCGAGTGCCCACCGACACCTGGCCCGCGGTGCCTTCTCCGGTGACGATCGGAGCTGCTGTTACGCTTGACTGGCGCTGATAGTCGCCCGATTTTCCGCCACGCTTGACATCGAGGTGAATGGCACCGATCTCCATCTCCTTGTCCACGGCCTTGCACATGTCATAGAGCGTCAGGCAAGCCACCGAGACCGCTGTCAGCGCCTCCATTTCCACCCCGGTACGGCCGTTGAGGCGGCAGGTGGCAATCACTTCGACCCGGTGATTCTCCTCGTCCAGGCAAAAGTCGATCGCCACCTTCGACAGTGGCAACGCATGGCACAGCGGAATCAGCTCATGGGTTCGCTTGGCGGCCTGGATGCCGGCGATACGCGCAGTCGCCAGTACGTCGCCCTTGGGCAGCCCGCCTTCGCTGAGCAGTGTCAGCGTTTCAGGCTTCATCTGGATATGACCGGAAGCAATCGCCTCGCGGCGACTTTCGGCCTTGTCGGCGACGTCGACCATGTGGGCCTCGCCGCGCTGGTTGAGATGGGTCAGACTCATGTGAGGCAGCCTCGGATTCAGTTGTTCGGATACAGGTTCGAAGCAGGACAGTAGATCAATTCAAGCATCGCGGCACCCGCTCTTCCGGCCAGCGCGACGGCCAGGCGGCAACCCACTCGGCGATGCCCTCCAGATCGTCCAGATCGAGCCAATCGACACCGGCCGGCACATTGAGTGGCGGCTGACTGGCCACTGCCTTGACCCAAGGATCTTCAGCCACGCGCAGCGTCTTGCCGACCTCTTCGCGATAGAGCTCGAGCTTGGGCATGGGCCATGCCTTGAAGCCCTCCACCAGTACCAGGTCCGGGCGCTGGGGGCGTAGCGTCTCGATCAGCTGCGCAAGGTCAGCCTCTTCTTGCTCGGGCGTTTCCATCATCATGGCCCACCTGGCCCGGGAGGCAACCAACATCGGCGCGGCCCCCGCCTGGCGCAGGCGATGGCTGTCCTTGCCCGGCTGATCGACGTCGAAACCGTGGTGGGCATGCTTGATCACCGCCGTATGCAACCCACGTGCCGTAAGGCGCGGCAACAGCTTCTCGAGCAGCGTGGTCTTGCCGGTCCCGCTCCAGGCGGCAATGCCGAGCAGCGGCAAGGCAACGTCGAGGCTCAGTGGGGCATGCTGAGGTTGTGACATCAGGGGCGTCTCTCCTCGTCAAGGCGCGTCTCAAGGCGCCGCTTGTCCTCTTCGCTATTGAGATTGCCGAAAGCTTCGGGGCAATCGCTGAAATCCACGCGGGTCCAGGCGTGACGCTCGTACCAGCGGCCGACCTTGCGCTCTCCCGCCGCAAGGGCGGCATGCAGGTCATCCGCCAGCGCTCGCTCCAGCAGTACCACGACCGGATGCAAGCGCTCACCGTCATGAGCCACGGCGATACGATGGTGACCGACTCCAGCCACCATCCTGTCCACTAGTTCTGACGGCAGTTCCGGCGTATCGCAGGGTACGACCAGCACCCAGGGCGTGGTGGCCGCACGCAGGCCACTGTAGATCCCCATCAGTGGCCCCTGGAAGCCGCCTTCGGCGTCAATCACGACTCGATCGGCAAGGCACCGGTAGCGCTCGAGATGGCGATTGGCACTGATCAGCACCTCGGCGACCCTGCCCGCCAGGCGCTCACGAACATGAGCAGCCAGCGAAACACCTCCCAACGACTCCAGCCCTTTGTCGCGGCCGCCCATGCGACGACCCTGACCACCGGCCAGAATCAGGCCGGTAACATCGGTCAGTGGGTTCGGTACGCTGGCGGGTCGATCGGACATATCCTCCATGATGCCTTAGCCGGCACGCCGGTGCCATGGCCATTAAGCCAATCGCCCGCCTGCCATGATCCGGATCATCTTATACATGGAGGCGACAGCAGGTATCATGTGTCAAACAAATCGAACGACCCTGGACCTGACGATGGATGGATTTGATGTGGGGACCCGCCTGCGCGAATTACGCAAGGCGCGCAAATTGTCCCAACGAGAGCTGGCCAAACGAGCCGGCGTCACCAACAGCACCATCTCGCTGATCGAGCAGAACAGCGTCAGCCCTTCGGTAAGCTCACTGAAGAAGATCCTCGATGCCTTGCCGGTATCGATCAGCGCCTTCTTCGCCGGCGACGAGCCCTCCGCACCGCGTGCCTTCTACCCTGCCGCCGAGCTCACCGAAATAGGCGACGGCCACCTGTCATGGCGTCTGGTGGCGGCACGCCGCCCCGATCGCAGCATGTCGATCATCCACGAGCGTTACCCGCCCGGAGCCGACACCGGCGATGAAATGCTCGAGCACGACGGTGAGGAAGGTGGCGTAGTGGTGGAAGGCGAGATCGAACTCACCGTAGCCGGCGAAGCACGCCTGCTACGCGCCGGCGACGCCTACTACTTCGACTCACGCCTGCCCCACCGCTTCCGCAACGTCAGCGATGAGGAGTGCGTCATCGTCAGTGCCAACTCCCCGCCGACCTTCTCTGAAGGTGGCAGGGAGCAGCATCATAGCTAGCTTCGAAAACTGGCTGCGCTCGCCGACTTTTCAAACGAAGCTATGTCACTCCTCCTCGGCGCGGGGCAGCACCCAGTTGAGTACGATGCCCACCAGCGCCGCCAGGCTCACACCCTGCAGCGTGAACTGTCCGCCACCGAACTGCATGCCGCCGATGCCGAACACCAGGATCAACGACACCACGACCAAGTTGCGCGGCGCGGTCAGCGAATGCCCGGCGCGAACCAGGGTATTCATACCCACCACCGCGATGGAGCCGAACAGCAGGGTCATGATACCCCCCATCACCGGACCGGGAATGGTCTGCAGCAACGCGCCGAGCTTGGCGACGAAGGCCAGTCCGACGGCGCAGCAGGCGGCTACCACCATGATCCTGGGATCGAATGCCCGCGTCAGCGTTACTGCCCCGGTCACCTCCGAGTAGGTAGTGTTGGGCGGACCGCCGAACAGCGCCGCGGCGGAAGTCGCCAACCCGTCGCCCAGCAGGGTGCGGTGCAGCCCCGGTTTCTCCAGGTAGTTCTGGCGGGTGACCGAGCCGATGGCGATCATGTCACCGATGTGTTCGACGGCAGGCGCAATGGCCACCGGAATCATGAACAGGATCGCCGCCCAGTGGAAACTCGGCGCGGTAAACGCGGGCACGGCCAGCCATGCCGCCTCATGCACCGGCGTGAAGTCCACCAGGCCCATCATCAGCGCCATGCCATAGCCCACCAGAATACCGCCCATGATCGGCACCAGCCGCAGCAGGCCACGCCCGAAAACGGCCAGTACCAGCGTGACCAGCAGGCTGGCCATCGACAGCAGTATGGCAGGCCCATAGTCGATATGGTCGCTGGTCTCACCGGTAGCCATGCTCACCGCTACCGGGGCCAACGCGAGGCCGATCACCATGATCACCGGTCCCACCACTACCGGCGGCAGCAGGCGGTGCAACCAGGCCGTGCCCTTCATGCGCACCGCCTGGGAGATTGCCACGTAGACCAGCCCCGCCGCCATCAGCCCTCCCATGGTGGCGGGCACGCCGAAGTTGGCCACCGAGCCCTGGATCGGCGCGATGAAGGCAAACGACGAGGCCAGGAAGACCGGCACGGTGACCCGGGTCACGCCGTGGAACAGCAGGGTCCCGATCCCGGCAGTGAACAGCGCCACACTGGGGTCGAGCCCGGTCAGCAGCGGCACCAGCACCAAGGCGCCAAAGGCGACGAAGAGCATCTGCGCCCCGGTCAGGAGAATCCTGGGCAGGGATTCAGTCGGCGCCTGCGCAGCCGCCACGTGTTCGCTCATGGGAAGCTATCCTTCTTTTGTGTCGTTGATCGAATGAAGGCATCCTGCCCAGAAAAACGCCCCTGGATTACGATCTCAGGGGCAGCATCTTGCCGTTTTTGCCAATTAACCTCGCCGAGCGCAGGCAGGTTGATGGCAAAAATCACCTCGTGCCGAATATCTTGTCGCCCGCGTCGCCCAGTCCCGGCACGATATAGCCGTGCTCATCGAGGTGGTCGTCGACGGCGGCGGTATAGATCTCGATGTCGGGATAGGCATCCTGCACCCGCTTGATGCCTTCGGGAGCCGCCACCAGAACGATCACTTTCATCTGCTGGCAGCCGCGTTCGCGCAGCATATCGAGCGTCGCCACCATGGTGCCGCCGGTCGCCAGCATGGGGTCGATGACGATGGCCATGCGCTCGTCCAGATCGCCGGCGAACTTGGCGAAATAGGGCACCGGCTGCAGCGTCTCCTCGTCACGATAGAGCCCCACCACGCTGATCCGTGCACTCGGGATCAGGTCGGTCACGCCGTCGAGCATGCCGAGCCCGGCACGCAGGATCGGCACGATGGTCACTTTCTTGCCCTTGAGCAGCTTTACCGGAATCGGCTCACCGCTCCAGCCGTCGATAGCCTGCTCTTCCAGCTCCAGATCCTGGGTCGCCTCGTAGGTGAGCAGCTTGGCCAGCTCACCGGCCAGCTCACGAAAGCTCTTGGTGCTGATGCCGGCTTCACGCATCAGACCCAGCTTGTGCTGGACCAGCGGATGTTGAATGGCGTGGACGCTCATGAAGGACCTCTTGGCGTGGGGGTGGAATGACTCTTTCATTGCCGGGACGAATCGCGCGTCATTTTACCCTCATCCCGTAGAGAGGTTAAGGCGCAGCTTCAGGTATCGCGGGAAGCTGCCAATCGATTGGCTCGCGTCCGTTTGCCACGAGGAACGCATTGGCCCGGGAAAAATGGCGATTGCCGAAGAAGCCTCTGTGCGCCGAGAGCGGCGAAGGATGAGGCGATTCCAGCACCAGGTGTCGCGACGTATCAATCAGCGCCTTCTTCTGCCTGGCATGGCTACCCCACAGCAGAAACACGCAGGGCTCGGCATGGGCATTGACGACCTCGATGGCACGGTCGGTGAAGGGTTCCCAGCCCTTGCCGCGATGCGAACCGGCATTGCCCTGCTCTACCGTTAACGAGGTGTTGAGCAACAGCACGCCCTGACGCGCCCAGTACTCGAGATTGCCATGATCGACCGGTTGGAAGCCGACGTCGGCGACCAATTCCTTGTAGATATTGACCAGCGACGGCGGCGTTGCCACCCCGGGCATCACCGAGAAGCACAACCCATGGGCCTGGTTGGGGCCGTGGTAGGGGTCCTGGCCCAGGATGACCACCTTGACCCGCTCCAGTGGCGTCAGTTCGAACGCCCGAAACCAGTTCGTGGAGTGAGGATAGATGACCTTCCTGGCCGACTTCTCAGCAGCCAGGAAATCACGCAGCGCTTGCATGTATGAGGCCTCGAACTCGCCCCCCAGCCAGCGCTGCCAGCTCTCCGGTAATGGACAGTTCATGGTGCGCTCGACTCGCTTATCGCTTGACCTGATCGACCAGGGGCTCGACGTAGGCGACCCCCATGTCCCATGGAAACTGGATCCAGCAGTCCTGAGCCACCTCGGTCAGGTACTGATCGACCAGCGGCCGCCCCTCCGGCTTGGCGTAGACGGTGACGAAGTGCGCCTTGGGCAGCATCTCGCGCACCTTGCGCGCCGTCTTGCCGGTATCGACCAGATCATCGACCAGCAGCCAGCCGTCACCGTCATGATCCACGCCCTTCATGACTTCCAGCCCACCCTGGTCCATGTGGTCGTAGCTGCTGATGCAGACGGTATCGATCAGTCGGACATTGAGCTCGCGAGCGAACAGGGCCGCCGGAATCAGACCGCCCCGGGTAATTGCCACGATGCCCTTGAAGTCGCGCTCGACCAGGCGGTGACAGAGTTCGCGCACGTCTCGATGCAACTGATCCCAGGAAACGGTGAAGTGCTGATGATAACGGGCGTTGCTCATGGTGGTGTCACTCGTCCTCATTGAAGGAACAGACCGCAAAGACGCCGAAACCGGCCTCGCGAATCCTGGACGACCCGCCGATCTCGGGCAGGTCGATGATGGTAGCGGTCTCGACCACTTGGCCACCCGAGCGAGTAATGAGCTTGGCGGCGGCCAGCATGGTACCGCCGGTGGCGATCAGATCATCCATGATCAGGATCCTGTCACCCTGGCGAAATGCATCGGAATGCAGCTCCACCTCGGACTGCCCGTACTCGAGCGTGTAGGTCTCGCTGATAGTGCGAAATGGCAGCTTGCCCTTCTTGCGTACCGGCACGAAGCTGCAGCCCAGCTCGTAGGCAACCGGCGCCCCGATGATGAAGCCCCGCGCGTCGATGGCAGCGATCGCATCCAGCTCCATGTCCTGGTAGCGATGCACGAAGCTGTCAATCAGCTTGCGGAAGGCCGAGCTGTTCTGCAGCAGCGGGGTGATGTCGCGGAAATTTACCCCCTGCTGCGGCCAGTCGGGGACGGTTCGGATCACGGACTTGATGTAGTCGCCGTAAATGCTCATCGCAGCTCTCGGTGAGGAAGTGTCAGTCTAGGAACAGGAACTTCAATACGAACAGAATCGCCAGTATGACCACGGCCGGGTTCAGGTCACGGAAGCGGCCGGAGAGGGTCTTGATAGCAGCGTAGCTGATGAAGCCCAGCGCAATGCCTTCGGCGATGGAGAAGGTCAGCGGCATGGCCAGCGCGGCAATCAATACCGGGGCGGCATCGGTCGGGTCGTCCCAGTTGGCGTGGGCCAGGCTACCGGCCATCAGCACCGCGACGTAGAGCAGTGCACCAGCCGTGGCATAGGCCGGGATCGAGCCCGCCAACGGTGCGAAAAACAGGCTGATCAGGAACAGCGCGGCCACTACCACGGCAGTCAGCCCGGTACGACCGCCCGAGACGATACCGGCGGTGGACTCGATGTAGCTGGTAGTGGTCGAGGTACCCAGCACGGCACCTGCCATGGAGGCACTACTGTCGGCCATCATCGCGCGACCCAGGCGCGGCAGCTTGCCATCCTTGTCGAGCAAACCACCCTTGTGGGCCACGCCCACCAGCGTACCGGAGGTATCGAACAGATCGACGAACAGGAAGGCGAAGATCACGCTGAGCATGGCCACATCGAGTGCACCCGCGAGATCCATCGCCATGAAGGTCGGCGCAATGGAAGGCGGCATCGACATCAGCCCGCCGTACTCATTATGCCCGAGCAGAATCGCCACCACGGTCACGCCGATGATACCGATCATCACCGCTCCGGTGACGTTGAGGTATGCCATGGCGGTGATGGCGAAGAAGCCCAGCAGTGCATAAATGGCAGCGGGCTCGGAGAGGTCGCCGAGCGCCACGTAGGTGGCCGGGTTCGCTACCACGATGCCGGCGTTCTTCAGTGCGATCATGGCCAGGAACAGACCGATACCTGCAGCGATCCCCAACCGCAATGAGAGTGGAATGGAGTTGATGATCCACTCCCTGATCTTGAAGATACTGAGCAGGAAGAAGCAGAAACCTGAAAGGAACACGGCACCCAGCGCCGCCTCCCAGGTGTAGCCCATGCCGAGCACGACGCCATAGGTGAAGAAGGCATTGAGCCCCATGCCGGGCGCCTGGGCGATCGGGTAGTTCGCCCATAGCCCCATGATCAGACAACCGACGGCTGCAGCCAGGCATGTCGCGACGAACACCGCGCCGTAATCCATCCCCGCCTCGGAGAGAATGCTGGGGTTGACGAAAATGATGTAGGCCATGGTCAGGAACGTGGTGATCCCGGCAATGACCTCGGTCTTCACGCTGGTATTGTGCTCTGTCAGCTTGAAGTGTCTATCGAGGAGATTCTTCATTTTTGGCATTCCTGCGCACTGGGGCTGGTTATCGGCCTGGGAGCGAGAAAAGCCGCACATGGTACCCAAAGGCTGACGACGATGCGAGGTCGCCCCTGAACGCCATGCCGCGGCACGGTTCGCTCTGTATAAGCAAACTCTGCGCCAGGCGCCAGCGCGGCTACCAACGCAGACTTGACGAAACGGTCATTTGAACCAGAAATCAACCACCGCGCGATGCGAGCACACGCTCGACCGTCTCGACGATGGCCTGGGTCTGCGGGTCGATCTCGATGTTGACTCGGTCACCCGGTACGCGGTCGACCAATATGGTGCGCTCCAGCGTCTCGGGAATCAGGTCGACGCAGAAGCGTGGACCGTGCTCGACCGTGGCACGCCGAACCTCGCCTATCGTCAGGCTGATGCCGTCGACACCGATGTAGCCCTTGTCGAACAGGAAGCGCCCCAGCGCATGGGGCACCTCGAACCAGAGCCGGCGGTTGTTGGGCGCCTGATCCAGCTCCACCAACTCCGCCATGGCCATGACGTGCCCGGACATCGCATGGCCGCCGATCTCGTCACCGAAGCGCGCCGCCCGTTCGATATTGACGCGATCCCCTTCTTGCAACGCACCGAGATTGGTCACGCGCAGCGTTTCGCGCATCAGGTCGAAGCTTACCCGTTCGCCTTCGACGGCGGTGACAGTCAGGCAGACCCCGTTGTGAGACACCGAGGCACCGAGTTCGAGGCCTTCGCGCAACTGCTCAGGCAGGCTTACCACATGGGTACGGAATGCCTCCGCCTCGTTGATGGCGACGATTTCGGCCGTCCCCTGCACGATGCCTGTGAACATGACGCCTCCTGGGCAGCCCCTGCCGGGGCGAGAGTAGATGAGTTCCGCAGTGTAAGAATTCGGCAACGAAACGTCCATTGGCACGGGGTACAATCGGTCACGCGCGCGACAGAACGAAGACATGCGAAAAGCGCATGTTATAGCATTTCTTCCTGAATAATGGACCAACGAGTGCAAACATACACCAATGCATTGACAGCATGCCTCTATGGTCCTAGTATTCGCCATCACATTTCAGGCGCCGATTTGTACCCGGATTGCGGGCGCCCACGCCGACGGGAAAGGGGATTACTCCATTCCCGACGACGTGAAGTGCAGCTAAAAGGGTGTGTCCAGCGTTGATGGCCACCCGACAGGGTGGCCTTTTTTCTTTTCGGCTATCCATCTGGCTATCGCTGCGCCCGCCTCACCGGGAACGGCCTCTCAGGAAGCCAGATGATCACGCTACGCAACGTTTCCAAGACCTATCATCTCGCCGGCCCCAGAAGCCGGCAGCCGTTCACTGCGCACCGAAAAGACACCTCGTCCCGGACGATCGAGGCGCTCAGAAACGTCGACCTACATGTCCCCCAGGGCAGCATTCACGGCGTCATCGGCCTGTCCGGCGCCGGCAAGTCGACCTTGATCCGCTGTGTCAACCTGCTCGAGCGCCCGACGAGCGGCAGCGTTGTCGTTGACGGTCAGGAGATGACCGACCTCTCCTCCACCGCGCTCAACCAGGCGCGGCACCGCATCGGCATGATCTTCCAGCATTTCAATCTGCTGACGACACGCAACGTCTTCGACAATGTCGCCCTGCCCCTTGAGCTGATGGGCGTGAAGCGCGCCGCCATTCGCGAACGCGTACTGCCGCTGCTCGAGCTCACCGGCCTCTCCGACAAGGCGCGCCAGTACCCGGCCCAGCTCTCCGGCGGGCAGAAGCAGCGCGTGGCCATCGCCCGAGCACTGGCCAGCGAGCCCCGCGTGCTGCTGTGCGACGAGGCGACCTCGGCGCTGGACCCGCAGACAACCGGCTCGATCCTGACCCTGCTGCGCGAGATCAACCAGAAGCTCGGCCTGACCATCCTGCTGATCACCCACGAGATGGAAGTGGTCAAGTCGATCTGCCACCGGGTCAGCCTGATATCGGACGGCGAGCTGGTCGAGGAGGCCGACGTGGGCGATTTCTTCACCGCCCCGCGCACCCGGCTCGGCCGTGAGTTCCTCAACGACTTTCTTCAGCTCGAGCCGCCCAAGGCCCTGGTGGAAAGACTCGAGGTCGAACCGGGCGAGCATACCCATCCCGTGGTGCGCCTGGCCTTCTCCGGGGACGCCGTCTCCACACCGCTGATCTCGCGCCTGGCGCGGGAATGCGGCGTGGACGTGAGCATCCTTCAGGCCAAGGTGGAATCGATCCAGGAACGCACCTTGGGACTGATGATCGCCGAACTGCTGGGCACGCCGCAGCAAACTCGGCGCGCCATCGACTATCTCGAAACCCATGATCTTCACGTGGAGGTGCTCGGCCATGTCCAGCGCGATGATTGATCTGATCCTGCAAGCGACCCTGGACACGCTCTACATGGTCGCCGTCTCGGGTGTGATCTCGGCCCTGCTCGGCATGCCGCTGGGCGTAATGCTCTACGTCACTCGCCCGCGCCAGATCCTTGCACGTCCGGCACTCAACCAGGTGCTGGGCATGGTCACCAACATTGGCCGCTCGATACCTTTCATCATTCTGATGGTGGCCATTATCCCCTTTACGCGCATCATCGTCGGTACCTCCATCGGCACCAATGCGGCTATCGTGCCGCTGACCCTCGCCGCCATTCCCTTCGTCGCACGTCTGGTCGAGGGTGCGCTCAATGAGATACCGCCGGGCCTGGTCGAGGCTGCCCAGTCGATGGGTGCCACGCCCCACCAGGTGATTACCAAGGTACTGCTGCCGGAGGCACGTGGCGGCATCATCACAGGGCTGACGATTACCGTGGTCACCCTGGTGAGCTATTCGGCCATGGCCGGAGCCGTGGGTGGTGGCGGCCTGGGCGATCTGGGCATCCGCTACGGCTACAACCGCTTCAACCCCACCATCATGCTGATCACCGTGGCCATCCTGGTGGTCATGGTGCAGGGCTTCCAGAGCCTGGGGGATTATCTGGTACGCAAATCGGATCGCAAGTGACGCAACATCCAAGGAGAACGACCCAATGCAAGCAACCCTGACCCGCATGCTCGGCGCCGCCACCCTGCTCGGCACTCTCGCCACTGCCAGCCTGATTGCCGGCTGCGGCAACGACGAGGCCGAATCGCGCTCGATCAAGGTCGGCACCATGTCCGGCCCGGAGTCGGAAGTCATGGAAGTGGCGGTCCAGATCGCCAAGGATCGTTACGATCTCGAGGTCGAGATCATCGAGTTCACCGACTACGTCTCGCCCAATGCGGCGCTGGCCGATGGCAGCCTCGACGCCAATGCCTTCCAGCACGAACCCTACCTGCAGAGCATGATCGACGATCGCGACTATGATCTGGCCGTGGCCGGACGCACCTTCGTCTATCCGATCGGCGCCTACTCCGAGAAGCACGACAGCATCGAGGAGCTGCCGGAAGGCGCCATCATCGCCCTGCCCAACGACCCTACCAACGGCGGCCGCGCGATGATCCTGATGCACAACGCCGGCCTGATCGAGCTTGACGATCACGAGAACCTCGAAGCCACGCCGGTCAACGTGGTCGAGAATCCGCATGATTTCCAGTTCCGCGAGATCGAGGCAGCCCAGCTGCCACGCGTGCTGCAGGACGTCGACCTGGCCTTCATCAACAATACCTTCGCCCAGCCGGCCGGCCTGAAGCTGGACGACGCTCTGATCAAGGAGGGCCCCGAGTCGCCCTACGTCAACCTGATCGCTGTGCGCGCGGGCGACGAGGAGCGTGAGGAGATCCAGCAACTGGTTTCGGCCTACCAGAGCGAGGAGGTGGCAGCCAAGGCCAAGGAGCTGTTCGACGGTGGCGCCGTGCCCGGCTGGGAGTGACACCGAGGAGTTTCGCCATCTGAACGACAACGGGCCGACGCATGACGTCGGCCCGCTTGCTTAGCAAAGCCGGTCACGGTTCAATCGATCTTCTGCTCGACCTTGTCGATGCGACCTTCCAGGCTCTGGCCCAACGGGTATCCTTAGCCGAAAGCTAGTGTCGCCACGGACATTGTTCAAACCCCGAATCCGAGCACAGGAGACCCCATGGCATCGACCGCGCCCGACTACGCCTTGCTTGCCCGACAGCTCGAAGCATTGCTGGATAGCGACGACTGGCTGGTCAACACTGCTCAGGCATGCGCCTTCATCATGCAACAGGTGCCGGAGCTCAACTGGGCGGGTTTCTACTTGCAGCGCCAGCCCGAGCTGCTCACCCTCGGTCCCTTCCAGGGCAAGCCCGCCTGCAACCCGATCCCGTTCAGCAAGGGCGTGTGTGGCGCGGCCGCCCGCGGTCGACAGGCCCAGCGCGTCGACGACGTTCACACTGTTGCCGACCACATCGCCTGCGATGCCGCCTCAAACTCCGAGCTGGTGGTACCGGTCATGCGAGAGGGAACGCTGTGGGGCGTGCTTGATCTGGACAGCCCACGCCATGCCCGCTTCAGCGATGAGGATCAGGCCGGCATCGAAGGGCTGGTCGCGATCTTCGTCGAACGCACGAACCTGCCTGATCATCTCACTTCGCAGTAATCCTCACACGCCTGGCCAGGCCGAAAAAGCAGAACGCCCCGAGGCGCTGAGCCTCGGGGCGTTCCGGGGTGCTGGTAGGACCAAGCGGATTTGAACCGCTGACCTCCACGATGTCAACGTGGCGCTCTAACCAACTGAGCTATGGTCCTGAAAATCGCTGGGAAAGCTGGTAGGACCAGGCGGATTTGAACCGCCGACCTCCACGATGTCAACGTGGCGCTCTAACCAACTGAGCTATGGTCCTGCTTCCGATTTCCCGCGGCTGACGCGCACTCCTACTCAATTCAAAACGCATCGGCAACCTGTTGCAAGCAGACCTTCGCTGCTGCAACGGATGCATATCATACCGATATCGCTGCTTTTTGCAAGCTTCAGACAGTGCTTTTTACACGCTCCACCGCTTCGAGCCAGCCCCCATAAAGTCGCTCGCGCTCGGTTTCCGGCATGCTGGGTGAGAACGTTCTCTCACAGCGCCAGAGTTCGGCAATCTCCTCCAGATCCCGGTACCAGCCGAAACGAAGCCCCGCCATGTAGGCGGCACCCAGCGCCGTCGTCTCGAGCACCGTAGGACGGTCGACCTGCACCCCCAGCATATCGGCCAGGAACTGCACCAGCCACGAGTTGGCCGCCATGCCGCCATCGACGCGCAGCGTGCCCGGAGGCACTCCCATGTCGTCGCTCATGCAGGCCTGCAGGTCGCGAGTCTGATAGCACACCGCCTGCAACCCGGCGGCGACGATCTCGGCGATACCGGTGTCCCGGGTCAAGCCGAAGATAGCCCCGCGGGCCTTGGGATCCCAGTGCGGCGCCCCCAGCCCGGTGAAGGCGGGTACCAGGTAGACGCTGTGGCCGTCACGAGTCTGTTTGGCCAAGGCTTCGGTCTCGGCCGCATCCTTGAACAGCTTGAGGCCATCACGCAGCCACTGCACGGCCGCACCGGCCACGAAAATGCTCCCCTCCATGGCATAAGTGGTCTTGCCACCCAGCCGATACGCCACGGTAGTCAGTAGTCGGTTGTGCGATGTCGCCGGCTTGTCGCCGGTATTGACGATCATGAAGCAACCGGTGCCGTAGGTGCTCTTGCCCATGCCCGGCTCGAAGCAGGCCTGCCCTACCAGCGCGGCCTGCTGATCGCCAACTATGCTACCAATGGGCAGTTCGGCCCCCAGCCACCGGGCTTGCGCGGTACCGAAGTCATCGCTGCTGTCGCGCACTTCAGGCAGCAAGCCGCGAGGGATGCCGAAGAGAGCGAGCAGTTCCTCGTCCCACTGCTGGCTATGGATGTTGAACAGCATAGTGCGCGAGGCATTGGTGGCGTCGGTGGCATGAACGCGGCCACCCGTCAATTGCCATAGCAGATAGCTGTCCACCGTGCCGAAGGCGAGTTCGCCACGCTCGGCACGCTCCCTGGCCCCTTCCACGTTGTCCAGCAGCCAGGCCAGCTTGGTCGCGGAGAAGTAGGGATCGATCAGCAGTCCGGTGCGCGTCTGTACGAGTTCACCGTGCCCCGCATCGCGCATTTGCTGGCACAGATCGGCGGTTCGCCGGTCCTGCCAGACGATGGCATTGTAGAGTGGGCGCCCCGTCGCTCGATCCCATAGTAGAGCGGTCTCGCGCTGGTTGGTGATGCCGATACCGGCAAGGGCATCGAGCGCAATGCCCGACGCCTCCACCACTTCGCGACATGTGGTCAACACCGTGTCCCAGATATCCTGCGGATCATGCTCGACCCAGCCATCACGCGGGAAGTGCTGGGGAAACTCCCTCTGCGCAACGTGAAGCACATGGCCGCCACGGTCGAAAAGAATGGCGCGTGAACTGGTGGTGCCCTGATCGATCGCGAGTAGATAGTCGGCCATGTTGCGTCCCGTCGTTGTATGTTCGTTTATGATCACCAAGAGTACTCGAGTATGTTCGCAATGCTTTACGACTTTCGTAGAACAAGACTCTGATCATCTGCCGACAGCGCGCCGAATCGCTTACACTCGCGTGATCGAAAGGGAGCCGACATGAACCAGCAACAACGACAAGATGCCATCGTTGATCTGGTACGCCGCCAGGGCTACGCCAGCATCGAGCAGTTGACCGAGCACTTCTCGGTCACCCCTCAGACCATACGTCGCGACCTCAACGCGCTGTCGGAAGATGGCATGATTCGCCGCGTGCATGGCGGGGCGGGGCTCGAATCCAGCACCGTCAATACCGCCTACAGCACGCGCAAGAACCTCAATCTCGACGCCAAACGGCGCATCGCCACCCTGGTCGCCAGGCACATCCCCGATCACGCCTCGCTGTTCATCAACATCGGCACCAGTAACGAAGTGGTGGCGGAAGCCCTGCTCGACCATCAGGGTCTCGAGGTCATCACCAACAACCTCAATGTGGCAGCGATTCTCCAGCACAAGGAGGACTTCAACGTCATCATTGCCGGCGGCCAGGTTCGCTCGCGGGATGGCGGTATCATCGGAGAGGCGACGATCGACTTCATCAATCAGTTCAAGGTGGACTTCGGCATCATCGGCATCAGCGGCATCGACGAGGATGGCTCGCTGCTGGAGTTCGACTATCAGGAAGCGCGCGTCGCCCAAGCCATCATCCACAACTCTCGCCAGGTCTACCTGACCGCCGACCACTCGAAGTTCCATCGCAACCCCGTCGTACGCCAGGGCAACATCGCTCAATTGGACGCCCTGTTCACCGACCGCCAGCCTCCCGAGCGCATCGTCCATCTCATGCAGGTCAACGAGGTCGCCCTGCATATCGCCTGAACGATAAACGATAGGCCGAACCGCCCTGCCGACACCCAGCTGTCGGCTTTGTTTTCTGCAGGCTCTTGATGTTCGCTTTCGATTGATCTATGTTCGTTTTCAAACATCAGCGGTTGCATCGGTTCCATTCCCGCGGGACCGTAAGTTCGGAGCCTTACCTTCCATGGCGCAGACGTCTCGCAAGATCCTCGACATGTTCATTATCGGCGGCGGCATCAACGGTACCGGCATCGCCAACGATGCCGCCGGCCGCGGACTGACGGTCGGCCTGTGCGAACAAGGCGACCTGGCCGGCGCCACATCGTCGGCGAGCAGCAAGCTGATCCACGGCGGTCTGCGCTATCTCGAACACCACGAGTTCCGCCTCGTTGGAGAAGCCCTGCGCGAGCGTGAGGTTCTGCTGCACAAGGCCCCGCACATCATCTGGCCGCTTCGCTTCATCCTGCCGCACCGTTCACACTTGCGCCCGGCCTGGATGATCCGTGCCGGGCTGTTCCTCTACGACCACCTGGGCAAGCGCAAGAAGCTGCCCGGCTCACGCGGCGTTCGCTTCGCCGACGACTCGCCGCTGAAGCCCGAGATGATGCGCGGTTTCGAATATTCGGATTGCTGGGTCGACGACGCCCGGCTGGTAGTCCTCAACGCCCTGCAAGCACGTGAAAACGGTGCGGAAATCCTTGTGCGCACGCGCTGCACCGGTGCTCGGGAAGAGAAAGGGACCTGGCGCATCGAACTCGAGGACGTGCGAACCGGCGAGCGCTTCGAGCGCCATGCGCGAAACTTGGTCAATGCCGCGGGGCCCTGGGTCGAGCAAGTGGTACGCGAGCAGGCGGCACGCACTTCGCTCTACTCCATCCGCATGATCCAGGGCAGCCATATCGTCGTACCGCGTCTCAACGCCGATGATCGCGCCTATATCCTGCAGAACAGCGACCGCCGCATCGTCTTCGTCCTGCCCTACGAGGACGACTTCAGTCTGGTCGGCACGACGGATCGACGCTATCGGGGCGATCCGACCCAGGTCATCATCAATGAGGAGGAAATCGACTACCTGCTCGGCGTGGTCAACGAACACTTTCGTCGCCAACTCGACCGCCGCGACGTCATCACGAGCTTCTCTGGCGTACGCCCACTATGCGACGACGAATCGGCCGACCCTTCTGCCATGACCCGCGATTACACCCTGGCCCTGGACGACAGCGGAGCCCCGCTACTTTCTGTATTCGGCGGAAAGATAACCACCTACCGCAAGCTGGCGGAAGCCGCGCTGAAGCTGCTGACCCCGTCACTGCCCGGCATGGGGCCGAGCTGGACCGCCGACGCCACCTTGCCGGGAGGCGATATCGTCAGCCAGGCGCACTTCATGGCATCCCTGCTTCACGATTATCCCTGGCTCGGCGAGGAGCGTGCGCGCCGCTTCGCCCGTAGCTACGGCAGTCTGTGCCTGCGCTTTCTCGAGAATGCCAAGAGTCCTGACGACCTGGGGCAAGATTTTGGCGCCGGTTTCACCGCCGCCGAGGCCGACTATCTCATCGACCATGAATGGGCGCTCAGCGCCGAGGACATCCTGTGGCGGCGCACCAAACTTGGCCTGCGCCTGACACCGCGACAGGTTGAAGCGCTGAAACAACACACCGAAAAGCACCGACACGGACTAGCTGCATGAGGCTTCGATCACTTAAGCTCTGAGAGGAGGATACAGCCAATACCGGCCAGCTCAAACCGGGGACACCTGCATGGCCCTCTATTCGCTCGTACTCGGAGCCATGGTGGCACTGCTTCTCGCTGCCACGCTGCTAGCCAAGCTGCCGCTTCGCTGGTGGTGGATACGGGCCTGTGAATTCCCCCGGTTGCAGCTGGCCTACGCAGCCGTACTCACGGCTCTGCTGTCACTTCCGCTCGAACCACCCTGGCGCTGGGCACTACTCGGCACGAGCCTTCTCGTGGTGGCCCTGCAGGCTCGCTTCATCTTGCCCTGGACCCGCTTGTGGCCAGTCCAGGTACAGAGCGCCGACCCCGGTCAGCAGGAACGCTGCATCACGTTGCTGATCGCCAACGTGCTGACCCCCAACCGCCAGGCCAGCCGACTCATCGAGATCATCCGACGGCACGACCCGGACGTCGTGTTGACCCTGGAGTCGGACGACTGGTGGCAGGAGCGCCTCGATCAGGCGCTCGAGGAAAACTGGCCCAACAGCGTCAAGATCCCATTGGACAACCTCTACGGCATGCACCTCTACTCACGGCTGCCGTTGGACAATACCCGTGTCGAATGGCTGATACAGGAAGACATTCCCTCGATCCATACCGATGTGAAGCTGGAGACCGGCGACAGGCTGACGCTGCACGCTCTGCATCCCCGGCCTCCTGCGCCCAACGAGAGCGAAGAGTCGTTATGGCGCGATGCCGAGCTGCTGCTGGTCGGCAAGGAAATCCATCGCAACCCAAAGCCCACCGTGGTCGCCGGTGACCTCAACGACGTGGCCTGGTCGCGCACCACCCGCCTGTTCTGTCGTATCAGCGGCATGCTCGACCCCCGTCGGGGGCGAGGAAGGTACAGTACTTTCCACGCCCGCTACCCGCTGCTGCGCTGGCCCCTGGATCATATCTTCACCAGCGAACACTTCACCTTGAAGAAGCTGGAACGACTGCCCGGCTTCGGCTCGGATCACTTTCCGATCCTGGCCACGCTCTGCTTTCGGCCTTCACGAAGCGACGAACACGAAAATCCCGAGGCAGATGGTGACGAACGGGCGTGGGCGCGGCAGACGATCCGCGAAGCTCGACGTCGCGAGCAGGAGCCATGAGAAAGTGCCTTTCACTCCGGAATGCCGCCATAGGTCAGTTGCAGCGGGTCGAGCAGACGTTCGAGCTCCTCACGACTCAGATCGGTCTGCTCCTCGGCCACTTCGATGATCGGTCGTCCGGCCTGATAGGCCTGTTTGGCAATGGCCGCGGCCGCGTTGTAGCCGATCACGCCGTTCAATGCCGTCACCAGGATGGGGTTGCGCGCCAGCGGTTCGGCAAGGCTGTCCTCGCGCACGCGGAAGCTCGCAATGGCACGCTCCCCGAGTAACCGCGCCGTATTTGCCATCAGTCCGATCGACGTCAGCAGATTGTTGGCAATCAAGGGCAGCATCACATTGAGCTGGAAGTTCCCGCTCTGCCCCGCCACCGTGATTGCCGCGTCCAGACCGATCACCTGGGCGGCGGCCTGGGCGGCAGACTCGGGTATCACCGGGTTGACCTTTCCCGGCATGATCGAGCTTCCGGGCTGAAGCGCCTCCAGCTCGATCTCGCCCAGCCCGGCCAAGGGCCCGGAATTCATCCAGCGCAAATCGTTGGCTATCTTCATGATTACGCATGCCAAGCCCTTGAGCTGCCCGGACAGCTCCACGGCGGCATCCTGGGACCCCAGGCTGGCAAAGAAACTGTCGTTGGGGCTGAGTGAGAGGCCGGTCTGTTCACTGAGTTCGCGCGCCATGCATTCGGCGAATTCAGGATGAGCATTGATACCGGTACCCACCGCCGTGCCACCCTGTGCCAGCCTTGCGATGCGCAGCATGGCGCTGTCGATGCGTTCGATCGCCTGGCCGACCTGGCTCGACCAGCCACCCAGCTCCTGGCCCAGTCGTAGCGGCATCGCGTCCATCAGATGAGTGCGCCCGGTCTTGACCACTCTGTCCAGCTCCAGAGCACGCTCGTCGATAGTCGTGCGCAGCTGTACCATTGCGGGACGCAGCCGGGAGGTCACCTCCAGCGCGGCGGAAAGGTGGATGGCGGTGGGGATGACGTCGTTGCTCGACTGCCCCATGTTGACATGGTCATTGGGGCCGACCTGCCGCTCATCCTGGCTGGCGAGATGAGCAATGACTTCGTTGACGTTCATGTTGCTCGAGGTACCCGAGCCGGTCTGGAATACGTCCACCGGGAACTGATCGTCATGTTTGCCCTCGATGATCGCCTGGGCGGCCGCGATGATGGCCTCGGCCCGCTCCCCATCGAGCAAACCGAGATCCCGGTTTACCTTGGCTGCGGCCAGCTTGATGCGGGCGATGGCATGGATGAACGCTGCCGGCAACGGTTGGCCCGAGACCGGAAAGTTCTCCACGGCGCGCTGGGTCTGGGCACCATAGAGCGCCGAAGCCGGCACCCGAAGCTCGCCCATGCTGTCGCGCTCGATACGATGTTCGCTCATGTCATTCCCTCGCTTGTCGATCCTTACCTCACCATGGCGCCAAGCCCTGCCTCATGCAAGGCATGGGCATGCCGCAACGCTTCGGCAAGTGCCTGGGCAGACGTTGATAGTTATCAAACTTCGCCAACATGTCGGCATTATCGTAGTGGAACATGATAACTGTCGTTGCAGCGCAGAAGCCCCCTTCCCTAAGATCGCTTTGCCTACCCACCCAGGCAACACCGATATCGAACCAACCCGAATAGAACAAAGCGGACGTTACCATTCATGGACAAGACTCAATCCCTGCTTCTGCTGCCATACGAGCAACTCACCCTCGCCAACGCGCACGAAGCGGCAGAACTTCAGCGCTATCGCCGCTTGACGCTCAGCTTTCTGCCGCAAGCTCCCCAGACCAGTCGCCTGATGGCCACCTTGGGCCTGCAGTGCGAGAAACGCCTTGAGCTGCTGCGCCAGGCAGCCAGGTGCCTGGAACTCGAAGCATGTATCAAGGAAACGCCGGTATGTGCACCGAGCTTTGCCTGGGCCCAGCGGCATTTCTTCGTCGTCGATGACTTCATGGGCGACCAGGTCATCGAGCAGGCAGTACGCGCTGCAGTGGAGTCGAAGAATTTCTTCGAATGGCTGTTGAATACCAACGCCACCCCCGAATTGCATCAGCCGCTAGTGAACTTCGTCGAGGAGAAGGAAGGTGAGTGCAGGGTCTTGCTCGAATTCTGGGAGCAGCGCCGAGTCAGCGTGATGAATCAGCGAGCCTGAATCAGACTGCTTGTTAAAGCTTCTTCTGCCTGCCGGTAGAAGAAGCCAACCGTTCGAGTCGAGCGATGTCGAGAAGTTGATACTCACGCCCATGCACGCGGAGCAGTCGTCGGTTCTGGTAGGCCGCAAGCGTTCTGCCGACGGTTTCCTGGGTGAGCCCTAGGTAACTGCCGATATCGTTGCGCGACATGGGCAAGCGAAAGTGCGAAGACGAATAACCGCGGCGATGAAAGCAAGCCGATACGGCCAGCAGAAAATATGCCAGGCGCGCCTCGGCCGTGCGACACAGCAACTGATGCAGGCTCAACCGTTCTTCATGCATGGCTCGGCTGATACTGCGCTGAAGATGTCGGCGTAGCCTGGGCATCCTCTGTGTCAGTGCCTCGAACTGATCGAAAGGCAGCTTGCACAGCGTTGCGGTTTCGAGCGCGCTGACGGTTCCCGGGTAACGCCCCAGGCCGATGGCGTCGCAGCCGATGATATCCCCGGGCAGCCAGAGTGCGGTCAGCAGATTCTCGGCTCCCTCGACAGCCGTCTCCTGCTTGAGGCAGCCGGTGCGTACGGCATAGAGGCTGTCGAACGGCGCCTCCTGGACGCAGAGCACTTCCCGCTTTTCCAAGCGGATGGGTGGAAAGACGAGGTCATCCAGAAGCGCTGTCTCGTCGGGCGACAATCCTTGTGGAACGCACAGGGCCTTGAGATAGCACGACAGGCATTCGGCGGCCTTCGTCGCGCCATGTACGTCTCTGCCATGGCTCGGCATAGTGCGTCACTCCTGTCCATGGATCGTACAGACAGTATAGAAGTGCGTCACTCCACTGCAGTTTGAGTTCCATCATGCTTCGAACAGGGTGAGCTAGAACCCCACCCACCAATGTCATGATGAAAACCATGCTGCACGAAGAATGGCTGCGTCCTAGTGTTAATGCTGCAGTGCCGCAGGCTCAGCGTTACCTCTGGGACAAAGAGGAACGCCACTAAAGGGAACTCTAGCCATGCATCAGACCCCCTGGATGACGTCTGACATTCTCAGCCGGCTCAATGCCAACGCTGGCATGCTGTTGGTGCGCAGCCTCTGGGAATATTGCCCCGAACACATGTTCATTGTCCGCGTCGAGGGGCCCACTGACTTCGTGATCGAAGCCATGAATCCGACGCGCCAAGCCATGCTCGGAAATGACACCGTTGCCATCGGCAAGCGCATCGAACAGTTGCTTCCGCCCCCCATGTGCCATGCTGTGATCGCCAACCTGAACCGCTGTGTCGCGTGTAACAGCCCCATTCGCTACGAAGAGGAAGGAGGGTACATCGACCACAACGGGATCTGCCAGCAGGGGCACTGGCAGACACTGCTAGTGCCGATCACCAACCAGGAGGGTTACGTTACTCATATATTCGGCGTATCCCGCGACATTTCGCAATTGCCTGAGCGCCCTGTTGGAGCTCACCCCGACAGCAAGGAATTCGAGCGGCGAGTGCATGAGCGCACGGCAGCACTCGTCGCCGCCAACGAGCATCTGACTCACCTGGCGACACATGACTCTCTGACCGATCTCTACAATCGCCGCTATTTGCTGGAATTGGCCGAGCTGGAACTTCGCCGCGCCTCTCGCTACGAACAGTCCCTTTGCCTGATGATGCTCGATATCGATCATTTCAAGGAAATCAATGACTCCGAGGGCCACCTCTCGGGCGACGAAGCCCTGCGTCGGGTCGCCCATACTATCCTGGCCACGGTCCGGGAATGCGACCTGGTAGGCCGCTATGGCGGCGACGAGTTCATCATCCTGATGCCGGAAACCACGGCTGACGGGGCACGGGAGATCGCTGAACGCCTGCGGCGAACATTGACCCAGGCGTCCTCCTTTACGATCAGTATCGGAATCACCAGCCTGGAACCTACCGACCACTTCGTCGTCGATCTGATTCATCGTGCCGATAGCCTCTTGCTGCAAGCCAAGCGTAATGGTCGCAATCGCATCGAATATGCTGCCTGACAGAAAGCGACAGAGGCTTACGGAACTAATATTGCAGCGCAACAACAACTCTGCTATGTTGCAATGCAGCAGGACGGATTGCCGTTCGTTATCTATCGCGAACCCGGAGGTTCACAGGAAATGATGAAGACATTCAGCTTCGACACCAAACCGTTCGAAGCCATGCTTGTCGGCCCGGCTCGCGCCTATGCCGCTCTGAGCATCGAATATACCGAGAAGCTGCTCGCCACGCAGTTTGACACCGCCAAGGCATATGCGGACACCGGTCTAGCCCAGGCCCGCGAGCTACTCGAAATTCGCGATGCCGATGGCCTGCGCAGCTACGTCGAAGGGCAGCAGAAATTCGCCAAGGACATGAACGAGCGCTTCAAGGGCGATGCCGAGAAGGTCGTCTCCCTGAACCAGGACTTCTTCCAGCAGAGCCAGAAGCTCGCGGAGAGCAGCCTGAATCAGGCGCAGCAGGCCACTGCCAGCCAAACTGCCAAAGCCTGACGCAGCTAGCACGTCCCGCCTCCAGAAAAGGCCCACCGAGCATGATTCGGTGGGCCTTTTCTTCGTTGGCCTGTCATCCTGCTGTCCCCATCGTTTATGCTCGATGCGTACGGGCATGGCAATGAGGACGCAACCGAATGAAAGCATGGATACCCATAGCCCTGTTGGGCCTGTTTCTTGCCGGCTGCCAGATGATGGAGCCCGGCCCGCCTCCCGAGCGCATCGAAGTCATCGAGATCGGCGAGCCGCAACGTCCCGATAGCGAACGTCCCGACGCTCAGCCCCCTGCACCGGAGCGTATTGCTCGACAAGTGGCTTTCCCGGTCGAAGAATATGCCACACTACCGAAAACCGGCAGCGCAGCCATTACCGGCCGGCTCAGCCTGAACGGCAGACCGGGCGCCGGTGAAACCGTTTCCGTCGCCCCCGTCACCACCTACTCGGCCGAAGCCGCCGAGCATGCGCTGGCTGGGCGTGCAGTCGAGCCTGCCGACCCTCGGGCACGCGAGTACACCCACACCACACGTACCGACGGCAACGGCAACTTTACCCTGCAAGGCCTTCCAGGCGGGGAGTTCTACGTCTCGGGCATCGCGGTCAACCCCGCCAATGGCCAGCGCCAGGTGGTACTGCGCCAAGTTTCGCTGCGTAACGGTCAGCGCCTCGAGGTCAACCTGAGCCGTTGACTTCGGGTTACCAGCCCAGCGCTTGCTTGACGAAGGGAATGGTCAGTTTGCGCTGGGCGGTAAGCGAAGCGCGATCGAGAACGGACAGCGCCTCGAACAGCTCGTCGAGACGCCGCGGGCCGCGATGCAGAATGTAGCGCGCCACTTCATCGGGAAGCTGGATCCCACGCACCCGGGCACGAAGCTGCAGGGCCTGGAGCCGCTCGCCATCGTTGAGCTGCTGCAGATGGAAGGTCACGCCCCAGGTCAGGCGTGAGGCCAGATCGGGAAGCTTTACCGGTAACTGGCGGGGCGCCACTGCGCCGGACACCACCAGCCGCTTGCCGGCATCGCGCAGGCGATTGAAGGCATGGAAGAGCCCCTCCTCCCAACGCCGCCGCCCGACGACGCTGTCTACGTCGTCGATGGCCACCAGGTCGAGACGCTCGGCATCCTCGAGCATCAAGGGAGGAAAATGGCCGAGATCCTCCAGCGGCAGGTAGAGCGCCCGCAAGTCGCGATCCGAGGCCGCATGGCAAGCCGCCTGCAGCAGGTGGCTACGACCACTCCCGGACGCTCCCCACACGTACAGGAACGGTTCACCGTCAGCATCGAGCTGGCGTGAGAGGTGTTCCACCAGGCTGGCGTTGGCTGCCGGCAGGAAGCTGTCGAAAGTCGCATCGTCGCGTAGCCCCACCCCCAGCGGAAGTTGCGCAGGCGCTCGGCTCATGGGGAATCCTCGTTGCGACGCTCATGCGTTGCGTCGTCGTACAGGCTGCTGCGCCTGTAGCGTTCGTGGAGTTCACGCAAGAGTACCATGATCACCGCGGCTACCGGCAGCGCCAGCAGGACCCCGGTGAAGCCGAACAGGTTGCCGCCAGCGAGCACGGCGAAGATGACCGACACCGGATGAAGCCCGATACGGTCCCCCAGCAACTTGGGCTGCAGCACTGTGCTCTCTAGCACTTGGCCAATGGCAAACACAGTGACCACGCCAAGCAGTGCGAGCCAGGTGCCGAACTGGAAGAATGCCACCAGCAGCGCCACGCTGATGCCGACGATGAAGCCCAGGAACGGCACGATGCTGGCCAGCCCGGCAACCATACCGATCAACAGACCAAAGCGAACCCCGACGAGTGTCAATCCAAGGGAGTAGATGATGCCCAGCGACAGCATCACGAGCAGCTGTCCACGCAGGAAAGCCGAAAGCACTTCATCACAGCGTCGGCTAAGGCGTACCACATCCGGCTCCCAGCGACGCGGCAGCATTGCTCGCAGATTGGCCAGCATGTGATCCCAGTCGAGCAACATGTAGAAGCCCACCACGGGAATCAACGCCACGTAAGTCACCCAGGCCAGGAACGCTGCACTGGAACGGCCGATCTGTCCCAGAAACGGGGCCAGGTATCCGCCAGCATCCTGCCAGTGCTCGGCCAGCGCCTGTTGCATAGCTTCGATGTCCGAGGCCATGTCGAGTCCCGTCCACTCGCGTATTTGTGGCGCGAGCGTCATCTCGACCCAGATGAAAATGCCGGGAATCATCTGGTCGAACTGACGGATCTGCTGCAGCAGCAAGGGAATCAGTACCAGCAATGCCAGTACCAGCAGCAGAGTCAATATCAAGAACACCCCACAAACCGAGAGCAGGCGGGACAGGCCCAGACGTTCCAGGCGATCGGCCAAGGGATCGGTGAGATATGCCAGGATCATACCCGCGATGAACGGCATCAATATCGCTTCCAGGCTGAAGAGCAGCCAAACCACCGCCACCGCTCCCGCCAGCAACCACCACTCTTTGCGCATCACACCTCCCTGCGTTAGTAGTCCACGGCGATGCGAGCCGTGTTTCGTGATGCTACAATTCCGGCCCAATCTTGCCCACTGCTGCGCCCATCAGGCGACGCGTTGCCTGGCGACAGCCAACAAACCACTCACTGCGTTTCTTCCTACAGGACAGGCCATGACCGATTCCACCTCTCCCGACAATGCCAAGGCTTCGCTGAGCTACAAGGATGCCGGTGTTGACATCGATGCCGGCAATGCCCTGGTCGATCGCATCAAGGGCGTCGCGAAGCGTACCATGCGCCCCGAGGTGATGGGTGGACTGGGTGGCTTCGGCGCCCTGTGCCAGCTGCCATCAGGCTACCGCGAACCGGTACTGGTCTCCGGCACCGACGGCGTGGGCACCAAGCTGCGCCTGGCCATGGATCTGGGTCGTCATGACACCATCGGCATCGACCTGGTCGCCATGTGCGTCAACGACCTGGTCGTCGCCGGCGCCGAACCGTTGTTCTTTCTCGACTACTATGCCACGGGCAAGCTCGATGTGGACATTGCCGCCGACGTGGTGGCCGGAATCGGTGAAGGCTGCGAGCGGGCCGGCTGCGCGCTGGTCGGCGGTGAAACCGCCGAAATGCCCGGCATGTACGAGGGCAGCGACTATGACCTGGCCGGCTTCTGCGTAGGCGTGGTGGAGAAGTCAGAAATCCTCGACGGCAGCAAGGTCGGTGAAGGCGACGTGCTGCTGGGCATCGCCTCCACCGGGGCACACTCCAACGGTTACTCGCTGATCCGCAAGATCCTCGAGGTCAGCGGCGCTTCGCTGGATACCGCCATCGACGGCCAGCCCCTCGGCGATGCCCTGCTCGCACCCACGCGCATCTACGTCAAGCCGCTGCTGTCCTTGATCAAGGAGAGCGGTGTCGCGGTGCATGCCCTGTCACATATTACCGGTGGCGGGCTGCTGGAAAACGTGCCTCGGGTGTTGCCGAAAACGCTCGCTGCCCGCATCGATGCAAAGAGCTGGTCCCGTCCGGCGCTGTTCGACTGGCTGCAGGAGCAGGGCAACGTGGCCGAGCACGAAATGTATCGCGTGCTGAACTGCGGCATCGGCATGGTCGTCGCCGTGCCTGCCGACCAGGCCGACCAGGCCCGCGCTCACCTGCAGGCACAGGGCGAAACGGTCTATCGCATCGGCGATATCGTTGCACGCGGCGAAGACGAGGAAGCGGTGCAACTGGAGAACCTCGAGGCATGAGCGAGTCATCCGTCAGCGACACCCTCAACGGCTTCACCCCCGAGCCAAACGTCGCGCGCCGGGTGGTGGTACTGATCTCCGGCAACGGCAGCAACCTGCAGGCGCTGATCGACGAGCAGACCCACGAACGGCTAGGCGGCGAGATCGTTGCGGTGATCTCCAACGTGGCGGATGCTTACGGCTTGCAGCGCGCGCGAGATGCCGGCATTGATGCGGTAGTGCTGCCCCACGGCGAGTACGACAGCCGTGAGGCCTACGACGGCGCACTGATCAAGGTGATCGAACGCCACGAGCCCGACCTCGTGGTGCTCGCCGGTTTCATGCGCATCCTCAGCTCACGCTTCGTGCAACGCTTCCACGGCCGCATGCTCAACATACACCCCTCCCTGCTACCCGCCTATCGTGGCCTCAATACCCACGCCAAGGCGTTGGCAGATGGCGTGGCCGAGCATGGCTGCAGCGTACACTTCGTCACCGAGGAACTCGACGGCGGTCCAGTGGCGATCCAGGCCGTAGTGGAGGTGAGCGATGGCGAAACCGAAGCCAGCCTCAAGGAGAAAGTGCACGCCCGCGAGCACCTGATCTACCCCATCGCCGTCAAGTGGTTCCTGGAGGGGCGTCTGCGTCTCGAGGGAGAAATTGCCACATTCGACGGCATGCCGCTTCCCCCACAAGGCATGCGAATGTCACACGCCGACGCCGCCGAAGAGCTCGACGAGGAATAGTTGAAAGCTGGCGATTAATGTCGCGAGCGATGACAGGCTGATTGCCGCCGGAGCGCAAAAACCGGAGTGTAGCCTGCTACATGAGGATTTTGAGCACCGCCGGCGGTCAGGATGTCGAGCGCAGCAATAAATCGGCGCTTTCTCTCAGGTACGGGGCAAGGTGACCCCCCTCTGCCCCATATACTTGCCGCCGCGATCCTTGTAGGAAGTGTCGCAGACCTCATCCGACTCCAGGAAAAGCATCTGCGCCACGCCTTCGTTGGCGTAGATCTTGGCCGGCAGGTTGGTAGTGTTGGAGAACTCCAGGGTCACGTGCCCCTCCCACTCCGGCTCCAACGGCGTGACGTTGACGATGATACCGCAGCGAGCGTAGGTCGACTTGCCAAGGCAGATGGTCAGCACGCTGCGCGGAATGCGGAAGTATTCCACGGTGCGCGCCAAGGCAAAGGAGTTCGGTGGAATGACGCAGATGTCACCCTTGATATCAACGAAGCTCTTCTCGTCGAACGCCTTGGGGTCGACCACCGCGGAGTGAATGTTGGTGAACACCTTGAACTCATCGGCGCAGCGGACATCGTAGCCGTAGCTGGAGGTCCCGTAGGAGATCACCCGCTGATCGTTCACGTAACGCACTTGGTCGGCTTCGAAGGGTTCGATCATACCTTCCCGCTCGGCCATGCGGCGGATCCAACTGTCGGGCTTGATGCTCATGGGACGTCCTGAAATGATGTGCCGAAAAAACAAGTAGGGCCGCTATCATAGCGGCCCTCGTGGCGGGCGTCACTGGCCCCGCGCAATGGTTCAATCGCTGAAGCTGATGCTCGGTCCTTCGCCTGACTCCTGGCCCTCGAGTTCTTCGGCAATCTGCCGCGCCATGGCGCGGAAAGTACCGGTCACCTCTCCCTCCGGCTCGGCGACCACCGTTGGCCGCCCTCCGTCCACCTGCTCGCGGATTGACAGTGCCAACGGCAGCCGGCCCAGCACGCGCGTATCGTACTCCTCGGCAATCCGTTCGCCGCCACCTTCGCCGAAGATCGGCTCGGCCTGGCCGCAATTGGAGCATACGTGCAAGCTCATGTTTTCCACCACGCCCAGCACCGGCACGTTCACCTTGCGAAACATCTCGATACCCTTGCGGGCATCGAGCAGCGCGATGTCCTGCGGCGTGGTGACTATCACCGCACCGTCCACCGGCACCTTCTGCGCCAGGGTCAGCTGAATGTCACCGGTGCCTGGAGGCATGTCGATGAAAAGCACGTCGAGATCCTGCCATGCCGTCTGGGTTAGCAGCTGCTGGAAGGCACCCGCGACCATCGGCCCGCGCCACACCATGGGCTCGCGCGTGTCGACCATGAAGGCCATCGACATGGCCTGCAAGCCATGCATTTCCAGCGGCCGAAACTTGTTCTCACCGGCCTGCTGGGGTCTTACGCCTTCCGGCACACCCAACATCTGAGCCTGGCTGGGGCCATGAATGTCGGCATCGAGTATGCCCACACGATAGCCCTCGGCCGCCATGGCCAACGCCAGGTTGACGGTCACCGTGGACTTGCCGACCCCGCCCTTGCCGGAGGCCACCGCCACGATATGCTTGACCCCTTCGATCACATTCCGCTCCTTGTGCTGAGAATTGTCGCGTTACTCTAGGGTAGCTTGAACGAGCGCAGTATAGCGCGCCGTTTCCTGATGGCCGGAATGGTCTGCGACGGGCCGAAGCCCGCCGCCGACATGAACCTTGCCAATTCAGCTCTCCTCGGCCGCTGCGCGCCCCTCGGCCTCCTCGTTTTCCGCATCGCTCTCCTGGGCCTGCCCCCCATTCTGCGGCTGGGAACGCTGCTGCTCCTGGGCCTGGCCCTGCTGCTCCTGGGCCTGGCCCTGCTGCTCCTGGGCCTGGCCTTGCTGCTCCCGGGCCTGGCCTTGCTGCTCCCGGGCCTGGCCCTGCTGCTCCTGGGCCTGGCCTTGCTGCTCCCGGGCCTGGCCTTGCTGCTCCCGGGCCTGGCCTTGCTGCTCCTGGGTCTGGCCCTGACTTGTGTTGCCCCCTTCCGCGCTATCCAGCTCCAGCTCGGACAGGGTGTCCCGCCATTCGGCGAGCTGTGCTTCGAGACGCTGCAGCTGCTGCCGACGACGCTCGACTTGCTCTTCGACCTGGCGCAGTTCGTCGCGCCCCGCGTCGATGGCATTGGTTACCTCGTCACGCTCCTGACGGATCGACTCCAGCTCGGTCATGGCACTGTCACGCTGATCGCGAAGGGTACCCATTTCGCTCTCGATCTCGCTGCGCAAGGTTTCCATCGCCTCGATGTCGTTCTCGAGTGCTTCAAGGGTCTGTTCGCGTTCGTCGATTGCTGCGTTCAAGGAATTCAGGCGCTCCTCGGCGGCGTCCGCCTTCTCGCGCAGGTCGCTCAGTTCCGACTGAACCCGCTCGCGTTCCGCTTCGGCTTGCTGGCGCGCCTCTTCGGCCTGCTGACGTTCCTCCTCGAGGGTCTGACGCGCGGATTCGGCTTCCTGGCGTGCCTGCTCCGCCGACTGTCGCGCCTCCTCCGCTTCGACACGGGCTTGGTCCACTTGCTGGTACTCTTCGCGCAGCGCCGTTACGGTCTCCTCGATCTCGGTCTGCTCATTGCGGCGCGCCTCGAGATCGCTCTCCAGCGAGGACTGCTGCTCCTGCAGCTGGCTGAGACGCTCCTCGGCCTGCTGTGCCTCACCCTCGAGACGCTCTATCTCGCTACGAGCCGCTTGCTGTTCGTCATGCAGGGCCGCTTCGATCGATTGCCGCTCCTCTTCGAGTTCGGCCAGGCGTGCCTCCATCGACTCGATATCTTCACCGGCCTGGTTGCGTTCATTGAGTTCCGCGAGCAGATCCTGGTGCTCACCTTCGATCGCAGCCAGTTGTTCTTCGAGCGCCTCGCTGCGGTCGCGGTGGTCACCGGCGCTGTTATGAGCAAAGATTGCCCAGATGATAGCGAGCACAGCCACGGCCACCAGGGCCAGGACGCGTTTATCCTTGTAGAGTGGGCTTTCGGGTGTCTCCGACATGGGCTAGACCCTCCAGATGGTCCTTTTCAGTTTTCTTTTACCGCTCGTTCTTCAGCATACATAGCCATACCTGCGGGCGAAAGAAAGCGCCAGCCCTTTGGCTCAGCCGCGCACAATGCAGCGAAATGGGAGCTATCTCGCTCAACCCGTGGCAACTCGCCAATGAGAAAACCAGGGTGAGCCATGTATTTCGACACCCAATGAGCGCAACCAGCGTGCCACGACCAGATTCGACTGGTGAATGATGGAATACGCTCGTGGATAAGGGATGAACTCGAGCCCGAACTCGTCGCTCGGAACCGGCTCGACATCGGCTCGTTCGAAGTACCTATCGAGACGTCGCCGCAGGGCCAGGACGCGCCCCGCCTCGACCTGGAACGGGTAGACATCGGTCAGCCCCTCCGGTGCCAGCCGATGAAACTGCTCGAGTGAGTCGATGCCGGGATACACGCCTCGCCCCAGTCCTGACTTGGTGGGCCATAGCATGGCCATGGCTCCTGCCGGTAGATGGCGGCGTCCCTCTACGTACCAGCGCCATTCGCCGTAGCTGTAGCGCACCACGCCTCCTTCCTCGCGTGGCAACACCAAGCTGGAGTGACGACCATGATCAAGCAGATAGACAGCGACAGGCCTAGTGAGCGAATCAGGTTCGGGAGGCACGACATGGCTAACACAGCCAGCCAGCAGAAGCACACTCGACCCGGCTCCCAGCCAGCGTAACCGGCAGCATCGATTGTCCATGTCCTGCCTCCCCAAGTCCCGCTGGCGGGACACACGTCCAGCGAACGCTGGTTCGGAAAGCACTACGTGGGTTAACGCAACCCCAGCATTGACAGGATAAACAGCACCACCACGATCAAGCCAATGATATAGATGATATTGCGCATACAGCTCTCCTTGCTGTTCAGTTCGGAAGTTCGACCCGGCACACCAGGCACCGTCAGCCCCAGTGTAGCGGACCTGCACGAAGCATCCAGCGTCGTGACAGGCTTGTAGCCGCCGGCCGGCACGAATACCTTGATCAACAGGAACCTCAAAACGGCACAAGGAGTGACCCTTACCATGTCTCGAGACCACAGGTCGCAGCGGGCGATGTTCGTGCTGATCCCGCGAGTTGGCGCTTTCCTGTGGCGAGTCCTGTCTGCCTTCCTGCGCAATCGCGGCATTCTGCTCGCCGGTGGCGTCGGCTACAACATTCTGCTCTCCATCGTGCCGCTGTTCGCCCTGCTGGGCGTGTTGCTGACTCAGGTCGTCGACGAGGCAGTGCTGCTGGAGGTACTCTCCATTCAGGTCACACACCTCGCTCCCGCCCATGCCGAGGGCTTGATGGAAGCCGTGCGCACACTGCTCTCCTCACGCGATGTGATCGGGTTGTTCGGCATACTCACGTTGCTGATCTTCAGTTCCTTCGTCTTTCGCATGCTGGAAGATGCCTTGGCGATCATCTTCCACACTCCCGAGGCCCATCCCAAGCGCAGGATCTGGGTCTCCGTGTTGCTCCCCTATCTATTCATGCTGGTGCTGGGCGCAGGATTGCTGGCACTCACCCTCATGGTGGCCCTGGCCGAGGCGATCGGTGCCCTGTGGCAAGTCGTAGCCGGACGCGACATGCCCCTGGCAGGCCTCTCCGAACCACTCCTCAACCTGTTCAGCTTCATCGGTGTCTTCCTGCTCTTCAGTGCAATCTATAAGGTACTGCCAGTCGTCAAGATCGCGTTGAAGAGAGCACTCATAGGCGGTTTCGTCGCGGCGTTGCTGTGGGAAGGCGTGCGTTTCCTGCTGATGTTCTACTTTCTCAATGTGTCGCTGGTAAACGTGGTCTACGGTTCGCTGGCCACGCTGATCGTGGTCCTGCTGACGCTGGAAGTCGGTGCCATGATCGTGCTGCTCGGTGCCCAGGTGATCGCCGAACTCGAATACAACGCCCGCCGCGGCCTGCCCTGGTACGTCGACCCGCGGCACGAAGCGGTAACCCATGTGGAGTGATCCGGCCTCAGTGACGGGAGCGACGGTTGCGCAGGCGGTTCAGGAGATGAAACAGAGCCTTGCCACTGATCATGCCCAGCACATAGATCACCAGCAACAGCAGCGCCAACGGCAGTTCCGTACTCCAAACCAGGAAGCGCACCTCGACCAATGCGATGTTCTGCACGAAAAGAATCGCGACCAGCAGTGTGACGAGGATTTTTACCGCCAGCAGTAGCGTGTCCATGCGCTCTCCCATTCTTGTTGGCTCCTTTCAAGCTGGGTGGCGACGTGTTGTCTGTCAACCTCAGCTAATGCGTCAATAATGCCACACGCCCAGCCAGGCCGGGCGTGTCATCGGTCGCGCTGCCTCAGCCAAAGGCGAATAGAGCCCCCGCTGTCGCGATCGCTACGCCCAGGGCGCGCACGATACGGTTATCGCGCTGGATGAGAAACCCGCCAGCCGAACTGCTGAAATTGAAAAAGGCCATGAACTCCGGCAGTTCCCGATTGCCATATCCGGCGAATCGCCGGATATATCACATCAAATACATGCCCTATGACGTAGCCACACAGGGCGAAGAAGGCGCCATGACCCAGTCAGAGAATATCGAGGTACCCCCACACCAGATCTACCGCCACCGCCAACAGCGCATAGCTCAGGTAGTTGCCGAATAAGTTAACGGTATAACGAAGCAGTTTCACGCTTACGACGCACCGCCGGGGTGCAGTAGCCGGTGCAGCCGCACCACGCAGCAACGGCACGACTCCCTGACTGCACGGCCTTGGCGTTCTCCTTATAACGCATCGGGGGCGCCGATCGCTCGGCGCCCCCGATGGAGGGACTGGCAACTCCCGGATCAGTCGCCTTCTGGATTGCCAGCGGTCGCCGCCGCGTCCACTTTCATGCGACGCCGCAGAATCGGTCCGACGATGTAGGGCAGTATCAGCCCCACGCCGGCGAACGCCCACAGTCCGATGGCCAGGCCGCTGCCCCACAGTACGGTCCAGTCGCCGTCGGAGATGTCCATCGCGTGGCTCAGGTTCTTCTCCATCTCAGGCCCCAGCAGCAAGCCGAGAATGACCGGTACCAGCGGGATATCGAGCTTGCGCAGCACGTAGCCGGCAATACCGAAGGCCACCATGAAGTAGAGATCGAAGGTGGTGTTGCTGATCGAGTAGATGCCGACGAAGGCGATCATCGTCACGCACGGCAGCAGGTACATCGGCGGCACCGATAGCAGCTTGACGAAGATGCCCACCAAGGGAATGTTGAGTATCAGCAGCAGGAAGTTGCCGATCAGCAGCGCCGCGATCACGCCCCAGACGATATCGGCATTCTGGGTGAACATCAGCGGACCGGGAGTGATGTTGAGCGAGATCAACAGCGCCAGTAGCACCGCGGTGGTGCCGCTACCCGGCACACCCAGCGTCAGCATGGGCACCAGGGCGCCGCTCGAGGCACCGTTGTTGCCCGCCTCGGGACCGGCCACGCCACGGGGGTCGCCCTGGCCGAAGAAGCCCTTCTTGCCCACCACCTTTTTCTCGAGGGTGTAACCGATGAAGCTCCCCAGCGATGCCCCGGCACCGGGCAGCACGCCGGCGATGAAACCGAGGATACCGCCGCGTATGCTCGACGGCATAATGTTGCGAATGTCGGCCCAACTCAGCTTGAGCTTGTTGACGACCATCTTCTTCTTTCCTCCGCCGGCACGCTCCTCGATGAAGAAGAGCAGCTCCGAGATAGCGAACAGACCGACGATGGCGATAATGAAGTCGATACCCTCGTAGAGTTCCAGGGTACCAAAGGTATACCGCTGCACGCCGGTGGAGTCGATGCCCACGGTAGCTACCATCAGGCCCAGGCAGGCCGCCACCACCGTCTTGACGGGGTTCTTGCCGGTAATGCCGCCCAGGGTGGCGAACGCCAGCAAAAACAGTGCGAAATACTCGGCCGGTCCGAAGGTCAGGGCGAAGCGCGCCAGCACCGGAGCCAGCAAGATCAGGCCCACGGTGGCAACCAGGCTGCCGATGAAGGAAGCGATGGCGGAGATCGCCAGCGCTTCGGCGGCTTTGCCCTGCTGAGCCATGGGATAGCCGTCGAGGCAGGTCATCATGGCCGGCTCGTCACCAGGGATATTCAACAGGATCGAGGAGATCCGCCCGCCATACATGGCCCCGGCATAGACCGCCGTGAGCATGATCAAGGCGGTTTCCGGGGCAAGCCCCAACGAGAACGCCAGCGGGATCAGGATCGCCACCCCGTTGGCCGGCCCCAAGCCCGGCAGCGCGCCGATCAGGGTGCCGAGGAAGGCCCCCAACAGGGCGAACATCAGGTTATGCGGGGCGAGAGCCACCCCGAAGCCATCGATCAGAAAGCCGAGGGTTTCCATCAGCTCACCTCCAGAAACGAGAGCAGGCCCAGCGGCAGCGCAAGGTCGAGGGCGAAGTTGAACAGCAGGAACACAACCACACCCGCTACCGCCCCGACCAGGTAAGCGCGCAGCGGCTCGGCCCCCATGCGCCAGCATAGGGTGCCGACGGCCAGCGTGGTGCTGATGATGAAGCCGAGCGGCTCGAGCAGCATGGCGTAGAACACCAGCACGACCACGGCGATGATCAGTTCAACCCCGGTGCGGCTCCAGGGCCAGGCATGATCCGGGTCGGGCCGCACGATCAGGTAGAGGCTCGACAGCCCCAGCACCACGGCCAGCAGCGTAGGAAAGGTATCGGGTCCGATCGCCTCGGACCCACCGAACGGTTCGGGAAACTGGCTGGCGCCCCAGCCGTACGCGACGGCCAGGGCAATCAGCAGAACCCCGAAAATGCGGTCGTTGCATGTCATTACTGAATCAGCCCGATATCCTTGGAAAGCGTCTCGATGTCCTCGATCTGCTCGGTAACGAAGGTTTCGAACTCACCGGCGCTCATGTGGAATGGCATCAGCCCGTTATTCGTCATGATCTCCTGCCACTCCTGACTCTCGTAGATGGTATCCATGGCGTCGACCCAGTACTGCTTGGCCTCGTCGGAGATATCCGCCGGCATATAGAAGCCGCGCCAGTTGGGGCCGACCACATCGATGCCCTGCTCCTTGGCGGTGGGAATGTCCGAGAAGTCACCCGGCAGGCGCTCATCGGACAGTACTGCCAGCACGCGCAGATCGCCCGATTCCAGGAAACCCTGTGCCTCGCTGATGTCGCCAGTGAAGGCATCCACATGCCCGCCAACGACCTGAGTCATGGCCTCACCGCCGTTGTTGTACGAGAGATAGGCAATACGCGGCAGCTCCTCGACGCCCGCAGCATCCGCCGCGATCAATACCTTGAGGTGATCCCAGCCACCCTTGGCGCTGCCACCGGCGAACTTGACGCTACGCGTATCTTCCTTGAGCGCCTCCATCAGCTCGGGCAGGTCGTCGTACTCGGAATCGGCAGCCACGGCGATGACGCCATAGTCGGCACCCAGCGCCCCGATCCAGTTGACCATGTCAGCGGTCATGCCCGGAAACTGGCCTTGCGCCAGGCGGGTAGTGGTGGCGGTGGATGCGGCGACCAGCAGCTGTTCGTCACCGGCGCGCTTGGACACGGTATGGGCGAAGGCAACGCCACCGCCGGCACCTGCCATATTGACGGTCTGTACGCTGCGCGGAACGATTTCCAGCTCCTCCATGACGTTACCCACGCTGCGGCAGGTGAAATCCCAACCGCCGCCAGGGTCGGCCGGGGCGAGACACTCCACTTTCCCCTGTGGCTCGAAGGCCATGGCGCTGCCTGCGCTCAATGTGAAAGCGGCAATGGCGATGAGTTTGAACGACGTTTTCGTGGACATTGTTGTTGTCCCTCCGGTCTTGGCGTGTTGTGGAAATGTGGCTTGCGGTATTTCATCGGCTACCTTACAATTCTGTAAGGCAGAACAACGTTCTTCAGAGTAGAAATTAGGCGCACCGCCAGGCAGCGTCAATGCATGGGGTTGCAATTGCGACCAAAGTTCTATGCCTCAAGACTCAGGAGACCCATGGCATGGCCCAGGATCGCGTCGAGGCCGTCGAGCGCGCACTGACCGTATTGGAAGCGTTCGATGTCGATCAGGAAGCCTTCACCCTGGCCGAGCTCGCCCAGGCGACCGGTTTTTACAAAAGCACCCTGCTGCGCCTGCTGGGCTCCTTGGCCCGTTTCGATTACGTGCAGCGCAGCCGCGATGGTCGCTGGAGCCTGGGTAGCGCGCCGCTTCGACTGGCACGACGTCATCCCCCTAGCCGTCATCTGACCACCCGCATCCAGCCGCTGCTCGACCGACTGGCCGCCCACACCGGCGAGACCGCCGCCCTGATCGAAAGCCATGGGCGCCAGGCCGAATGCCGGCTGGTGGCCCTGCCCGACGCCGCGCTACGTCACGAACTGCGCCCGGGCAGCCAATGGCCACTAGCGGCCGGTGACGACCCGCGCCCCGAACTTCCTGGCGGTGAGATGCTGCTGCAAGCCCTGCCCAGCGTTCCCGGAGAACCCAGGCGCTGGCTGACCCTCTCGGGCCCGGCGAGCCGTCTCGATGCACGTAGCGAGGCCGCGCTGAGAGCGGCGCGGGATGAATTGTCGGCCGTGAGCGAAGTGGAGGCGATGACATGAACGTGCTGCTCATCGAAGACGACCACCTGCTGGCCGAAACCCTTCAGGATGCGCTTGCCCTGGAGGGCTACGTGGTGACGCATCTGGCCGACGGGGACGACGCAAGACAACACCTGGAGGAGCCCCAGCATGGCCACGCGCTGGTCCTGCTCGATCTCAACCTCCCCGGCGCCAGCGGGCTCGAGGTGCTCGAGACACTGCGCCGCCACGACCGCGATACGCCGGTGCTGATCCTCACCGCGCGAGGCGCGGTGGAGGATCGCGTGCGTGGGCTCGACCTGGGGGCCGACGACTACCTGGCCAAACCCTTTTCGCTGGAGGAGCTCGAGGCCCGTGTACGCGCGCTGCTTAGACGGCGAGTACGAGGACAGGAATTGCGCGTCGGATCGCTGCACTTCGATGGCCTGGCACAACGCTTCACCCTTGCCGGCGAGACCTTGGCTCTGCCGCCCAGGGAGCAGCGCCTGCTCGGCTGCCTGATGCGTCACGCTGGCGAGCCCGTCGACAAGGCACGCCTCGCCGACGAAGCCTTCCAGGGCGAACCCATGGGCGACAATGCCATCGAGGTCTACGTGCACCGGCTGCGCAAGCGGCTGGACGGCAGCGACGTCGCCCTGCGCACGGTACGTGGCCTCGGCTACCTGCTGGAGGCGACGTGAAACGCGGCGACAGCCTATACCGCAGGCTGCTGGCCTGGTTGCTGCTGCCACTGCTGGCGCTTGGTGGCTTGATGGTGTTCCAGGCCTGGGTGGACGCACGCCACACCGCCGACCGCGCCTTTGATCGTCTGCTCGAGGCGGCCAGCCTGGCGATTGCCGAACAGGTCCAGTGGCAGGACGATCGGCTGTGGCTCGACCTGCCCCCGGCGGCTCTGGACATGCTCGCCACCGACGCCGAGGAACGTGTCTTCTACAGCCTGGTGGATCGGGACGGGCGCTTCATCACCGGCAACGCCGAACTGCCCGGCGACGAACGCGGCGACAGCCAGGATGGCGACACGCTGCTCTACCGCAACGTCGAGTGGCAGGGCTTGACACTCCGCCAGGGCGTGCGCCGCTCTCGCCTGGAGGACTGGCGCCTCAGGGAGCGCTTCGAGATTCGCGTGGCCCACAGCCGCGAGGGTCGCAATGCGCTGACCCACGAACTGCTGCGCGCCAACCTCGCCTACATTCTCGCCATGGCCCTGATTGCCATCGTGGTTCTGCTGGTGGCCATTCGCTCGGCACTGAGACCGTTGACGCGACTGAGGCACGCCATTCGTGCCCGCGACCCGCGCACCCTGGAGCCCCTCGACCTGGCACTGCCTCGCGAACTGGCCGAACTGCGCGAGACTCTGAACGAACTGCTGGCACGCATGCGTCGGGTACGCGCCAATCAGGAACGCTTCATTGGCGACGCCTCGCATCAGCTTCGCACCCCACTGGCGGGTCTCTCGGCGCGAGCCGAACTGGCTCTGCGCCACAACGACCCCACCCGCTGGCGCGACGCCCTTAGCGCCATGCAGGCGACCAGCGCGCGTACCGCGCGGCTGGCTATGCAGCTGCTGTCGCTGACGCGGCTCGACAATCCCGAGTACCGCCCCGAACTAACCCCCCTGGATCTCAACGAACTCGCCCGCCAGGCGGTTCGCGACCACTGGGCCGGCTGCCATCGCCAAGGTATAGACCTTGGCGTGGAGTGCGCCCCACGACCCGTTCGGGTCCATGGCATCGACTGGCAATTGCAGGAAGCATTGAACAACCTGATCGATAACGCCTGTCGCTACGGCGCCCGACGCATCACATTGCACACCCATGCACAGCCGCCCATGCTGGAAGTGGAGGACGACGGACCGGGCATCCCCGAATCTCGCCGCCTGCTTGTGCTGCGTCCTTTTCACCGCGGTGAGGAGGGAGGGGAAGGCTCGGGACTCGGCCTGGCCATCGTCGACAGCATTGCCCGCGCCCACGGCGCCCGGGTCGAGCTGGCCCAGGGTCATGATGGACGCGGACTCATCGTGCGCCTGCGCTTCAGCGAGGAGAGCCCATGATCCGCATCCTGTTCTGGTGGCTTCTCGCCCTGTGGAGCCTGACCGCCACCGCCGAGGAAACCCTGCACTACCCCGCCGACATCGACGCGGGGGGACCTCAGGCGCTAGTCATCCACGCCGCCTTGGACCTGCCACAGGTACGCCCCTTGCTCGAGGCGTTTCATCGCCGTCATCCGCGCATCGAGCTGACCTACCGCAACCTGACGACCCTTGAGCTTCACCAGCGCTTTATCGATGCACCGGACGCCGCCGACGTGGTGCTCTCCTCCGCCATGCCCTGGCAATACCATCTCGCCAACGACGGCCACGCCCAGGCGCTCGAAAGCGACGTGGCTCGGCAATGGCCAGCGTGGGCCCAGTGGCGCGGCGAACTATTCGCCTTCACCTTCGAACCGATCGTGATGGTGGTGCATCGCGACCTGATTGAACGTTTCGGCGAGGTGCGTAGCCACGGTGACCTGCTCGAGCTGTTGAGCGACCACGCCGACGCCTTGGCGGGCCGCATCGTCAGCTACGATCCGGTGCGCAGCGGGGCAGGATATACCTACGCCATCGAGGAGTCGCGACTCTCGCCGCGCTATTGGGATTTGGTCTCGGCCCTGGGGGGCGCGCGCACGGTGCTCACCGGCACCACCAGCGAGATGCTCGACGGACTCGAGGAGGGTCGCTACCTGCTGGGCTACAACCTGCTCGGCAGTTACGTACGCGATGCGGTGGCGGATCATCCGCAGCTGGTCATGGTGGTACCTGAGGACTATGCCCTGGTCACCCAGCGCCTCGCCTTCATGCCGCGCTTGGCGCCGCATCCCGAAGCGGCTGCCCTGTTCATGGAGTTCCTGCTCAGCGAAGACGGCCAGCGCGTGATCGCCGAACAGACCAACCTCGGGGCCATGCACCCCGCCCTCTCCGGGCCGGGCACCGCCGATGCCCTGCGCGCCGAAGTCGGTGACGCGCTGCGTCCGATCGCGATCGGTCCCGGGCTGCTGGCCACGCTGGATAGACTCAAGCGCGAGGCCCTGCTGGCCCGCTGGCGTCGTGAATTCCAGCGTCAAGTGCCGACACTACGCTGAGCGCGATAGCGAGCCTCGCCACCGCTCTGCCATCGGAACCAGAAACACGGCGTTGAGCGAATACGCACCGGATGAGGACGCTTCACTCAGGCGACAGCTGCACCTCCGCCACGCCCTGCCCGAGCATGTCGAGCTCTTCGGCCGCACGTCGCGAGAGATCGATGACACGACCGCGCACGAAGGGTCCGCGGTCGTTGATGCGCACCACCGTCTCGCGACCGTTGTCCAGCCGCGTCACCCGGACCCGGGTGCCGAATGGCAAGCTGCGGTGCGCCGCCGTCAGCGCGTTGCGATCATGGGCTTCGCCACTGGCGGTGCGACGGCCATGGTAACGGTCGGCATAGAACGAGGCCTGCCCCTGCTCGCCATGCCAGCCCGAAGGTGCCGATACCCGCTCGCCACCACGGCCACCATCACGTCCGGCACAGCCGGCAATCAAGAGCAGTACCAGAAGCGCCAATGCGCCTCGCAGCAAGCGAGACGCAACCAGGCCGGTAGCGTAAGTAGTGAGTGAGATCATCCTGTCATCTCGATGTAACGTCTTAGCGGACCCGGCCCGACATTAACGGCTTGCCCCGATCGGAGCAAGCCCATCGCTCAGCCAGCCAGCGTGCGCCGCAGCCTGGGGCTCACCAATTCCCCCATCAGCGTGACCAACGCCAGCACGCCAAGCAGCCATGGCCAATGCAAGCCGAACTGCAGCCGCGCAATGCCTAGCGCATCGACGAAGATCATGAGGATGCCCAGTGGGCTGACGTAGCGCACCATGAACAGCCACAGTGCATGCCAGTGCGGTGCCAGCCCCAGCTCCTCGCGGAAGGTCTCGCTCTTCAGCACGAAGCCGGCCAGCAGTACCATGCCCAGCCCGCCCAGCGGCATCATCCAGCGCGAGGTGAGATAATCGAGCCAGTCGAAGAAATGGCGGCCGGCCAGGGTCCAGTCGGCACCGACGTTGAACGACAGCATCGCCAGGCTGCTGACCAGCCACAGCACGATACCGGTGCCCCAGGCCGCGGTGCGACGAGAGATGCCCTTGTTGTCGACCAGCCAGGAGACGGTGGCCTCGACCATGGAGATCGACGAGGTCAGCGCCGCCATTGAAAGCATGATGAAGAACAGCACGCCGAACAGCGTACCCAGCGGCATGGCCTGGAAGGCCAGCGGCAGGCTCATGAACAGCAGCCCGGGACCGCCTTCGGGACTCATGCCGTTGGCGAAGATCACCGGGAAGATCGCCAGGCCGGCCATCAGCGCCACCAGCGTATCGGCCACCGCCACGCCGAGGGTGGTACGAGCGATCGAGGCGCCGGCGGGCAGGTAGCTGCCGTAGGTGAGAATCGCACCGGACGCCAGGGACAGGGTGAAGAACGCATGCCCCAGCGCGGCCAGCATTCCTTCACTGGACAGGCTGCCGGTATTGAACGAGAACAGGAAGCTCCACGCCTCGCCGAAGCCGCCCGAGAACGCGCCGTAGCCGATCAGGATCAGCAGCATGATCACCATGCCCGGCATCATCCAGCTCACGCTCTTCTCGATACCCCCTTGCACCCCCTTGCCCACGATCAGCATGGTCGCCAGTGTCACCAGGGTGCTCCAGAAGCCGAGGTTCAAGGGATTCTCGTTGTTGGCGACGAAGATTGCCGCCATGTCCTCGACGCCACTGCCCGCCAAGCCGCCGGTCAGCATCTTCCACAGGTAGGAGAATGACCAACCGGCCACCACCACGTAGAACGAGAGGATCATGAAGCCACACAGCATCGCCATCCAGCCCAGCAGCGACCAGGCCGAGGAGCGTCCGGATTCGGTCACCACACGCCGCACGGCATCGATAGGGCTGCCACGGCCGCGCCGACCGAAGGCGATCTCGGTCATCATGACCGGCACACCCACCGCCAGGATGCACACCAGATAGACCAGCACGAAGGCGCCCCCGCCATGCTCGCCGGTCATGTAGGGGAACTTCCAGATGTTGCCCAGGCCGACGGCGGAACCCGTCGCCGCCAGTACGAAGCCCCAGCGGCTGAGCCACTGGACACGGGGTTGTTGTTGAGTCGTCATCAGATCACCAGGGGGAAATCGTTGTTATCGCTCGACGCAGCAATATGCACGCTGCAATCCATGCGATGCAACATTATTTTTGTAGAAATGGCTTGCTTTCAGTCGTTTCATAGCGGATACGAAACGCCCCCACCCAAGTGAATGGGTAGGGGCCATCGGGATCAATCCGCCTTGAGCACACCGCGGCGAATCTGATCCTCCTCGATCGATTCGAAGAGCGCCTTGAAGTTGCCCTCGCCGAAGCCATCGTTGCCCTTGCGCTGGATGATCTCGAAGAAGATCGGGCCGATCACGGTCTCGGTAAAGATCTGCAACAGCACGCCCTCGCCTTCGCCACCATCGATCAGCAAGCTGAGCTCACGAAGGTCCTCGACCTTCTCCTGATGGTTGGATACGCGCGCATCGACCTTCTCGTAGTAGGTGTCGGGCGTCGAGAGGAAGGTGACGCCGTTGTTGCGCAGCGCACGCACCGTGGCATAGATGTCGTCGGTAGCCATGGCCAAGTGCTGAATGCCTTCGCCGTTGTACTCGCGCAGGAACTCGGCGATCTGCGAGGTATCGTCGGCCGACTCGTTGATCGGAATGTGCATCTTGCCGCACGGCCCGGTCATGGCTCGAGAATGCAGGCCGGTCTTCTTGCCCTTGATATCGAAGTAGCGGTTCTCGCGGAAGTTGGCGATTTCGGTGTAGAAATCGGCCCAAACATCCATCTGGCCACGGTCGACGTTGTGGGTCAGGTGGTCGAGCACCCGGAGGCCCACGCTGTTGTCGTTGCGCGAGCGGCCGGGAATCGCCTCGAAGTCGATGTCGTAGATGGTGCGCCCTGCATCGTCGACCTTGTTGTCGACGAAGTAGAGCAGCGAGCCGCCGATGCCGCGAACGGCGGGAATGCCCACCTCGCCGGGGCCGACCGGATTCTCCATCGGCTCGGCGCCGTGAGCCACGGCATAGTCGAACGCCTGCTTGGCGTCGGCCACCTTCCAGGCCATGGCACAGGCGCTTGGGCCGTGTACGTGAGCGAACTCGGCAGCATGGCTGTTCGGCTCGGCGTTGAGTACGAAGTAGACGTTCTCCTGCTGGAACAGGAAGACCTGCTTGGAACGGTGCTTGCGGGTCTCGGTGAAACCCATGCGGTTGAACAGCGTACGCAGCGCCTCGATGCCTTCGGCGGTCGGCGCGCTGTATTCGACAAACTCGAAGCCGTTGGTACCGATGGGGTTCTCTTGGCTGATCGGTGACACGGTCTTGGCGGGTGCGTTCATGGTTACCTCCAGGGGATTACCGTTGTAATGTCGTGCAGTCATGGGTGCCGAACTGGTGCCCCCAGCCTAGTGCGCACGCTCTCCCCTCGAAACGCTCCTTTACGTCCTGGAGCGTGGGCGGCAGCTGCCCGCCCTCACCTATATCGTAAGAAAAACCTTACAGCGCTCTGAACACCTTAAATCCAGCCTTCGGGGTGGTTCGTCAGCCTGACACAGCGTAAAGCTATCTTTACAACCATCGTTCGAGTGTCAGCAGGGAAGCGCTGCACAAATTGGCGAGCGGACTCGGCGTCCCCAGATGAACCGCAAGGCGCACGGAGCACAGAACCGAGCGAAGCGACAAACAGCCGTAGGCTGGCCCCGAAGGGGCGAGAAGCCGAAGGCTGCGAGTCAGCCGGAGCATATGGGGGTATATGTGAGGATCCGCCGATCCGACGCTTCGGCACCGCGCAACGAAGCGATTCGCTCGCGCAGCCATTTAGGCAGTGTTTCCTCAAGGCATCATGGCGCCACTCGCCAACCTCCACGCCACCCAAGCCAGGATAAGGCCGATCGCCAGGTCGATGGCGCGCCAAACCCTTGGGCTCGCCAACCGCGGTGCCAGCCAGCCGGCAGCCGCCGCCAGGCCGAAGAACCAGCCGAACGAGGCCATCGCAGCCCCGATGAAGAACCCCAGCGGGCTCGGCTGAACCGCGCCGATGGCTCCCAGCAGCACCACGGTTTCGAGGTAAACCTGGGGATTGAGCAGGGTTACGGCAAGCGTAGCGGCCAGTGCCGCCTGCCACGATTGCGCACTGCCGCCGCCGGCCGTCAGGGATTGGCCGACCAGGACACGACGCAGGGACAGCCAGGCCTGCCAGGCAAGGAAGGCAGCACCGGCCCAGCGCGCCACTTCCATCAGCGCCTCCTGCTGGGCGATCAAAACACCGAGCCCCAGCACGCCCAGCCCCACCAGCAACCAGTCGCAAAGCGCGCAAACCCCGGCCACCAACCAGGCATTCTGACGGCGCAGGCTCTGCTGCAGCACGAAGGCATTCTGCGCCCCGATGGCGACGATCAATCCCGCACAGATCAGCAGACCATTGAGCCATGACAACCACATGATGTTTTCTCCCTGGCAAGTCGTAGTCACCAAGGCTAAGCTTCCAGCGCCAATTAAAGAAATGAATAAAGGCACTAGGGGATAAACAAAATCGATGCTCGATTACAAACTGCTGGAAGCACTGGTGGTAGTGCTCGACCAGGGCGGCTTCGAACGCGGCGCCCGTCATCTGGGCCTGACCCAATCCGCGGTGTCTCAGCGCATCAAGCTGCTCGAATCACGCCTGGGCCAGCCGGTGCTGGTGCGCAGCCCGCGCCTCGCCCCCACGCCGCTGGGCCGACGCCTGCTCAACCACGCCCAGCAGGTACGTCTGCTCGAGAGTGACCTATTGGGAGAAGTGCCCGCGCTAGGCAGCGGCGAGCAGCGCCTGCGCCTGGCTATCAATGCCGACAGCCTGGCGACCTGGTGGCCGGAGGCCATCGGGCGCTTCTGCGAACACTACCGGGTACTGTTCGAGCTGGTGGTGGAGGATCAGGAAGTGGCGCTCAAGCGCATGCGCGACGGCGACGTGGCCGGCTGCATCTGCGATTCACCCACGCCGGTACAGGGGGCGCGCAGCCACGCATTGGGCAGCATGCGCTATCGCGCCCTGGCCAGCCCCGCCTTCATGGCGCGCTATTTTGCCGATGGCGTGACGCCGGAGGCGCTGCACCATGCACCAGCCATCGTCTTCGGCCCCGACGACCGGCTGCAGCATCGATTCCTGGCCATGTACGGCGTGGAGCCTCCCTTCCCCCACCACCTGTGTCCTTCGTCGGAAGGTTTCGTCGGCCTGGCGCTGGCAGGACTCGGTTACGGCATGGTGCCGGAGCGTCAGGCCGAGCGCGAACTCAGCGAGGGCAGGCTGCAGGAAATCGACCCCGGTCCGCACCTGGCCGACGGCCGCCTGGTCGACCTCTCGCCGGGCTACGTGATCGACGTACCGCTCTACTGGCACCACTGGCGCCAGGGCGGCAGAATCCTCGACGCCCTGACCGACCACCTGCTGCGCCTGGGTGACGCCTGGCTGGCGCCGTTGCCGACCTGAACAACGCTGCGTGATGACGGCTCAGGGGCTACGCAGTTTGTTCTCGACGCTAGACACCTTGTCGGCCATGGACTGCTCGCGGTCGGTACGGGTGCCGAGCTTGATGGTGGTGGTGATGCGCGGCGCACCCATCTCGTGCACTACCTCATGGCAGCGCTTGACCACTGCCATCACCTCGTCCCACGGCCCCTCGATATTGGTGCCGTAGGCGTGCATGTTGTGCTCGAGACCCGAGGCCTCGATCACCCGCTGGCAGGCGGTGATCTGCGGCGAGACCGATACCCCCACCCCGAGCGGGACGACGCAGAGATCGATGATGACGTGCATACGTTTTCTCCTATCCATTCATCGGTTCAGGTCGGCTCCGCCTCGCTGACATGAATGCCGAACAGGCTGGCCTCGCCGACGCTGCGCCCCACCCACTCCGGCGGCGTGATGCGGCCGTCGCGCACCATCACGTGGCCGCCCTGCCCTTGGGCGCCGCCGATTACGCTACCCACCAGGTAGGTGGGGAAGATGTCGGGGTCGTTCTCGTAGTTGGGGTTGTGGATCAGACCGATCATCTGGAAGCGTCCGCGGGTGTTGCGCAGCGACTCCAGCGAGTCCTGGATCAGGCGGCGATGCGAGAGCTTGGAGAACAACCCGTCGAGCAGGATGACGCTCTCGCGGCTGGTGCGTGCGCGGCGGCGGTGGTGCCCCGGCAGTTCGCGCAGCTCGCGCTCGATGGCGAATTCCGAGAGCTTGACCAGCCACATCAGCGAGACCGCCTCACGCTGGCCTTCCGACATCTCCTCGTTGAGCGAGAACAGGCGCCCGTGCGGACGAATGGCGTCGTGCTTGAGACGGATCGCCACGTCGTGGAACAGCCCGCGATAGATGCGCCGGCGGATCTGGCGCAGCAGGTCGTCGTCGCGCCGGCGCGCCTCGCCGTCGATCATGCCGCCGTCACGCTCGGCGCGGCGGCGCATGGCCGCCTGGTGCTCGTCGATGTCCGCCAGCAGCGTGGCGATCAGATCGCGCAGCTGGTCGGGGCCGATCAGCGAGGCCTTGACCTCGAAGAAGGCGCCACCCTCGCCGCTGCTCTTGGCCACGCGCTTGAGGATGTCGAGATTGCCGGCAGCGTCCGAGATGATCGAGCTGAGCCGCTCCACCAGGGTGCCTTCGATCTGCTCACGCGAGGCATGCAGCCGCTCGACCCGCACGCGATGCTCGTCGAGCTGGCCGGCGAGTTGATCGTGCAGCCGCGAGAGGTCGTCCAGCGCCTCGGCGCTGGCATGCGTCAATCCGGCCAAACGGGCCCGCTCGGTATCGCTGAACAGCCGGCTATGCGCCGCCTCGGCGAGTGCCTCGGCCAGCTTGCGCTCGCCGCCCTCGACCTGGCGGGCCTGGCGCTCGCGGTTGCGCGCCCGCTCGCCCAGGTTGAGCCCGCCCAGGGCGTCGGCCAGGGTCTGCTGGCACGCCTCCAGCGCTTCGACGTCGAATTCGTCCTGCTCGCTCTTATCACCGGCCATGACGCGCCAAGCGTCGAGGGCGGCGTTACGCGCCTCGAGCTCGTCCGTGTCGCTGGGCCAGCGGCTGGCCTCTTCGAGATCGACCAGCGCCGCCAGGCGCCGCGGCCAGCCCTCGGGCAGCTCGCGCAGTACCCGCAGCCACTCCACCGCCAGCTGGTCGACGCAGGCCAGTGCGCGGCGCTGCTCGCCAAGACGCACCTCCAGCACGTCCCGCTCTGCCGAAAGCGTCTTGCGCTTGTCGCGCAGCTCGCCGAGCTCACGCTTGACCCGGGCGATCTCGCGCTCGAGCTTCTGGCTGCCGCCACCGGCGTCGCGCACCTCCAGATAGGCACGAATACGCGTGAAATCGAAGTCGGCGCGCCGGGTCGTCCGCGACTGCGACGCTTCCAGTTCGGCCTGCACCTCGGCGGCGCTGGCCATGAAGTCAACTCCGCCATCGGCCTCGAAGCGTGCCAGGGCGCGCAGCCGATCACGCTCGCCGTCGCTGAAGAGGCCGCGCAGTTGGGCCTCGGTCTCTTCGACCTGGCTCTTGAGCGTCTCACGCTGCTCCTCGGCGGCGGCCAGACGCACGCTCGCCTCATTCAGGTGCCGTTCGAGCTCGGCGAGACGCGTCTCCAACGCCTGCAGCCGCTCGACGCCACCGGCGTCACTGAACTGCTCGGCGGCAAGCCAGGTCGGCCCGTGCACCTCCAGCTCGCGGGCCGCACGCTCGCGTTGGGGCGTAAGCTCGGCCAGTGCCGTCTCGGCCTCGAGCCGCTCCTCGGCGGCTTCCTGCTGGGCGATCTCGCCGCCCTCTTGCAGGTAGCGCTGATAGTCGTCGATACAGGCCAGCGCGGTATCGCTCAGCCGTGGGGCCAGCGCGGCCTCACGTTCGACCAGCACCGCCTGCTGCTCGGCCAGCGCCTCCAGACTTACTTCGACATCCGCCTCGTCGGCCTCACGGGCGCGCAGCGCCAAGGCGAATGTCTCGCCATGGGGATCGAGCCGCTCGCACTCGATAGCCAGCGCCTTTTGCCGCTCACGGTCGGCAGCAAGCCGCTTCTCGGTGGCCTCGCGCAGCGCCTCGAGATAGCTCGGGTCCAGCGCGGCTTTCACCGCCAGGGTTTCCACCCCGGCCACTGCGCCCAACGGCGCCTCGCCTCGGGCCAGCAAGTCGGCCAGCGCTTCAGCCTCGAACACCGGCACCGCCAGCCCCGCCTCGATCAGCGCGGCGGCGGCGGATTCGGCCGCCTCGCGCCCCGCCACCACCGGGGCGAACAGCACCCCGGCGGCCTGCGCCAGCCATTCGCGACGCTGCTCGGTGGTATGCGTCTCGATGTTGAGCACTGCATGCAGCGGCTGCCAGGCGATGCCGCTATCGTCTAGGTGACGATGAGCCTCGGCCTCCACCACGCGCCGCTCCAGCGGATCGCCGGTGAGGCTCTCCAGATAACGCTCCCGGGCGGCGATGTCGGCTTCCAGCGTCTCCGCTTCGCGCAACAGTCGCGGGTAGCGGCGCCGGGCATCGACCAGCCACTTCTCCGGGGTCAGCTCGCTGCGCTCGGCGAAGTCGAGCCGCGCCCGGTGCAGCGTGCGTAGGTGGATCTCTTCCTCCGTCAGCCGCTGATGTTCGTCGGCCAGTTCGCGCTCGAGCTCACGCAGTCGCGCACGCAGATGCACCGGCTCGTCGTCACCGTGCAGCTCGCCATAGCGTCGCGCCGCTTCGGCCAGCGGCGCCAGCCGTGCCAGGGTGCGCTCGGCGTCCTGGCGGCGCTGTTCGGCCTCGCGGGAATTCGTCTCCAACTCGGCCAGTGCCGTCTTGCGCCGCGACCAGAACTCGCTCACCTCCTCTCCCGGCCAACCCTCGACAAAGGCGCGCCAGGGCGCCTGCCCGCGGGCCAGCAGGCCCTGTTCGCCGGTCAAGCGTTCGCGTTCGCCGTTGAGTCGCTCGCGCTCTGCACGAGCGGTCTCGAAGGCGGTGGCCACCTCGTCGCGACGAAGCGTCAGCTCATCGAGTGCCTCGGCCAGCTCGGCCTCGCGATCGAGCTTCTCTTCCAGCCGCTCGGCCGGCGCGGTGCCGGGGCACTCGCGGCGAAAAGCATCATGCCAGGCGGCGACCTGCTTGAGTTCGCCGACCCGGCCCAGGTGGGCATTGAGGGCGTGGCGAGCGTCGGCGGCATCGGTCTTGGCCGCTTCGCCGCTGGCCTCCGGGGTCTCCAGCTCGGCTTCGCTGAACAGTCCTTCCGAGAGCGCCTGAGTATAGAAACTCTGGTTATCGACGAAGTCGCGCTGCTGGGATTCGAGCCGTTCGCGCTCCTGCTCCATGTCGTCGCGGCGCTCATCGAGGGCCGTCAAGTCGCGCGTCAGTTCCTCGAGATAGACGCCGTCGCCGATCACCTCCTCACGGAAGCGGTTGCCGTCGGCCGCCTCGAAGGCGTCGGCCCCCTCATCCAGCGCGGAAAGCGCTCGGTCGCGGGCGGTATCGTCGGCCAGGGCGTGGCTTTCGCTCAGCCACTCGCGGGCGGCCTTGAAGCTGACGTGCCCCACGTCGCGATTGAGCGGCCACGCCGCCTCTGGGAGGTGGATCAGCCGGCGGTGCACGTCGACCCGGGCGCCGCGCTCGGAGAGCGCCTGCCGCACGGCCCGCTCGGAGAGGCCGGAGAGGCTCGCCAGCAATGAGGTCGAGACTCGGGGTCGCGACGTATCCCCGGCAATCCAGGCAAAGCCCTCCAGCGCAGGGGCCCCACACTCTTCGGGAGCCTCCACTGCGCTGGCGCGCGGTAGCCCTGGCAGGCCCAGCAACGCCTGGCCGCCCAGCAGCGCTTCGCTGGCCGCCAGCCCCTGGTCAAGCTCATCGAGTCGAACGCGGGCATCGCGCAAGGTCTCGCCCTGCTCGCGCAGCTCGGCCAGCCGCACCACCTTGTCGCTGGCGCGGCGCTGGTCGCTCTCGGCTTCTTCCAGGCGATGGCGCAGCTCGGTGATGTTGGTACCGGAGTTGAGGATGACCTCCTCGATCAGCTCCTCGCTCTCGTCGGTCTCGCCGCGGGTGGCGCCGGAGAGGATTTCGGGGGCCAGCACTTCGAAGAAGAACGCCTGGTCGGCCTTCTCGCCGGCGCGGGGCTTGATGGCGTTGAAGATCTGGCTCTTGTCGGCGCCGCCCTCCTTCTGGAAGGCCGCGAGCTGGGCCAGCTCGCGGCGTGACACGTGGGCGCCCACCGCCTCCAGCCACTCCTCGCGGTTGTGAGTCAGGCGCACACCGCGCTCGGCCATGACGGTCTTGACGTCGCGGTTGGCGTAGAGCGCCAGCTTGCCGTCAAGGGTGAGATGATGCACCGGCACGTCCTCGAGACGCCCGGCATAGTGGTAGAAGGAGAGCCCGCTGCCGTCGCTGTAGCCGTATAAGCCGAACACGAAGGTCTCGCCGGCCACTTCCTCTCCGGCCACCGCTAGCATGTCGTCCTGGCGCTCGAGCCCACTGCGTGAACGGAACTCTACCCGCAGGTGACTCCAGCTTCTCCCTTCACCGCCCACCGAAGAAGGCGAGCACTTCCGCCGCGTGCGGGAGAGCAGCGTGCGGTCGCGCGACAGCAGGCCGATCAGCGCCTCGGCCAGGGTGGTCTTGCCGAAGCCGTTCTCCATGCTGATGGCGCTGGATTGGCCGCGAAGGTCGAGCAGCACATGACGCATCTTGGCGTCCCAGGGCGAGGCCACGTCACCATGCTTGTTGAGCAGGTTGGCGACCTCGATGCGGTTGATCACGCTCATGCCTGGGTCTCCTCGCGCTCGTCGATGGGCACTTCTTCTTCGTCCACATGCCGGCTCGCCACGCGGCCCTGGGCCAGCGCATGCAGATGGGCGAGCTGGTGAATGCCGATTTGTTCGCTCTCCAGCGCCCCGAGCAGGGTCTGCTGCCAGACCTCGCCGCCGCCCTCTTCGCTGGCCGTTGCCGGATCGGCCTCGCGCAGGCCTTCGAGCAGGCCGGCACGTACCTGCAGGTCGACGAAGGCGCGCACCCGGCGACTGATGTCTTCGCCGCGCTCTTCGAGCAGTGCCCGGCTGGTTTCCGGCGCCTCCTCGCCCAAGGCACGCAGAGACTCGAGCTGGTCACGCATCAGTTCGACCAGTTCGGCACCGGCGAAGGTGGCCTCCTGGTAGCGGCTGACGTCGGAGAGCGCGCGGTTGTAGCGGGTATAGAGCAGCGTGTGCATCAACAGCCACAGCTGCAGGTACCACTGGGCCAGCTCGGCGCGGCTCTCCTGACGTAGCTTGAGCGCCTCGAACACCGGCTCGCGGGTATACAGCGGCGGCTGCTCCAGCTCCGGGTCGGGCAGCAGCGCGTAGTAGCGCGAACCGGGAGCGATCCCTGGATAGTCACCCGACTCAAAGGCCTTGAGCCTCAGCCCTTGGCCGCCCAGGAAGTCGCGCAGCGCCTCGCGCTCGCCCTCGCTGGCGTCGTCGATCAGCGCGCAGACGTCACGCTCGGAGAGCTGGCCTTCGCGGGCGGCACGGCGCTTGCGCCCGCCGCCCGGGGTGCGTTCGGCGCTGCGATAGCGCAGCAGGTAGGCGACCACCTCGCCCATCTCGGTCATGTTCATACAAGTTCTTCCTTAAAAAAGCCGAGGGACGGGGTCACGGCCCCTTCGATGCGGCGGCCGTCATCGAGCCGGAGCTCGAACGGCGTGGCGTCGATGCCCACCGTCAGCCCCGAGTCGAGCAGCTCGGTGTCGACGAAGGTGTTGAGCAACTGCGCCAGGCAATCGCCCTCCTCGAAGCGGTGCCAGCCTTCGGCCAGCGCCTCGGGCAGCGACAGCGGTGCCTGCTGGATGCGCTGACGCAGCGCCGGGCCGCGCGCCTCGAGGAAACGCGCCAGTAACGGGTCCTCAGGGGCCGCATCGCCGGCCTCGTCGAACACCAGCGCCGAGGCGCTGGCTTCGGCACGGCGGCTTTCGAGCAGCGGTACCAGTGGCGCCAGGCGCGGGAACGTCGCCTGCACGTGCAGCGGCATCATGCGCGCCACCACTGCGTCGCGAAGCACGGCCGCAGGCGGCGCTTCGAGCAGTTGGCGCGCCATGTCCTGGAAATCGATCACGCCCATGGCCTGGATGCGCCCCTCGGCGATGTCGGCGAGAAGTTCGGAGAGACGGCGCGAGAGGTTCTCGATGGCGTTGAGTACCCGGCCGAGGGCGCTGGAGAGCACGCGCAGATCCCACTCCTCCTCCTGCGCTTCGCGCCAGCTTTCGAAGCGCTCCATCAGCCGCGGCGTGGCAAGCTGGGCGCGAGCATCGAGCAGCGTCTGCTGAATGTTGGTCAAGGCGTTGTGGTAATGGCGCTCGTTGTCGAGCAGCGCGGCCAGCTTGCCTTCCCGGGTGGGGTTCTCGCGCACCCGGCGCAGCTCCTGGGTCAACGCGCGGATGGCCAGCAGGATCTGGTTGGTGATGTCGGGAATGCGGGCGAAATCGCCTCGCGCCAGCGCGGCCAGCACCTTGGCGGCGTCGTATTCGGAGTAGAGCAGGTCCTCGACCTGGCTGGCCAGGGTCACCGCCTGGCGGCCGCTCGGCGTGAGCCGCACCTGGCCGGTCTGCCCCTGCTTCTCGACCAGAGCCGTGCGCTTGGTGCTGCGCCGGGCGCGGCCCTCGCCCGGCTCGCTCGCGGCGGGGGGTGCCTGACGAGCGGCCAGGAGTGCCTGACGAGCGGCCGGGGTCGCGGGCGACTGTCGAAAGTGAATCTCGCTGGGCGTGGCCAGCAGATTGATGACGAAGCTCAAGTCATCGTGCGGCAGCTGCGGATACATCTCGCGCAGATGGTTGAGGCAGCGGGTCTGGGAGACGAAGGAGCTATTGGTGGCGAAATCCTCGTCGAGCAGGTAGTCGAGCAGCAGGCAGCCGAGGTCGAGCCAATAGCCGTCTCGCAGGCCGCGACGCTGCTCCTGGCTGACCTGCACGAAGGGCGAGCCGGGTTCATGGGCGCTGTCATGCAGGTCGATCAGCCGCGTTGTGGCGACCAGCAGCTTGCTCCAGGCGGTCATGAAAACTTCCCTGCAGGCAAAGAAAAGAGGGGCATTATGCCAAGCTCGGCTGCTCGGGTCATGACGTGGTTGCGCCTGTCTTTCTACGCTCCGGGCCTTGAAGACCGGCGATGCCCGCAGGGCACCGCCGCAATACCTTCAGGAACGCTGCTAGAGATGCTCCAGGAAGAAACGGGTCGCCAACCGCTCCACTTCCTCGAGCTTGCCCGGCTCCTCGAACAGGTGCGTCGCGCCGGGCACGATGATCAGCTCGCATTCTCTGGCCTCGGTCATCCGCTCACGAGCCTGCTCGTTGAGTTCGATCACCGGCTCGTCATCGCCACCGACCAGCAACAGGGTCGGTACCTTCACCGCCGCCAGATGCCGACCGGCCAGGTCCGAGCGCCCGCCGCGGGATACCACCGCACGGACCTGCTCGGGCCGCTCGGCAGCGGCTATCAGCGCAGCGGCTGCCCCGGTGCTGGCGCCGAACAAGCCGATCGAGAGATGCCGGGTGAGATCGGCAGTGGCCACCCAGCCCACCGCCGCGGTCATGCGCGAACCGATCAGTGGAATGTCGAAGCGCAGCTCCCGGGTGCGCTCGTCGATCACGTTCTCGTCGGCGGTCAGCAGGTCGAACAGCAGCGTGGCCAGGCCTTGGTCGGCCAGGTGTTGTGCTACCCGGCGGTTGCGCGAACTGAAGCGGCTGCTGCCGCTGCCATGGGCGAAGACCACGATGCCGGTCGCGCCCTCGGGCAAGATCAGGTCCCCTTCCAGCGCGACACCGTCGGCATCGATCACGACACTCCTGGATATGGACGTCATAAGGCTACCTCCCGCTTTCCCCGTGATAGCTTTTCTCCGTGATAGCTTTTCTGCCCTGACGGCTCGATCCATCCAAGTGTAGGCGCGCAATCGTGTCCCCTACACACGTCCACTGCTTTCGCCCGTGGTCACGCCGCCGGCGATCAGGTGCGCCAACCGCAGCGGCTCGGGCACGCTGCCGTGGGGCGTGGTGGCGCGCAGGGTCGCGGCCGCCTCCTCTGCACTGAGCCCAACGCGTTGCACGTAGACGCCTTCGAGTGGTTCCATCTCGCCCAGGCGCTCGACCAGCGCCCACTTGCGCGCACCGCCGGGAATGCGCTCGAACAGCGCCCGGCGCATCGCGTCTCGGCGTGGTGCACGGCGTGCCACCACCAGCACCGGCAGCCCTAGCTCTTCGTGCACGCGCACTGCGTCGACGACGTTGAAACCGGCAAGAGCCACCCCCTGCAGCATGACGAGCTGCAAGTGCGCGGCAAAGCGCGAGCTGCCGACCAGGCGGATCAACTCTCGGGTACTGTTGACGCCGTCGCGGCGCACCTTGCCGGAGAGCACGCCCTCCAGGCGGAGCCCGGAGAAAACCGTGCCGACAATGGCCACGTCGCCGCGGTGCCCGCGCGGGAACGGACAATCGTCGAAGCCGACGATATGCGAGAATGTGCGCTGCCGCCCGGTGGTCGCCATGGCCTCCGCCTCAAGTCGATAGAATTCTGTGTTTACAACAACAGCGCAGGGAGTGCCTACATGATCGATCAGACGTTACAGCGAGTCTTCGGCTATGACGACTTCCGCCTCGGGCAGCGCCCTGTCATCGAAGCGATCACGGCGGGCCGCTCGGCGGCGGCGATCTTTCCCACCGGATCGGGCAAGTCGCTGTGCTACCAGCTGCCCGCCCTGCATCTGCCGCATCTCACCCTGCTCATCTCCCCGCTGCTGGCACTGATGCAGGATCAGCTCGCCTTTCTCGCGCGCCACGGCATCGCCGCCGCCAGCATCGACTCGAGCCAGAGCCGCGAGGAAGCGGCCGCGGTCATGGAGGGGGTCAAGCGCGGCGAGATCCGTATCCTGATGATCTCGGTGGAGCGGCTCAAGAACGAGCGCTTCCGCGCCTTCATCCGCCGCGTGCCGATCTCGCTGCTGGTGGTCGACGAAGCCCACTGTATCTCCGAGTGGGGCCACAACTTTCGCCCGGATTACCTCAAGTTGCCCCAGTACCGCCGTGAGTTTGGCATTCCCCAGGTGCTGCTGCTGACCGCCACGGCCACGCCGCGGGTGATCGCCGACATGCGCGAGCGCTTCGACATCGCCGAGGGCGACGTGACTGCCACCGGCTTCTATCGCCCCAACCTCAACCTGGAAGTGGCGCCGGTACCGGCCGAGATGCGCCCACGCCGGCTGGTCGACTGGCTGCGGCCCAAGCTTGGCGGGGAGCCGCCCGAGCCCACCATCGTCTACGTCACCCTGCAGCAGACCGCCGAACGCCTGGCCGCCTACCTGAGCAAGGCGGGCATGAGTGCCATCGCCTACCACGCCGGACTCGATGGCGAGACGCGCGAGCGTATCCAGCGCGACTTCATGGCCGGCCATACGCCCTGCATCGTCGCCACCATCGCCTTCGGCATGGGCATCGACAAGGCCGACATCCGCAACGTGGTGCACTTCGACCTGCCCAAGTCGGTCGAGAACTACAGCCAGGAGATCGGCCGTGCCGGCCGCGACGGCCGGCCCTCCGACTGCCTGATGCTTGCCGGGCGCGACCACGTCAACGTGCTGGAAAACTTCGTCTACGGCGACACCCCGGAGCCCGATGGCATTCGCCGCGTTATCGACGAGCTGATCGGCGCCTCCCAGGCTGGTGCCCATACCGCCCCAGGGCGCCAATGGGAGCTGGTGCTCAACTCGCTATCGCAGCACAGCAACATCCGCCCCCTGCCGCTCAAGACGCTGCTGGTGCAGCTCGAACTGCGCGGCATCATCGCACCGCGCTACAGCTACTTCGCCGAGTACCGTTTCCGCCTGCACGACGAGCCCGAAGCATTGGTGGGCCGCTTCGAGGGCGAGCGTGGCGCCTTCGTCCAGGCGATCCTCGATGCCTCGCAGCGTGCGCGAACCTGGTTCAACCTCGACTTCGCAGCACTCGAGCGCCTGGGGGGCGAACGCGGCCTCAACGTCGAGCGAGCCCGGGTGATCACCGCGCTGGACTACTTCGTTACCCAGGGCTGGATGGTGCTAGAGAGCAAGCAGATGACCGAGGTCTTCGACGTGCTGCGCAGCGATCTCGACCCCGCTGCCCTGACCGAAGAGCTGCACCGCTATTTTCGCGACAAGGAGCACGCCGAGGTCGAGCGGTTGCACGCCATGCTCGCCCTGTTCGAAAGCGAGGCTTGCCTCAGCCGCCGGCTCGCCGAATGGTTCGGTGACGAGCACGCGCCCCAGCAGTGCGGCCACTGCTCCGCCTGCCGCGGCCAGGTCGCGCGCCTGCCCGACCCCGCGCCACTCGAACCGCTGACGGCAGAAACCATCGAGCGGCTGGCCGGCGAACTGGCCCAGCAACTGGCCAGCAGCGGCGAGGCCCACTCCATCACGCCCGACCTGCTCGCGCACTTTCTGTGCGGCCTGACCGGGCCCCTGCTCACTCGTTTCAAGGCGCGACGCCTGGCGGGCTTCGGCGCATTGGAGGCCTATCGCTACGCGGAGGTGCGCGACCTGGCCGCCCGTACGATCCTGATCAACGGTCAGGCGTCGGCGGAACCGATGCCGTAGTGGCGCAGCTTGTTGGCCACGGTGGTATGCGACACACCAAGACGCTTGGCCAGTTGACGACTGGAGGGGTACTGCGGATAGAGCACGGCCAGTACCCGCCGCTCCACGTCGCCCATGATACCGGCCAGGCTACCGTCCAGATCGATGCCGGAAAGGCCCGGCGCCGCGCCCACGTCCGGCAGGCGCAGGTGGGCGGGCTCGATGGCGTCGCCCTCGCACAGCGACACCGCCTGGAACAGCACGTTCTCCAACTGACGAACGTTGCCGGGCCAATGGTAGGTCGATAGCCGCGCCAGCGCCGCCGGCGACAGCCCGGGCATGCGGCAACCGATCTGGCGCGCCGCACGGTCGATGAAGTGCAGCGCCATGGCCTCGATGCCGTCGAGGCAATCGCGCAGCGGCGGCACCGCCAGCGACAGCACGTTGAGCCGGTGATAGAGATCCTGGCGAAACAGCCCCTCGGCGCAAAGCTTGGGTAGGTCCTGCTGGGTGGCGCAGATCACCCGCACGTCGAGGTAGGTCTCCTCATCGCTGCCCACCCGTCGAAAGCCGCCGTCCTGCAGGAAGCGCAGTAGCTTGACCTGCAGGCGGGGGCTCATCTCCCCCACCTCATCGAGGAAAATAGTACCGCCCGCGGTCAGCTCCAGCAGGCCGAGCTTGCCCTCGGGGCGCGCACCCTCGAAGGCCCCCGGCGCATAGCCGAACAACTCCGTCTCGGCCATCGACTCCGGCAGCCCGGCACAATTGAGCGCCATGAACGGCGCCTGCCCGCGGGAGCTGGCCAGGTGACAGGCCCGTGCCAGCAGCTCCTTGCCGGTGCCGGTCTCGCCGTGAATCAACAGCGGCGCATCCAGCGGCGCCATCCGCCGCGCCTCGCGAATCAACGCCGCCAGCCGGGGGCTCGCCTGGAACAGCGCATCGAAGCCGCGCAGTTCCTGGCGCTGCACCTGATAGATTCGCTCACCGATGCGATCGGCGCTGTGCAGGGTCACCACGGCGCCGGCCAGGGAGGCCACGTCGTCGTGGTGCTCACGGTGCAGCGGGGCGATGTCGGCCAGAAAGGTGGCATCGCGCAGTTTGATGCGCAGGCCGTTGACCCGCGCATTGTTGCGCCGAATCAGCGCCGGGAGATCCACATCGGGCAGGTAGCGGTTGAGCGAAAGCCCCGGCACCTCGTCGATACGCACCCCGAGCAGTTGGCCGGCGGCGCGGTTGGCGGCGACGATGTGCCCTTCCATGTCGATCGACATCACTGGATCGGAGAGCGACGACAGCAGCGCATCGAGCTCCAGGTGCCGTCGCTCGCTCGGCATCAGGCTGACCCGGCGCACGCCGAACACGCCCGGCACCGCCTCGAGCACCGGTTTGAGCGTAGCCAGTTGGGCATTGAGCAGATTGGGGATGTGAAGGTAGATGGCGTTGCCATGCTCGCCACCGACCTCACCACGCGCGACGTTGAGGCCATAGTCGACGAAGTGCGAGACGATATCGCGCAGGATGCCGATACGGTTCTGGCAGTGAAACCTCAATCTCATTGGGCTTGGCCTCTGGGGCGTGATAGGAACGCAGCGGGGCGAGAGTGTCGTCAAAATTACGTCAAGAGGACGTGACTCGGCTGTAAAGATAACGTGACACCTCGGCCGACTCAAATACACCCGGGTCTTGGTTTGCCGAAAGCCGGCATGGGCTTGCCGCAAGTCGTCAGGATTTCTTTACAGCAGGACTGGGTGCCCGCCGTAAAGGTGGCGCCAAGAAGGAAAAATCTGGGCGCTGCGGCCCTAGACTCGGGTCAAAAGGTTCGCAAGACAAACACAAGACAGCCGACCGGAGTGACCCTATGACGTCATCCAATCCTCATCTCAGTGATGTCGCCAGCAAGACCGGCTACCGTGCGCGTCTGCCCGACGAAAACGGTTTCATCGACTGGTCAGAACAGGATAACGCCACCTGGCAGACCCTGATGCAGCGCCAGCTCGGCATGCTCGAGGGTCGCGTATGCCAGGAGTATCTCGACGGCCTGGAGCGACTGGCCCTACCCGAGGATCGGGTTCCCCAGCTCGCCGACATTGATCGCGTGCTCCAGGCCAGCACCGGCTGGCAGACCGCCCAGGTACCGGCATTGATACCGTTCAATACCTTCTTCGAGCTGCTGGCGAACCGGCGCTTCCCGGTGGCCACCTTCATCCGCACGCCGGAAGAGCTCGACTATCTCAAGGAACCGGACATATTCCATGAGATCTTCGGCCACTGCCCCATGCTCACCAACCCCGCCTTTGCCGAGTTCACCGCCACCTATGGCCGCCTTGGCCTCGCCGCCGAACCCAAGGAGCGAGTCTATCTGGCCCGGCTGTACTGGATGACGGTGGAGTTCGGCTTGGTGGACACAACGGACGGTCGGCGTATCTACGGCGGCGGTATCATCTCCTCGCCCAAGGAGACCCTGCATGCGCTATCGGATACTCCGGCGCACCAGCCGTTCGACCCCATCGAGGCCCTGCGCACGCCCTATCGCATCGATATCCTGCAACCGCTTTACTACGTGCTAGAGGACCTTTCGACCCTGCACGAGCTATCCCAGCAGGACATCATGGGCATGGTACGCCAGGCCATGGAACTGGGCCTGCATGAGCCGCTTTTCGAACCGGCCCCCAAGGCGGCAAAGGCCAAGGCCTGAACGCCCTTGCTCGATAGCCTTGGCAGACTACCCTGACCCAAACCAACAACACTTCGACGAGGAGCCAACATGAGCCAACTTTCCGAACAGCAGTGCGAAGCCTGCAGCTGGGATGCCTCTCACCTCAGCGACGCCGAGATCGAAACCCTCAAGGCCGACATTCCCGAATGGAGCGTGATGGAGCGCGAAGGTGTCAAGCAGCTCGAACGCATGTTCAAGTTTCGCAATTTCAAGCAGGCCCTGGCCTTCACCAACCGCGTCGGTGACATCGCCGAGGAAGTGGGCCACCACCCCGCCCTGCTGACGGAGTGGGGCAAGGTCACCGTGACCTGGTGGTCCCACGAGATGAAGGGGCTGCACAAGAACGACTTCATCCTCGCCGCCCGCACCGACAAGGTTGCCGAAACCGGCTGATCAGTTCGCTCACCCCGCCCGAGCTTCGACATCGGGCGGGGCCGCCTCCAGCACCCATTCCTCCGCCATCTTGTCTGAATTCGCACAAGGGTATGGGTCAATTTCGCCTAAACACTATCGGTTTTTTCTTACATAGCAAAGGGCGATATGCCTATCCTTTACCCCGCCTGGCTCGTTTAGCTTGAAGGGCGAGACCTAACCGGGTCTCGAACGCTCCAAGTTGAAACTTCAGAAAGGGGAATAAAAGATGAAGGGAGTCATTCAAGCTACCTTGCTGGCACTGACGCTGAGCTTCGCCTCGCTGGCCATGGCTCAGGATGTGGCGCCGATCAACGTGAATACCGCCGATGCAGAGCTGCTCGCCGAGCTTCCAGGCGTCGGACCGAGTCGTGCGCAGGCGATCATCGAGGATCGCGAAGCCAACGGAAACTTCGAGAGCGCCGATGACCTGACCCGGGTCAGCGGTATCGGAACGGCCACCGTGGATGGTTTCCGCGACCAAGTGGAATTCTAAGACCAGGATCCCGCATTGGCCGAAACGCGGCGAGGCCGGCTATCACCGGCCTCGCTGACGTTCCGAGCAGAGTTTTTCTTATTTGTTATTAGGGCTTATAGACGCAAACCACCGTCGCATTCGATCACCCGACCGGTGAAGTAGTCATTCTCGATGATGAACGCCACGCTCTGGGCGATATGATCGGGATCGCCGAGCCGCCTGAGCGGCACACCGGCGGTCAACTTCTCGAGCATGTCTTCACGCATCGAGGCGGTCATGTCGGTCTCGATGAAGCCCGGTGCCACCGCACCCACGCGAATCCCGTAGCGTGCCAGCTCCTTGGCCCAGGTAGTGGTCAGCGCCACCACGGCAGCCTTGGCCGCCGCATAGTTGCTCTGCCCCATGTTACCGGCCCGCGAGATGCTGGAAATATTGACGATCACCCCGTCATGCCCCGCCTCCACCATCTGGCTGGCGGCCTCACGGCCACATAGGAACACGCCGGTGAGGTTGACGTCGATGACGGACTGCCACTGCTCCAGCGACATCGTCTTCTCGACCTTGCCGTCCTTCGCCTTGACCAGCAGCGCATCACGCAGAATACCGGCATTGTTGACCAGGCCGCTGACAGGACCCAGGGTAGCCGCCACGTCGCCGAAGGCCTGCTTCACCGATGTCTCGTCCGCCACGTTGACGCGGAATGCGGCCGCCTCGATGCCTTCCGCATGCAACGTGGATACAGCCTTGTCCAGAGCGTCGCTGTCCATGTCCAACAGCGCCAGCGTGGCGCCCTGACGACCCAGGCGACGCGCCATGGCGAAACCAAGGCCCCTGGCGCCGCCGGTAATGCCTATCACGGTCTTGTCCAGTTTCATTCGCTGTCCCCTGTAAGTAGTGAGCCGGTTCGAAGCCCGTTCGATTCAAGAGCAAAGACGTTCGTCCCGCTGCGCTCATATTCTTTTCGCCATGCTGTCTTTTCGGCAGAAAGCTCAGTCGACTTGAGGGCGAAGCCGTTTTTTTGTGCATTGCAGCACAAGATTATCACGAACTCACGCCAATCGACCAATACGCTTGCATTTGTTCCAATCGCCCCCATGATCAGCAGAACGCCACCTCCGGAGACGACATGCCGTTACTGATCTTCTTTACGCTTTTCACCCTGCTCGACTTCATCGTGCTCTTTTCCGTTGGCAGCCACATCGGCCTCCTGTCCACTCTGGCGCTGGTTCTCGCCACCGGCTTCATCGGGCTTTATCTGATTCGAAAGCAGGGCACCGCCACTCTCGCCCGCGCTCGCCAACGCATGGCACAAGGCGAGCTGCCCTCGAGCGAACTGTTGACGGGAGCGGCGCTGATCTTCGGCGGCGCCCTGTTGCTCGCACCCGGTTTCCTTTCCGATGCACTCGGCCTGCTCTGCGTCTTGCCCGGCGCACGCCGTCTGCTTGCACGCCTGATGGCACTGCTCAACTTGCGTGTGCTTGGAGTGGCCCAGCGTGGACCGCAAGGCAACCCGGGGCGCAGCGACGACTGGCACCGCCCCGAGAGCGATGGGTATGAGCGCAGTGCGAATGACGAACAGCCGAATGGCAGTGACGGACAACCGCTGGAAGGCGATTTCATCAGTCGCAACGAGCCACGCCGCTAGCCCGTACCAGGGAATCGCCCAGGCAAAAAATTTTTACCGCTGGCCCTTGAAAGGGATTTGCCCGGCCCCATTTCTCGGTCAGCACAAGGCTACGGTGCCGAGTGGAACTCGGCATCTTCAACAAGGAAGGCGTCCTCGCCCTCCCCCTTCCGGTTCGACCGGGAGGAATTGATGAACCGCCATGCATGCCATGGCACAACTGACCATCAGGAGAACGTGAGCAATGAACATCCGTCCCTTGCACGATCGCGTCGTCGTCCGTCGCGTTGAAGAAGAGCAAAAAACCGCTGGCGGCATCGTGCTTCCGGGCAATGCCCAGGAAAAGCCGACTCGTGGCGAAGTGCTCGCCGTCGGTAACGGCCGGATTCTCGACAACGGTGACGTTCGCCCGCTGGACGTCAAGGTCGGCGACACCGTGATTTTCAAGGAAGGCTTTGGCGTCGAGAAGCAGAAGATCGATGGCGAGGAAGTCCTGATCATGAGCGAGTCCGATATCCTC